>JACPVA010000171.1 GCA_016191995.1 Burkholderiales bacterium | reverse complement strand
GCTCGCCACCCTCGGCGGCGCGCGGCGCGCGATCGCCGGGCCGGCCGCGGCCGGGCGCGCCCGGTCGGCCGGGGCGGCGCGGACGGCGATCGTCCTCCGCCGCCTCGATGCGCGCCAGCCCGGGCGACTCGCCGTTGGCCAGCCGGTCGCCGCGGTAGACCCAGACCTTGACGCCGATGACGCCGTAGGTCGTCTTGGCCTCGCTGAAGCCGTAGTCGATGTCGGCCTTCAGCGTGTGCAGCGGCACGCGGCCCTCGCGGTACCACTCGCAGCGCGCGATCTCGATGCCGTTCAGGCGCCCGGAGGACATGATCTTGATGCCCTGCGCGCCCAGGCGCATCGCGTTCTGCATCGCGCGCTTCATCGCGCGGCGGAACATGATGCGCTTCTCGAGCTGCTGCGTGATCGACTCGGCGATCAGCTGCGCGTCGACCTCGGGCTTGCGGATCTCCTCGATGTTGACCGCCACCGGAACGCCCAGGCGGCGCGCCAGCTCGGCCTTCAGGGCCTCGATGTCCTCGCCCTTCTTGCCGATCACGACCCCCGGGCGGGCCGAGTAGATCGTGATGCGCGCGTTCTTGGCCGGACGCTCGATCAGGATGCGCGAGACGGCGGCACTCTTGAGCTTGGCCTTCAGGAACTCGCGCACCTTCAGGTCCTCGGCGAGCATGCCGGCGAAGTTGCGGTTGTTCGCGAACCAGCGCGACGACCAGGCCCGCGTCACGGCGAGGCGGAACCCGGTCGGGTGGATTTTCTGTCCCATGTTCGTGTCCCTGACTCGTCAGTTGCCGACCGTCACGTAGATGTGGCAGGTGGGCTTGCTGATGCGGTTGCCGCGCCCCTTGGCGCGCGCGCTGAAGCGCTTGAGCGTCGCGCCCTGCTCGACGTGGATCGTCTTGATGCGCAACTCGTCGATGTCGGCGCCGTCGTTGTGCTCGGCATTGGCGATCGCCGACTCGACGACCTTTCTGACGATGCCGGCCGCCTTCTTCGGCGTGAAGGTGAGGATCTGGATCGCCTGGTCGACCTTCTTGCCGCGCACCAGGTCGGCCACCAGCCTCCCCTTGTCCGCCGACAGCCGCACGCCGTGCAGGCTCGCCTTGGTTTCGGTTGCCATCGTGCGCTCCTTACTTCTTCGCCTTCTTGTCCGCGGGGTGGCCCTTGAACAGGCGCGTCAGCGCGAACTCGCCGAGCTTGTGGCCGACCATCTGGTCGGTCACGTACACCGGGACATGCTGCTTGCCGTTGTGCACGGCCACCGTCAGGCCGATGAACTCGGGCAGGATGGTGCTGCGGCGCGACCAGGTCTTGATCGGCTTCTTGTCCTTGATGGCGGCGGCCTTCTCGACCTTGGCCATCAGGTGGTGGTCCACGAACGGACCCTTCTTCAGTGAACGTGCCATCGCCGAGGCCTCACTTGGTCTTGCGACGCGAGACGATCATGCCTTGCGTGCGCTTGTTGCTGCGCGTGCGGTAGCCCTTGGTCAGCGTGTTCCACGGCGACACCGGCGCGCGCGCCTCGCCGGTGCGGCCCTCGCCGCCGCCGTGCGGGTGGTCGACCGGGTTCATCGCCACGCCGCGCACGGTCGGGCGGATGCCCTTCCAGCGCCGGGCACCGGCCTTGCCGTACTGGCGCAGGTTGTGCTCCTCGTTGGCGACCTCGCCGATCGTCGCGCGGCAGTCGATGTGGATTCGGCGCACCTCGCCGGAGCGCAGGCGGACCTGCGCGTAGCTGCCCTCGCGCGCCATCAGCGTGACCGAGGTCCCGGCCGAGCGCGCGATCTGCGCCCCCTTGCCGGGCTTGAGCTCGACGCAGTGGATCGTCGAGCCGACCGGGATGTTGCGGATCGGCAGCGTGTTGCCGGCCTTGATCGGCGCCTCCGCGCCGGACAGCAGCGTCGCCCCGGCGTCCACGCCGCGCGGTGCGATGACGTAGCGGCGCTCGCCGTCGGCGTAGCACAGCAGCGCGATATGCGCGCTGCGGTTCGGGTCGTACTCGATGCGCTCGACCTTGCCCGGGATGCCGTCCTTGTCGCGCCGGAAGTCGACGATGCGGTAGTGGTGCTTGTGGCCACCGCCCTTGTGCCGCATCGTGATCCGGCCGCCATGGTTGCGGCCGGCGTTCTGCTTCTGCGGCTCGAGCAGCGAGGCCTCGGGCGGGCCCTTGTGCAGGTGGTCGCGAACGACCTTGACCACGGCGCGGCGGCCGGGCGAGGTCGGCTTGAGCTTGATGACGGCCATTTACGCGCCCTCCCCGGAGAAGTTGAGCTCCTGGCCCGGCTTCAGGCAGACATAGGCCTTCTTGACATGGTCGCGCCGGCCCGGGCGGCCGCCGAAGCGCTTGATCTTGCCGCGCTGGCGGACGGTGCGAACCGAGTCGACCTCGACCTTGAACATCGCCTCGACCGCCGCCTTGATCTCGGGCTTGCTGGCGTCCTTGAGGACCTTGAACAGCACCTGGTTGTGCTTCTCGGCCACGCGCGTGGCCTTCTCGGAGATGATCGGCGCGACCAGCACGGTGGCAAGGCGGGCGTCGTCGAACTTGCGCGGCGTGCTCATGCGAACATCTCCTCGAGCTGCCCGATCGCCGCCTTGGTCAGCAGCACCTTCTTGTAGTGCACGAGCGACAGCGGGTCAGCGTAGCGCGGCTCGATCACGAGCACGCCGGCCAGGTTGCGCGACGCGAGCATCAGGTTCTCGTCGACCTGGTCGGCGATCACGAGCACCGAATCCAGCCCCATCGCCTTGATCTTGGACGCCAGCAGCTTGGTCTTCGGTGCGTCGACCGAGACCGAGTCGACCACCGCCAGCCTCCCCTCGCGCGCGAGCTGCGACAGGATCGACGCCATGCCGGCGCGGTACATCTTCTTGTTGACCTTGTGCGAGAAGTTCTCGTGCGGCGAGCTCGGGAAGGTGCGCCCGCCACCGCGCCACAGCGGCGACGAGGTCATGCCGGCGCGCGCACGGCCGGTGCCCTTCTGGCGGAAGGGCTTCTTGGTCGAGTGCTTGACCGTCCCGCGGTCCTTCTGCGCGCGCGTGCCCTGGCGCGCGTTGGCCTGGTAGGCGACGACGACCTGGTGCACCAGCGCCTCGTTGTAGTCGCGCCCGAACACGGTATCGGGGGCGTCGACCTTCGCGGTGGCCTGGCCCTGCTCGTTCAGGAGTTCGAGTTGCATGCTCAGCCCTCCTTCTTCGGTGCGGCCGCGGCGCGCGCCTTGACGGCCGGCCGCACGACGACGTGGCCGTTCCGCGCGCCCGGCACGGCGCCGCGCACCAGCAGCAGCGAGCGCGTCTCGTCGACGCGAACGACGTCCAGGTTCTGCGTCGTCACCGTCTCGTCGCCCATGTGGCCGGTCATCTTCTTGCCCGGGAAGATGCGACCCGGGTCCTGCGCCATCGAGATCGACCCCGGCACGTTGTGCGAACGGCTGTTGCCGTGCGACGCGCGCTGCGAGCGGAAGTTGTGGCGCTTGATCGTCCCGGCGTAGCCCTTGCCGATCGAGCGGCCCTGGACGTCGACCTGCTGGCCGGCGGCGAACAGCGTCACCGGCAGCGCGGCGCCCGGCGCATACTGCGCGGCGACCTCGGCGCTGACGCGGAACTCCTTGATCAGTTCGCCGGGCTCGACGCCGGCCTTGGCCAGGTGGCCGCGCTCGGGCTTGTTGACGCGCGAGGGCTTGCGGCTGCCGAAGACGACCTGCAGCGCGTCGTAGCCGTCGCGCGCCGCGGTCTTGACCTGGGCGACGCGGTTGTCGGACAGGTCCAGCACCGTCACCGGGATGGCGTCGCCATCGTCGGTGAAGATGCGCATCATGCCCACCTTGCGGCCCAGCAATCCGAGGCTTCTGCTCAGACTCATGGTGTTCTCCAGCCGCGGGCGTGCGCGCGCCGGCGGCCTTTTCGTTCACGATCCCGACATCGATTGGCCGGGGTGGCTCGCCGCCCGAGACTGCGTGGCAGGATCGGGAGGCCATTGCGACGCCGGTCGCCCGGCGAAGCTTTTCAGTATAGCACGCGCGGCCCGCGCGAGGGCCGCGATGCCGGGGCTGCGGCCTACTGCAGCTTGATCTCGACGTCGACGCCGGCCGGCAGGTCCAGCTTCATCAGCGCGTCGACCGTCTTGTCGGTCGGGTCGACGATGTCCATCAGGCGCTGGTGGGTGCGGATCTCGAGCTGGTCGCGCGAGGTCTTGCTGACGTGCGGCGAGCGCAGGATGTCGAAGCGGCGCATGCGCGTCGGCAGCGGCACGGGGCCGCGCACGATCGCGCCGGTGCGCTTCGCGGTCTCGACGATCTCGAGCGCCGACTGGTCGATCAGCTTGTAGTCGAAGGCCTTGAGCCGGATGCGGATCTTCTGCTGTTGCATGAGGGTCTCCAAAGAGCGGGGGTGGGATTGCGATGACGAATGACTGCTCGCTGCGCTCGCATGACGGATGACGCGGCGCGCCCTCCGTCATCCGTCATCCGTCGTTCCCTCATTCGATGATCTTGGCCACCACCCCCGCGCCGACGGTGCGCCCGCCCTCGCGGATCGCGAAGCGCAGACCCTCTTCCATCGCGATCGGCGCGATCAGCTTGACGGTGATGCTGACGTTGTCCCCCGGCATCACCATCTCCTTG
>JACPVA010000002.1 GCA_016191995.1 Burkholderiales bacterium | reverse complement strand
GAGCTCGCGTTCCTGGTCGTCGAGGTAGGTGCCGGTGCGCTGCAGCGCCTTCCAAGTGAGGTTGCCGACGAAGGGCGCCTTGTTGCGGATGTTGGCGTCGCCCGAGGATCGGGCCGAAGCCAGGATGCTGGGGCGGTCGGTCGCGCAGCGGCGGCGCGCGGCGTCCCGATCGGTCTCAAGGCCCATCTCAATGGCCAGATCGGAACAGGCCTCCTGCGAGCTGAAACCTGCGGCCTCGGCCGCCGTGCTGACGATGGCCTTTGCGGTCTCGCAGGAGTTGATGCGCGCGTTGTTGATCCAAGTCTCCAGGCCCTTGGCCCACTTGGTCAGCCCGCCCAGCAGCGGCGAGACCGACTCCAGCGCCAGCTGGAAGGCGATGCCCGGCAGCGCGGCCGAGATGTTGCGCAGCATGTTCTTGAACTCGGCCGCCGAGATGTGCGAGAAGGAGCCGCCAAACACGTCGATGCCGCCGCAGCCGGCGCGGGCGCTCGGGAACTGGATCGCCGCGAGCTGGTAGACCTTGTTCGGTGCCCGCATGAACAGGCTGCCCCCGGTGTAGGTGTTGAAGGTCTGCCCCCGGAACGCTCCCGGTGCGGTGTAGTTGCCGATGGCGCCCAGGCTGTTGAACATGTTGTTCACCTCGGTGTTCAAGTCGCCGGCCCGCAGAGGCGCTGGGCCCACCGCGAGGGCGGCGCAGCACAGGGCGACAACCGCTCCGCGGTGCAGGGACCGATGGGAGGCGGTACGCTTCATGTGGGTCTCCTTCGGCTTCATGTCGGCGGGGATGTGGGTTCGCCGCCTCATCGCGCATCGATTACGCGGGCATGCGCCTGCAGTGCACCGTTCCCGCGCAGGATCGGCGCGGCGGCGCTGTCGGGCGAGGCCGCGACCATCGAGATGCGCTCCACCAGTTGCGCTTCGGAAAGCACGCCGAAGCCGATCGGGGTGATCTTCCCGGTGAAGGGCTGGGCGAGGTAGACGGCGGGAACCTGGGTCACCCGCAGCGTGGTGGCGATCCCGTTGTCGCGCCGGGCGTCCGCGAAGCCGGGGATCGGGCCGCCGTCGACGCTGATCGCGACCACCTTGATGCCGTGACGGGCCTGGAAGGCTTCGAGCGTCGGCGCGAAGGCATGGCAGTAGGGGCAGTCGCTGCGGAAGAAGAAGAACAGGACATGGTCGCGGCCCAGGGCGCTGATGGACTGGCTGCGCTGGGCCGTTTGAAGCTGGTCGAACACCTCCAGGGCTTTCGCGTTCACCGGGCGTCCCTGGAGCGTGGGGTCGAGCTCGGGGCTGGCCCATGCGATGCGCTGCGCCACGTCGGCGAAGGTGGATGCGCGCGACACCACCTGGGCCTCCAGCTCCATGTAGCGGCGTACGTTGGCTTCGGTCGGCCGCATGATGGCGATGTGCCGGCGCTCCTCGAGGGCCTTCTGCAGGCGTTCGAACTCGACGATCTCGGGTGGTCTGGCTGGCAAGCGCCTGGGTGAAGTGGCGGCGCTCGATGCCGGTGCAGCCTGCCGCGGTGCGGAAGCCGGTGGCTCGGGCGGCGGGATCTCCGGCTCCTCGTAGAAGTGCCAGCCGCGCCAGTTGTCGGACCAGTACGGCCGTCCGGGGTCCTGCGGCTGTGCAAGGACGATCGTCCCGCTGCCGAGCATGACAACGAGGCAGAGTGCGAGCCCAGCTTGGCGCGAGGCAGGGCGGCGCAGCGTCATGGGCGCAGCCTCACGACAGCGACCGCGGCGGCTGGCCGTCGCGGCAGTAGTTGATGCCGAAGTCGATGGTCT
>JACPVA010000162.1 GCA_016191995.1 Burkholderiales bacterium | reverse complement strand
GCTCGGCGCCGAAGGCGTCGGCGACGCGCTGCGCGAGCGAGGCGGTGGCGCCGGCACGCGGGCGCGCCGGCGGCCGCGCCGCGCGCGCGCCGGCTGCAGCCGGGTCCGCGTGGTTCAGGCCGGCTCCTGCGGCTGCAAGGATTGCTCCAGGCGCGCGATCTCGTCGCGCAGCCGCAGGCGACGCTTCTTCAGCCGGCGCAGCGCCAGCTCGTCGCACAGCGGATCCTCGGCACCGCGATCGATCGCCTCGTCGAGGTCTGCGTGCTCGATGCGCAGCTCGATCAGGCGACGATGCAGGGAGTGCAGGTTCTCTTCCATGGCTTCCCCCAGGCTGGCCGCAGTTTATAGTCGCTGGCGATGAATGCGCGCTTCCGCCTCGCCGCCGCCACCGGGCTGCACCGGGGGGACCGTGCCTACCAGCAGGATCAGGTCGAGATCCTGATGCACCCGCGGACGACCGGCTGCGCGCTGGCGGTGCTCGCCGACGGCATGGGCGGCAAGAGCGGCGGGCGCAAGGCGGCCGACCAGGTGCTGCTGACCGCACGCCAGCTCTTCGACTCCTTCATCCCCGGCAGCGACGACCCGGTCGTGCTGCTGCGCCGCCTGGTGCAGGAGGCGCACATGATGATCAAGCTGACCGCGATCACCGCCGAGGAGGAGCCGCACAGCACGGTCGCGGCCTTCGTGCTGACGCCGGACCTGCATTGCGAGGCGATCCACGCCGGCGACTCGCGTGTCTACCACTTCCGCGGCGCCGAGCTGGTCGGACGAACGACCGACCACTCCTACGTCCAGCGCCTGATCGACGACGGCAAGCTGACCGACGAGCAGGCCGCCGCGCACCCGCAGTCCAACCTGCTGACCGGCTGCCTGGGCACGCACGCCGATCCGCCGCTGTCGCCCTGGCGCGTCGGGACGCTGCAGGCCGGCGACTCGATGCTGGCGTGCAGCGACGGGCTGTGGCACTACTTCACGCCGAAGGAGCTCGGCGCGATCGTCGCCGGGCTGGCGCCGCGCGAGGCTAGCGAGATGCTGGTCGGCAAGGCGCGCCAGCGCGCGCGCGGCGGCGGCGACAACCTCTCCTTGGCGCTGCTGCGCATCGAGCCGATCGGCTGACGGCGCCCAGGCGGGCTGCGCCGGGGCCGCTGCCACACCGCGCCCGTCCGTCGGCCCCGCCGCTGCCCGCCTCAGGTCAGCGCCGTGTCGACCTCGCGCCGCGCCTGCGCCAGGTACTCGGCCGACTGCATCTCCTGCAGCCGCGAGACGGTGCGCGCGAACTCGTGCGCGAGCGGCCCCTCGGTGTAGAGCTGCTCGGCCGCCACCGCGGCCGACAGGATCAGCTTGACGCGGCGGTCGTACAGCACGTCGACCAGCCAGGTGAAGCGCCTCGCCTCGCTGGCTAGCCGCGGCGGCATCTGCGGCACGTCCGCCAGCAGCACGGTGTGGAAGCGCGACGCGATCTCGAGGTAGTCGTTCTGCGACCGCGGGCCGCCGCACAGCGTCTTGAAATCGAACCAGACGACACCGCCGGCGCGCCGGCGTGCGTGCAGCACGCGCTGCTCGATGTGCAGCACCGGGTCCTCGTCGCGCGCGTCGCGCAGCTCGTCGAAGGCCTGCGCCAGCGCGGCGTCGGCCTCGGGGCCGAGCGGGGTCAGGTAGCTGCGCACATGCTCGAGCGTGCGCAGCCGGTAGTCGACGCCGGCGTCGACGTCGACGACCTCCAGCCGCTGCTTCAGCAGCGCGATCGCCGGCAGGATGCGGTCGCGGTGCAGGCCGTTCGGGTACAGCCCGTCGGGGTGGAAGTTGGACGTCGTGACGATGCTGACGCGATGGTCGAACATCGCGCCCAGCAGCCGGTGCAGGATCATCGCGTCGGTGACGTCGGCGACGTGAAACTCGTCGAAGCAGATCAGCCGGTGCCGGCGCGCGATGCGCTGGCCGAGCACCGTCAGCGGGTCCGCGGTGCCCTTCAGGTCCTGCAGCTCGCGGTGCACTTCGCGCATGAACTCGTGGAAGTGCAGCCGCGTCTTGCGCGTCAGCGGGACGGACTGGAAGAAGCAGTCCATCAGGAAGCTCTTGCCGCGCCCGACCCCACCCCACAAGTAGACGCCGCGCGGCAGCGGCGGGCGGCGGATCAGCTTCGTGATCGCGTTGCTGCGCCGCGCCTTGTAGGCGATCCACTCGTTCTCGCAGCGCTCGAGTGCGGCGACCGCGCGCAGCTGCGCCGCGTCGGCGCGGTAGCCGCGCTCGGCCAGCGTGGCCTCGTACAGCGCGCGAACGCCCACCGCAGCAGCGCCGCAGACGGCTCAGAAATTCAGCGTGCGCTTGTCGACTGCCAGCGCGGCTTCCTTGGTCGCCTCCGACAGCGAGGGGTGCGCGTGGCAGATGCGCGCGATGTCCTCGCTGCTGGCGCGAAACGCCATCGCCACGCAGGCCTCGGCGATCAGCTCGCTGGCCAGCGGGCCGACGATATGCACGCCCAGGATCTCGTCGGTCTTGGCGTCGGCGAGAAACTTGACCATGCCGGTGGTGTCGCCGAGCGCGCGCGCGCGGCCGTTGGCCATGAACGGGAAGCTGCCGGCCTTGTAGGCGCGCCCCTGAGCCTTCAGCTGCTCCTCGGTGCGGCCGACCCAGGCGATCTCGGGGCTGGTGTAGATGACCCAGGGGACGAGGTCGAGATCGACATGGCCGTGCTGGCCGGCGATGCGCTCGGCCACCGCCACGCCCTCCTCCTCGGCCTTGTGCGCGAGCATCGGGCCGCGCACGACGTCGCCGACCGCCCACACACCCGGCAGCCTGGTGCGGCAGTCGTCGTCGACGACGATCGCACCGCGCGGGTCGATCTCGAGCCCGACCGCTTCGCCGTTCAGCCCGGCGGTATTCGGCACCCGGCCGATGGAGACGATCAGGCGCTCGACGTCCAGCGTCTGCGCCTGCCCCTTGGCGTCCTTCCAGGCGACGCTGACGCCCTTCTTCGTCTTCTTCACCTCGCCGACCTCGACCCCGAGCTCGATCTTCAGACCCTGCTTGACGAAGGCCTTGTGCGCCTCGCGCGCGATCTGCTGGTCGACCGCGCCGAGGAAGGTCGGCAGCGCCTCGAGCACCGTGACCTCGGCGCCCAGGCGGCGCCAGACCGACCCCATCTCGAGCCCGATCACCCCCGATCCGATCAGCCCGAGCTTCTTCGGCACTTGCCCGTCGTCGCGGCCGATGCGCAGCGCGCCGTCGTTGCTGAGGATGCGGTCCTCGTCGAAGTCGACCCCCGGCAGCGCGCGCGCGCTCGACCCGGTGGCGACGACGACCTGCTTGCCGACCAGGGACTGCGCGTCCTTGCCGGCGATCGCGATCTCGTAGCCGCCGTCGACCGCCGCGACGAAGGATCCGCGGCCGTGGAAGAAGGCGACCTTGTTCTTCTTGAACAGGTACAGGATGCCGTCGTTGTTCTGCCTGACGACCGCGTCCTTGCGCGCGATCAGCTTCTTCAGGTCCAGGCTGAGGCTGCCGACGCCGATGCCGTGCTCGCCGAAGTGCTTCGCCGCGTGCTCGTAATGCTCGCTGGACTGCAGCAGCGCCTTGCTCGGGATGCAGCCGACGTTGGTGCAGGTACCGCCGGGCGCCGGGCCGCCGGCGTCGTGGGTCCAGTCGTCGATGCAGGCGACATTCAGGCCGAGCTGGGCGGCGCGGATGGCGGCGATATAACCGCCCGGGCCGGCGCCGATGACGATCAGGTCGAAGATTTTGGACATGGTGTTCGGGTTCTCGCTCGGGCGCGGATCACTCGCTGGGCACGAAGATCCACAGCAGCAGGTAGATGACGAGACCGGTGCCGCCGAACAGCGCCAGCAGCGTCAGCAGCAGGCGCCAGATCCAGGCGTCGACCCCGGTGAGCTGCGCCACGCCGCCGCAGACGCCGCCGATCCAGCGGTCGCTGCGGCTGCGGCGCAGGCGGTTGATCTCGCGCATGCCCGGGGCCGGCGCGTCGCCGGCGAGCACGCGCGCCTTGGCACGCTGGAACTCGTCGTCGCTCAGCGTGCCGCTGTCGCGCAGCGACTGCAGCCGGGTCAGCTCGTCGGCGATGCCCATGACAGCCTCCTGTCGAAGAAGTCGGTTCAGGCCGGGCGCGGACGCAGGCGGGCCGCGGCGCTCAGATGTCGAACAGCAGCCGCGCCGGATCCTCCAGCGCCTCCTTCATCGCGACCAGCCCGAGCACCGCCTCGCGGCCGTCGATGATGCGGTGGTCGTAGCTCATCGCGAGGTAGTTCATCGGCCGGATCACGATCTGCCCGTCCTCGACCACCGCGCGGTCCTTGGTCGCGTGCACGCCGAGGATCGCGCTTTGCGGCGGGTTGATGATCGGCGTCGACAGCATCGAGCCGAAGACGCCGCCGTTGCTGATCGAGAAGGTGCCGCCGGTCAGCTCGTCGAGCGACAGCTTGCCGTCCCTGGCCTTGACGCCGAACTCGGCGATCTTCTTCTCGATCTCGGCGAAGCTCATCTGGTCGGCGTTGCGCAGGATCGGTACCACCAGGCCGCGCGGCGACCCGACCGCGATACCGATGTCGAAATAGCCGTGGTAGACGATGTCGGTGCCGTCGACGCTGGCGTTGATCACCGGGTACTTCTTCAGCGCCGCGACCGCGGCCTTGACGAAGAAGCTCATGAAGCCGAGCTTGACGCCATGCTCCTTCTCGAAGCGATCCTGGAACTTCTTGCGCATCGCCATCACCGGCGCCATGTTGACCTCGTTGAAGGTCGTCAGGATGGCGTTGGACTGCTGCGACTGCAGCAGCCGCTCGGCCACGCGCGCGCGCAGCCGCGTCATCGGCACGCGCTGCTCGGGTCGGTCGCCGAGCTTGATCGACAGCGGCGCGGCCACCGCCGGCAGCGCCGGCGCCGGCGCGCGCGCGGGCATCGGTGCCGCCGGGGTGGGCGCGGCGG
>JACPVA010000161.1 GCA_016191995.1 Burkholderiales bacterium | reverse complement strand
TCGCGCCGACGCTCCCGCGTCGTCGCATAAATCCTCCTCGCCGGTCCGTCGCCTGCGGCGCCGGACTCCCGCCGCTGCGCTGCGCTGCTCGGCGGCGCCTATTCGCCCGGCCGCAGAGCCCCCGCGTCCTTGCGGGACCCGCGGTGGTGTTCGAGGGTCGAACACCGACTACGTGGCCGCGAAGCCGGGAGCGGGCCAGCCGGGGCGTGCGTGGGAGGCGCCGAGAAGCGCAGCGCTCCTGGCCGCGCGCGAAGCGCGCCTCGTAAACTGACTCGCCGCCACTGTTTGAGCGGAGCGACCGAAGGGAGCGCAGCGAGTTCGGCGGCGGGCCAGGAGCGCGAG
This sequence comes from Burkholderiales bacterium, assembly GCA_016191995.1. Classification (GTDB taxonomy): domain Bacteria; phylum Pseudomonadota; class Gammaproteobacteria; order Burkholderiales; family Burkholderiaceae_C; genus Rubrivivax. The sequence goes on along the minus strand of JACPVA010000161.1, from coordinate 9,126 downwards.
CATCGCAGGGAAGTCGGCCCAACGGGCCGACCGCCTCCGCCGCGCGCCCCGGTTGGCCCGCTCCCGGCTTCGCTGCGCGGGCCTTCGAACGCGGGCACGGCATCGTGGGCCCTGCGCGGTCAACGGCCGCTCAGGGCCGAGAAGGGTCAACGCCAATCGCAGTATCCCAGCCGATCGAACTCGCCTGGCAAGAGCCGCCGCCCCGGTTACCCGGAGCGCGGCGATGATCGGTCGCACCCGCACAGCCGGGCCGGCGAAAGCCGGTCATCGACATCCTGGCTGGGCCGCCTCCCGGCGGGGTCTCGGGGGAGCCCCATGCCCACCCGAAGGGCTGGACGGCCGGCTTCAGCCGGCCGTTCGCCCCAGCCGGCGCGCGCGGGACGCGCGCCGTCGTTCGCCAGCCGAGCGAGCGTCCACAGGGACGCTTGCTCGTCCGGGCTCAACCCATGTGCAGACCGCCGTTGCAGCTGAAATCCGCCCCGGTCGTGAAGCCCGAGTCCGGGCCCGCGAGCCAGGCGACGATCGAGCCGATCTCCTCCGGCGTGCCCAGGCGCTTGACCGGGATCGTGGCGACGATCTTCTCCAGGATCTCGGGCTTGATCGCGCGCACCATCTCGGTGCCGATATAGCCCGGGCTGACGGTATTGACGGTCACGCCCTTGGACGCCACCTCCTGCGCCAGCGCCATCGTGAAGCCGTGCATGCCGGCCTTGGCCGCCGAGTAGTTGGTCTGCCCGGCCTGGCCCTTCTCGCCATTGACCGACGAGATCTGGACGATGCGGCCCCAGCCGCGCTCGACCATGTCCGGCACCACCTGCTTGGTGACGTTGAACATGCTGTTGAGGTTGGTCTCGATGACGGCGCGCCAGTCGTCGGGCGACATCTTCAGGAACATGCGGTCGCGCGTGATGCCGGCGTTGTTGACCAGCACGTCGATCGGCCCGTGCTGTTCCTTGGCCTGCTTGAACGCCTCGACCGTGCTGTCCCAGTCGGCGACGTTGCCGACACTGGCGTGGAAGGTGTAGCCCAGCGCCTTCTGCTGCTCGATCCACTTCTGGTGGTCGCGCGTCGGCCCGCAGCCGGCGATGACCTTGAACCCATCCTTGGCCAGGCGCTGGCAGATCGCGGTGCCGATGCCGCCCATGCCGCCGGTGACGTATGCGACCTTCTGACTCATGGCTCTTCCTCCAGGTTGCGATGACGGGAATGTAGCCCCCGGCCGCCGCCGCCGCACCCATGCTTGACCCGATTGCCGGGACGCAGGGGCCAGCGCCGAATTCGCCGCGGGCGGTCGGGAATCAGGCCTTGGCCTTCACATAGCGCCCAGGGGCAGGCTCGATCGGCTTGTGGCGGCGGCTGCCGGGCGACTTCGGCGCCGGCACCATCTCGCCGCCATGCGTCGCCAGCCAGTCGAACCACACCGTCCACCAGCTCCCCGGGTGCTCGGTGGCGCCGTCGAACCAGTCCTGCGGGTCCGCCGGCAGCTCGTCGCGGGTCCAGTGGCTGCGCTTGCGCTTGGCCGGCGGGTTGATGACGCCCGCGATGTGGCCGCTGGCGCCGAGCACGAACCGCCGGTCGCCGCGGAAGATCTGCGTCGAGGCGTAGGCCGAGGTCCACGGCACGATATGGTCCTCGCGCGACGCATAGATGAAGACCTGCGCGTCGACCGCCGCGAGGTCGACCTTCTCGCCGCACACGGTCAGCCGGCCCGGCAGCTTGAGCTCGTTTTGCAGGTAGGTGTGGCGCAGGTACCAGCAGTACATCGGGCCGGGCAGGTTGGTCGAGTCGCCGTTCCAGTACAGCAGGTCGAAGGCCGGCGGCGACTCGCCCTTGAGGTAGTTGCCGACGACATAGTTCCACACCAGCTCGTTCGGGCGCAGGAAGCTGAAGGTCGTTGCCAGCTCCTGCCCGCGCAGCAGCGCCGGGCCACCGGGCGCGTCGGCGCCTATCGTCGCCTCGCGCAGTTGCACCAGCCCCTCGTCGACGAAGATGTCGAGGATCCCGGTTTCGGCGAAGTCCAGCAGCGTCGTCAGCAGCGTCAGCGAGTGCACCGGGCGGTGGTCGGGCGAACGCGGCTTGCCGAGCCGCTGCCCGCGCGCCGCGAGCACCGCCAGCGCCGTGCTCAGGATCGTGCCGCCGACGCAGAAGCCCAGCGCGTTGATCGTCTCGGCGCCGGTGATCTCGCGCACGACCTCGATCGCGGCGATCGGGCCGCGCTCGATATAGTCGTCCCAGCTCAGGTGCGCGAGCGACGCGTCCGGGTTGGCCCAGCTGACGACGAAGACGCGGTGCCCCTGCTCGACCGTATGCCGGATGACCGAGTTGTCGGGCTGCAGGTCGAGGATGTAGAACTTGTTGATGCACGGCGGCACGAACAGCATCGGCCGCGCGTGCACCTTGGCCGTCAGCGGCTTGTACTCGATGAGCTGGAACAGCTCGTTCTCGAACACGACGCTGCCCTCGCTCGTCGCGACGTTGCGGCCGACCTCGAACACGCTCTCGTCGGTCTGCGACAGGTGGCCCTTGCGCAGGTCCTCGAGCAGGTTCTTCATCCCCTGCGCGAGGCTGGCGCCCTGGGTCTGCACCGCCCTGTTCAGCGCCTCGGGGTTGCAGGCCAGCAGGTTGCTCGGGCTCGCCGCGTCGACCCATTGCTGGACCGCGAAGCGCACGCGCGCACGCGTCTTCTCGTCGCCCTCGACCGCCTCGGCCAACTCCATCAGCTTGCGCGCGTTCAGCAGGTACATCTGCGCCGCGAACGCCGCCGCCGGGTTGTCGCGCCAGTCGTCGGCGGCAAAGCGCCGGTCGGGCATCGGCTTGGGCTGGCGCGCCTGGCCGGGCGCCAGCGCACCGAGCGCGTGGTTCCAGATCTCGCTGGCCTGGCTGACATAGTCGCTCTTCATGGCGTCCAGCGCCGCCGGCGACAACTTCAGGTTGCCCAGGGACTGCCAGATGTCCCCTGCCACGGCCCCGAGAGCCGCGACCGGTGCTGCGGGATCGGCCGCCTCGCGATTACGCTTGTCGCCCAATGTCGTCTCCTCGTCGCCGCCGGGACCGGCCGCCTTGTCGTCTTGGTCGCGGTTCTAAGCCGCGCGGCTTACCCGCGCTTGACAAAGATCCCGCACCACGGGACTGAATTTCACATTACGGGATTACGATGCCCACGCACCTGATCGCAGTCGCCTGGCTCTACGTGGTGCTGATGATGGCACTGGCCGAGGCCCTGTCGCCACAGGGGACGATCCTGGGTGCGCTGATCACGCTGCTGCTGTACGGTCTGTTTCCGCTCGGGATCGTGCTGTACATCCTGGGCGCCCCGCAGCGCCGCCGCGCGCGCAGGGCGACCGAAGCGGCCGAGCTCGAGCAGCACGCGCGCGCGGCCGAGGCCGCGGAGCCGTCAGCGCCGCCACACGGCAGCGGCCATGCGGCCGGTGACGCCATCGCGGCGGAACGAAAAGAAGCGTGACGCGTCGTCGGCGGTGCACCAGCCGCCGCCGCCGATCGAAGCCACACCGCAGGCGCGCAGCCGCGCGCGCGCCAGCGACGGCAGGTCGGCCAGCCAGCGCATGCCGCCGTCGGGACGCGGGCGCGGCCGGAAGTCCGTCGAGCCCGCGGCCGCGCCGCCGAATGCGGCGAGCACGTCGGCGCCGACCTCGAAGCGGCGTGGCCCGATGCAAGGGCCGATCCAGGCCAGGACTTCGGACGGCATCACGCCCGCGCCGTCGCGCAGCGCGGCCAGCGTCGCCTCCAGCACGCCGGCGGCCAGCCCGCGCCAGCCGGCATGCGCCGCGGCAACCGCGCGGCCGTCGGCGGCGGCCAGCAGCACCGGCATGCAGTCGGCGACCTGCACCACGCAGGCCAGGCCGCGCGCGTCGGTCCAGGCGGCGTCGGCCTCGGGCGGCTCCGCGTCCGGGTCATGCAGCCCGGACGGTGTCAGCCGCAGCACGCGCGTGCCGTGGACCTGGCGCAGCCAGACCGGCTGCGCGCCGTCGAGCCAGGAGGCGAAACGGCGCCGGTTCTCGGCCACCGCCGCCGGATCGTCGCCGACCGCGCGGCCGAGGTTGAGCGTCGCAAAGTCGCCGCTGCTGACCCCGCCGGCACGCGTGCTGCACAGCGCGCCGACCGGCGCCGGCCAGTCCGGCCGCAACACCGGCGGCGTCACGGCGTCGCGTCGGGGCAGCGCTCGGGGCGCGTCTGCTCGAATGCCGGCAAGGCCATGCAGGCGTCGAAGACGCGCATCACGTTCGGGACGTGGTCGAGCCGGCATTCGTAGCGCCGGGCGTTGAAGATCTGCGGCACCAGGCAGCAGTCGGCCAGCGTCGGCGCGTCGCCATGGCAGTAGCGGCCCGGGCGCGCGGCGAGCTGGCGCTCGACGACCTCCAGCCCGGTCTCGACCCAGTGCCGGTACCAGCGGTTGCGCTCGTCCTCGCCGAGCTTCATCGGCCCGGCGAGGTAACGCAGCACGCGCAGGTTGTTCAGCGGGTGGATCTCGCACGCGATGTCGAGCGCGATCGCTCGCACCCGCGCGCGTCCGAGCGCGTCGGCCGGCAGCAGCGGCGGCTCGGGGTGCGTCTCGTCGAGATACTCGATGATCGCCAGCGACTGCGTCAGCGCAGCATCGCCGTCGACCAGCAGCGGCACCAGGCGCGACGCCGATACCGCGCCGTAGGACTCGGCCAGATTCTCCTTGGCCGGCAGGTCGACCGCGCGATAGTCCCAGGCCAGCCCCTTGAGCGCGAGCGCGATTCGCACGCGGTAGGAAGCGGACGAGCGGAAGAAGCTGTAAAGGGCCAGCGGCATCGGACCATCTCCGGGCAGGGTCGATCTGGACCTGATCCGGAGCGGCGCCCCGGATCGTGGAGGTCGGGACCGGCGGGCGAAGCAGCGGGCCTGCAGGTCGTCGGCAGCAAGGCCGTGGCCCGGGGGCGGATCGGGCACGCGGCGGGTGCCGCGACCTTCGGCGCAAGCTTCGCCGCGACGGCAGCCGATGATGCCATGCGGCGGCCGCTAAACTGCCGCCATGCTCGTCGCCCGCCGCATCAAGCACTGCCGCCTGTGCGGCGCCGCGGCCGCCTACCAGGTGCCCGCAGACGACAACCGCGAGCGCGCGGTGTGCACGGCCTGCGGCGAGATCCACTACGAGAACCCGATCAACGTCGTCGGCACGGTGCCGGTGTGGGAGCAGCGCGTGCTGCTGTGCCGGCGCGCGATCGAGCCGCGGCGCGGGCTGTGGACGCTGCCGGCGGGATTTCTCGAGCTCGGCGAGACGACCGAGGAAGGCGCGCGCCGCGAGACCGACGAGGAGGCCGGCGCGCGCATCGAGCTCGAGAGCCTGTTCACGGTGCTGAACGTCGTCCCGGTCGGGCAGCTGCACCTCTTCTACCGCGCGCGGCTGCTCGACGACCGCTTCGCGCCCGGGCCGGAGACGATCGAGGCGCGGCTGTTCGCCGAGCACGAGGTGCCTTGGGACGAGATCGCCTTCCGCACCGTGCGCGAGACGCTGCGCCACTTCTTCGCCGACCGCGCGCAGGGACGCTTCGATCTGCACGTGGGCGATATCCGCTGACGCGCACCAGGAGGCCGGGCATGCAGACCACACGCCGCCGCTTCATCCGCATCGTGCCCGCCGCCGGCGCCGCACTGTTGGCCGGCGGCGCGCGCGCCGCGATGGTCGACGAGGCCAGCCCGCAGGCGCGGGCGCTCGGCTACGTCGCCGACGCCGCGCGTGCCGACAAGTCGCGCTTCAAGCAGTACGCTGCAGGCCAGCGCTGCACCGTCTGCGCGCTGTGGCAGGGCAGGCCCGGCGATGCGGTCGCCGCGTGCCCGCTGTTCCCGGGCACGCAGGTCGACGCGCGCGGCTGGTGCAGCGCATTCGCGAAGCGGCCGGCTTCGTAGGCGGGCATCACGTCGCATCGTCTGGCGTGCACAAGCGCGTGCGGGCGAACCTATTTCGCCGCACGGCGCGGGGAAGCGGGCAGCGGAGTCGGTATTCGACCGTCGAACACCCGCTCGGTGGCCTGCCGAGGACGGCGGGTGCCCTTGACCGGAAGTAAAGGAGGAGCCAGCGGCCGCAAGGCCGCTGGCGGGGGAGCGAGCCCGGACACAGAAAGTCCTGCGGACTGTTTGTGCCTGGCGAGCGCCCGGGGCACTGTCCTCGGGCATGGAGGGCAAGGGCACCCGCCGTCCTTGGCATGCGCCGGTCGCGGCAGGCCGCTACAGGAGGGGCGCTCGGGGGGACATAACAGGCCCCGCCGCGTCCTCAGGCTTTTCAGCCGATCGAACACAACGCGATATCACCGCCGCGCCGGCGGCATGTCGGTGCACGAGCCGTGCGCCACCTCGGCCGCCATCCCGATGCTCTCGCCCAGCGTCGGGTGCGGGTGGATGGTCTTGCCGATGTCGACCGCGTCGGCGCCCATCTCGATCGCCAGCGCGACCTCGCCGATCATGTCGCCGGCGTGCGTGCCGACGATGCCGCCGCCGACGATGCGGTGCGTGGCCTCGTCGAACAGCAGCTTGGTGAAGCCCTCGTCGCGGCCGTTCGCGATCGCACGCCCGCTGGCGGTCCACGGGAACAGGCCCTTCGTGACCTTGACCCCCTTGGCCTTGGCCTCGTCCTCGGTCAGCCCGACCCAGGCGACCTCGGGGTCGGTATAGGCCACGCTCGGGATCACGCGCGCGTCGAACGCGCTCTTGTGCCCGGCGGCGACCTCGGCCGCGACATGCGCCTCGTGCACCGCCTTGTGCGCCAGCATCGGCTGGCCGACGATGTCGCCGATGGCGAAGATGTGCGCGACGTTGGTCCGCATCTGCACGTCGACCGGCACGAAGCCGCGCCCGTCGACGGCCAGGCCGGCCTTGTCGGCGCCGATCTTGCGCCCGTTCGGGCTGCGCCCGACCGCCTGCAGCACGAGGTCGTACAGCCCGTCGCTCGCCTTGCCGTCCAGGCCCTCGAAGCGGACCCGGATGCCCTCCGGGGTCGCCTCGGCGCCGACCGTCTTGGTCTTCAGCATGATCTGGTCGAAGCGGCGCGTGTTCATCTTCTGCCAGACCTTGACGAGGTCGCGGTCGGCGCCCTGCATCAGGCCGTCGAGCATCTCGACCACGTCCAGCCGCGCGCCCAGCGTCGAGTAGACGGTCCCCATCTCCAGGCCGATGATGCCGCCGCCGATGACGAGCATCTTCTTCGGCAGCTGGCGCAGCTGCAGCGCGCCGGTCGAGTCGACGATGCGCGGGTCGTCGGGCAGGAACGGCAGCCGCACCGCCTGCGACCCGGCGGCGACGATGCACTGGCCGAACTTGACGGTCTTCGTCGCCCCGGTCTTGGCCTGGCCGTCGCCGGTCGTCTCCTCGACGACGACATGGTGCGGGTCGGCGAAGACGCCGTAGCCGCGAACGATCGTGACCTTGCGCATCTTGGCCATCGCCGCCAGGCCGCCGGTCAGCTTGCCGACGACCTTGTTCTTGTGCGCGAGCAGCTTGGCCGGGTCGACCTGCGGCGCGCCGAACTCGACGCCGAGGGCGCCGAAATGCGCGACCTCGTCGATCACCGCGGCGACGTGCAGCAGCGCCTTGCTCGGGATGCAGCCGACGTTGAGGCAGACGCCGCCCAGCGTCGCGTAACGCTCGACGAGCACGACCTTCATCCCGAGGTCAGCGGCGCGGAACGCGGCCGAGTAGCCGCCCGGGCCGGCGCCGAGAACGAGCATGTCGCACTCGAGTTCCGCGCCGCCGGTGTGGACGGCGGCCGCGGGCGCCGGCGCGGCGGGCGGCGGCGCCCCTTGCGGCGCCGCGGCCGCGGGTGCCGCCGCTGCGCTCGCCGGCGCCGCCTCGGCCGCACCCTCGACGCGCAGCGTCAGGATCGCCGAGCCTTCGCTGACCTTGTCGCCGAGCGCGACCTTCATCGACTCGACGACGCCGGCGTGCGACGACGGGATCTCCATCGACGCCTTGTCGCTCTCGACCGTGATCAGGCTCTGCTCGACGGCGACCGCATCGCCGGGCGCGACCAGCAACTCGATGACGGCGACATCCTTGAAGTCACCGATATCCGGGACCTTGACTTCGACCGTGGCCATCGTCATGCCTCCCGGTTCACAGCGCGATGCGGCGGAAGTCCGCCAGCAGCGACGCGAAATGGACGTTGAAGCGCGCCGCGGCGGCACCGTCGATGACGCGGTGGTCCCACGACAGCGACAGCGGCAGGATCAGGCGCGGCTGGAAGGCACGGCCGTCCCAGCGCGGCTCGGTCGTGCTGCGGCACACGCCCATGATCGCGACCTCGGGCGCGTTGATGATCGGCGTGAAGTAGCGCCCGCCGATCCCGCCCAGGCTGCTGATGCTGAAGCAGCCGCCGCTCATGTCCGCCGGCGCGAGCTTGCCGTCTCTGGCCTTCTTCGCCAGCTCGTTCATCTCCTGGCTGATCTGCAGGATGCCCTTGCGGTCGGCATCCTTGATCACCGGCACCACGAGGCCGCTGGGCGTATCGGCGGCGAATCCGATGTGGAAGTAGTTCTTCAGCACCAGCTCCTCGCCGTCGAGCGAGGCGTTGAACTCGGGGAACTTCTTCAGCGACGCGACCGCGGCCTTGATCATGAAGGCCAGCATCGTGACCTTGATGCCGCTCTTCTCGTGCTCCTTGTTGAGCTGGACGCGGAAGGCTTCCAGCTCGGTGATGTCGGCGTCGTCGTGGTTCGTGACATGCGGGATGACGACCCAGTTGCGGTGCAGGTTGGCGCCGCTGATCTTCTTGATGCGCGACAGCGGCTTGCGCTCGACCGGCCCGAACTTGGCGAAGTCGACCTGCGGCCAGGGCAGCAGGCCGGGGAAGGCGCCAGCGGCGGCGGCGGCCGGCGCGGCCGCCGGGGCGCGCGACTTCTGCTGCGCGGTCTGCACGTCGCCTGCCATCACGCCCTTGACGAAGCGCTGCACGTCCTCGTGCGTGATGCGGCCCTTGGCCCCGCTGCCGGGGACCTCGCCCAGCGGCACGCCGAGTTCGCGCGCGAGCCGGCGCACCGACGGCGAGGCGTGCGGCAGCTTGCCGGACGGGACAGCGGGTGCCGGGGATGCCGCCGCGACGGGCTGCGCGGGCGCGGCGGCCAGCGCGGCGGGCTGCAAGGGCGCGGCGGC
>JACPVA010000177.1 GCA_016191995.1 Burkholderiales bacterium | reverse complement strand
GCCGGGCCGCCCCGCCCCGCCCCGCCCCGCCCCGAAGCGTGGAACCGCGCTCGCGTCCGCTGAATCCGAATCCCCACGATGCGTCCTCGTTCCGCCCTCGTCGCCAGCGCCTTCGCGCTGCTGGCCTGCTCGGCCGCCTCGGCGGCGGCGCCTTCGGCTGTCGTCGTCACGCCGCAGGTGCGCGCCGAGCTCGTCGTGCACGCGCCCGAGGGCGTCGTGCCGGGCCGCACGATCGCGCTCGGGCTGCTGATCGAGCATCAGCCGGGCTGGCATACCTACTGGAAGAATCCGGGCGACGCCGGGCTGCCGACGACCTTCGCGTGGACCCTGCCGGCCGGAGCGAGCGCAGGCGAGATCGCGTGGCCGACACCGCAGCGCGTGCCGCTCGGCCCGCTGATGAACTACGGCTACGACGGCCGGCTGCTGCTGCCGGTCGAGCTCGCCGTCCCGCAAGGATTCGCCGCCGAGGCGCTGGAGGTCGCGTTGCGCGCCGAGTGGCTGGTGTGCAGGGACATCTGCATCCCGGAGGGCGGCGAGTTCAGGCTGCAGGTGCCGGCGCCGGCCGCGAGCGCGGCGCACGCGGCCGACTTCGACGCTGCACGCGCCGCGCTGCCAGTCGCGCCGCCCGGCGCCGAGGCCGGCGCCGAGGTCGCCGGCGGCGTGCTGAAGCTGCGCGTGGCCGGGCTGCCGCCGTCGTGGAAGGGGCGCGAGCTGGCGTTCTTCCCCGAGGTCGGCGGCGTGATCCACAACGCCGCGCTGCCGGCCGCGCGCTGGGACGGCCAGGACTGGACCGCCGAGCTGCCGCTGGACCCGCAGCGCAGTGCCGGCCCGGCGTCGATCCCGGCGGTGCTGACCGCGCCGGGCGAGACCGCCGGGGTCCGGATCACGGTCGCGGTGGCCGGCACGTGGCCGCCGGTCGGCGCGGCAGCGGCCGTGGACACGGCGCCATCGCCGTCACCACCCGCGCCGGGCGGCGCTGCCGCCGGCAATGCGGCCAGCCCGGCCGCGTCCCCGGCCGCGGCCGGCACCCTCGGCCTGCCGCTGGCGCTGTTGTTCGCGCTCGCCGGCGGCGCGCTGCTCAACCTGATGCCCTGCGTCTTCCCGGTTCTGTCGCTCAAGGTGCTCGGCTTCGCGCAGCATGCCGGCGAGCGCGGCCGGCTGCTCGCCGGCGGGCTGGCCTATGCGGCGGGCGTGGTCGTCTCCTTCCTCGCGCTGGCGGCGCTGCTGCTGGCGCTGCGCGCCGGCGGCGAGCAGCTCGGCTGGGGCTTCCAGCTGCAGTCGCCGCTGGTCGTCGCCGCGCTGGCGGCGCTGTTCACGATCATCGGGCTGAACCTGGCCGGGGCGTTCGAGTTCGGCCAGCTGCTGCCGGACCGGCTGGCGACGATGCAGCTGCGCCACCCGCTGGCGGATTCGGCGCTGACCGGCGTGCTCGCGGTCGCGGTGGCGGCACCGTGCACGGCGCCGTTCATGGGTGCGGCGCTCGGCTTCGCGGTCACGTTGCCGGCGCCACAGGCGCTGGCGGTCTTCGGCGCGCTCGGGCTCGGGATGGCGCTGCCCTATCTCGCGGCCAGCGCCTGGCCGGCGCTGGCGCGCGCGCTGCCGCGCCCGGGGCCCTGGATGGCGACCTTCAAGGGCTCGATGGCCTTCCCGATGTTCGCCACCGTCGTCTGGCTGGTCTGGGTGCTGGGCCAGCAGGCGGGCATCGACGCGGTGGCCGCGCTGCTCGGCGCGCTGGTGGCGCTGGCCTTCCTGGCCTGGGCGCTGGGCGGCGCGGCGCACGCGCGGCGCACGCGCAGCGCCCTCGGCGGCGTCGGCGCGCTGCTGCTGGCGGCGGCGCTGGCCTGGACGCTGCCGGCGCTGCGCAGCGACGCCGGCGTGGCGATGGCCGCGGCGGACGGCGACTGGCAGCCGTGGTCGGCCGAGCGCGTCGCGGCGGCGACCGCAGCCGGGCAGCCGGTCTTCGTCGACTTCACCGCCGCCTGGTGCGTCACCTGCCAGTACAACAAGCGCACGACGCTGGCCGACGCGCGCGTCGACGCGGCCTTCGCCGAGCGCCGCGTGCTGCGGCTGCGCGCCGACTGGACGCGGCGCGACGATGCGATCACCGCCGAGCTCGCGCGCCTGGGGCGCAGCGGCGTGCCGGTCTACGCGCTGTACGCGCCCGGCGGCGCCGAGCCGACGCTGCTCACCGAGATCCTCAGCGTCGACGAGGTGCGAGGCGCGCTGGCGGCGCTGCCCTGATCGCGCGCGGCCCGCGCGCCGGCGCTCGGCGGCGGCGCGTCGTTCAGGCCCTGGCCGGTGCGGCGCCGGTCAGTGTGCCCTCGGCCAGCGTATGCACATGCGCCTCGCCGTCGCCGCCGCGCAACGCCGCCAGCGCGGCGCGTGCGCCCTGCATCATCAGGCTGAGGTCGGCGCCGACGGCGACATAGTGGAATCCCGCGGCGCGGTACTGCGCCACCGCCGGCGCGCTGCCGCCGAGCGTGCCGATCGGCTTGCCGAGCTCGTCCGCCAGCCGGGCGGCGCGCGTCATGCGGTCCAGCACCGCCGGGTGCAGGCTGTACCCCGGGTGGCCCATCGCCGCCGACAGGTCCGCCGGGCCGATGAAGAGCGCATCGACCCCCGGCACGGCGGCGATCTCGGCCAGCGCGTCGAGCGCCTGCGGCGTCTCGAGCTGGACGATGACGCCCATCTCGCGGTCGGCCGCAGCCATGAAATCGGCGCGCGTGCCGTACTGCGTCGCGCGGCTCATCCCGGCGACACCGCGCACGCCGGCCGGCGGGTAGCGCGTCGCGGCGACCGCGCGCGCCGCCTCGTCGGCGTTCTGCACGAACGGGAACATGACCGTCGTCGCACCGGCGTCGAGCACGCGCTTGACGACCACCGGCTCGTTCCACGGCACGCGAACGACCGGCACCATCTTGGTGTTGCACACCGCTTGCAGCAGGGCGACGACGTCGCGCAGGTCCAGCGGGCTGTGCTCCATGTCGACGACGCCGAAGTCGAAGCCCGCGTAGCCGACCGCCTCGGCGACGATCGCGCTGGCGGACATGATCCAGGTTCCCACCGGCGGGTGGCTGCCGGCGGACTTGAGCAGTTGGCGGAATCGGTTCATCGTCGCGCTCCCGTGGGGCGGTGGGGGGGCCGGCCTCACAGCTCGGCCTTCAGATAATGGGCGCCAGGGATGGGGTTGTAGTAGTACGGCGCCACCTCGACGAAGCCGAGCGACGCATACAGCCCGCGCGCGGCCTCCATCTCGTCGAGCGTGTCGAGCAGCATCGCCGAGTAGCCGGCGCCGAGCGCGCGCAGCATCAGCGCGCGCGCCAGCGTGCGCCCCAGCCCGAGGCGGCGGAAGGCCGGGCGCACGAACAGCCGCTTCATCTCGCAGGCATTCGGCTCGTCGACCTCGGGCAGCGGGCGGACCGCGCCGCAGCCTGCCAGCGCGCCGTCGACGAAGGCCAGCAGCAGCGCGCCGTGCGGCGGTGCATAGTCGCCCGGCAGCTCGAGCAGCTCCTGCTCGAAGCCCTGGAAGCACAGGTCGACCCCGAGCGCGCCGGCGTACTCGCGGAAGATCGTCCGGGTGGCGTCGAGGAGCGCCGGCTCGGCCGGCTCGACCAGTTCGATGGGCGGTGGGTCCATGAGGTCGGCCGGGTCCGCGCCCGGCCGCATGCGATGTCGCGCGTGGCCGAGTCTAAGGCCGCCGCGCCCGCCGCGCGAGGGATGCGCCGAGGGGATGCGCCGAGGGACGTGCCGGGATCCGAGGCGCCGAGATCCGGGCCGGCGCGGCATGTGCCGGCGCGACACAGCCCGGGGCCCCGATTGCGGGTTTTCGCGCCCTTGGCAGGATCGCCGCGGCACGATGTCATTCGGGTCATGAGACTCATGCACGCCATTGCGCTCGCCTGCCTCGCCGCCTTGCCGGCGCGCGCCCAGCAGACCGTCGTCATCACCGGCTCGCCCGCCGGCCGGGCCGCGCACGATGCGCCTTATGCGATCAGCGTCGTCGACCAGGACGAGATCCGCCGCGCCGGGCCGATGATCAACGCCAGCGAGGCGCTGGTGCGGGTGCCGGGCCTGGTCGCGAGCAACCGCTCCAACTATGCGCAGGACCTGCAGATCAGCTCGCGCGGCTTCGGCGCGCGCGCGACCTTCGGCGTGCGCGGGCTGCGCCTGTACGCCGACGGCATCCCGGCCACCGGCCCCGACGGCCAGGGTCAGGTCTCGCACTTCGACCTCGCCGGCGCCGAGCGCATCGAGGTGCTGCGCGGGCCGTTCTCGGCGCTGTACGGCAACAGCTCGGGCGGCGTGATCGCGATCCACACCGCGCCGGCCACGCGCGCCGAGTTCGCCGCGCGCGCCGGGGCCGGCAGCTTCGGGCTGCGCCAGCTCGGCGTCGAGGCCGCCACGCCTCTGGGCGGCGGGCTGGACTTGCGGGCCGCGGCGTCGACGATGCAGATCGACGGCTTCCGGCCGCAGAGCGGCGCCGACAAGCACCAGGCCGCCGCACGGCTGGGCTGGCGCGCCGGCGCCGACCAGGTCACGCTGTTGTTCAACCATCTGGAGCAGCCGGCCGACGATCCGCTCGGGCTGACGCGCGAGCAGTTCGACCTCGGCCCCGAGGAGACCGTCGCCAACGCGATCAACTACGACACGCGCAAGAAAGCGCGCCAGACCCAGCTCGGCGCCTCCTGGCGTCACCGCTGGGGCGAGGGGCTGCTGCGCGAGTCGACCGTCGCGGCCTATGCCGGCGGGCGCAGCATCACGCAGTTTCTCTCGATCCCGCCCTTCGTCCAGCTCGAAAGCCCGCTGCAAGGCGGCGGCGTGGTCGACTTCGACCGCCGCTTCGACGGCGTCGATGCGCGCGCACGCCTGGCCGGCGGGCCCTTCGACCTCGTCGTCGGCGCGGCGCTGGAGCGCCAGCGCGACGACCGCCGGGGCTACGAGAACTTCGTCGGCAGCGGCGACGCGCGCGTGCTCGGCGTCTTCGGCGCGCTGCGCCGCGACGAGGTCAACCATGCGCGCACGCGCGAGCTCTACGCGCAGGCACAGTGGGCGCTGGCGGCCGACCTGGAAGCCAGCGCCGGGCTGCGCAGCGGGCGCGTCGAGCTGTCGTCGCGCGACGAGTTCCTGTCCAACGGCGACGATTCGGGCCGCGTCGACTACGACTACACGACACCGGTGGCGGCGCTGCGCTGGCGCGCCAGCCCGGGACTGAACCTGTATGCGAGCTTCGGCCGCGGCCATGAGTCGCCGACCCTGGGCGAAGTGGCGTACCGCGCCGACGGCAACGGCGGCTTCAACGACGAGCTGAAGGCGCAGAAGAGCCGCCAGCTCGAACTCGGCGCCAAGTGGCGCGGCGACGGCCTGAGGCTGGACCTCGCGGCCTTCGAGGCGCGCACGCGCGACGAGCTCGGCGTCGTCGCCAGCCAGTACGGCCGCTCCGCGTTCGGCAACGTCGGCCGCACGCTGCGCCGCGGCGTCGAGGCGGCACTCGACTGGCGGCCGACGCCCGCGTGGCGCACGCAGCTGGTGGCCAGCACGCTGGACGCCAGCTATCGGAACGACTTCCTCGATTGCGACGGCACGCCTTGCGGCGCCGGCAACCGCATCGCCGGCGCGCCACGCGGCAGCGCCTGGGCCGAGCTGGCCTGGGCCGACGCGCGCTGGGGCGAGTTCGGCGTCGAGTGGCGTGCCGTCGGCGGCGCGCCGGTGGACGACCGTAATACCGACGCCGCCAGCGGCTACGCCACCGCCGCGCTGCGCTGGTCCAAGCGCTACCCGCTCGGCGCCGGCGGCGCAGCGATGGAATGGTTGCTGCGCGTCGACAACCTGTTCGACCGCCACTATGCTGGCAGCATGATCGTCAACGACGGCAACCGGCGCTACTTCGAGCCCGGCGCACCGCGCAATGCCTTCGTCGGCCTGCGAGTGAGTTCGCGGCCATGAGGGGTGCCTGCGCCGGCCCCAGCGGCACGCCGCCGAGCACCGCATCGCGGCAATCCGGTCGATCCCGACGCCGCTGGCTCGCGCGCGCGGCGGCGTCGATCGGCCTGGGGATGCTCGCGACGCTGGCCGCGCCGGCGGTCGCCGCCACGCCGTCGGCCTACGAACCCGACCCGGCAGACCCCTACCGATCGCTGCCCTGGCTCGACCTGCGGCAGGAGATCGCCGGCGCCGCGCCGGTGGCCTTCGACCGGCGTGTCGAGGTGCTCGGCCCGAGCTTCGCCGAGGATCCGATGAACGTGCCGATCAGCGTGCGCATCGACCCGTCGCTCGGCAGCGTCGAGCGCATCGTCGTCGTCGTCGACCGCAACCCGATCCGCAAGGTGCTGGAGTACGAGCCGATGCAGGCCCGGCCCAGCCTGGCCTTCCGCTTCAAGCTCGAGCAGGCCTCGCCGGTGCGCGCCGTCGTGCGCCTGGCCGACGGGCGCTGGGTCGCCGGCGGCACCTGGGTCGATTCCGCCGGCGGCGGCTGCACCGTGTCCGGCGCGACGCGCAAGGACGGCAGCTGGGCGCAGACCCTGGGCCAGGTCAGCGCGCGCATGTTCTCGCGCCCGCAGGACGACTCGCTGGCCGGCGCGAGGCTGCGCTTGCAGGTGATGCACCCGATGGATACCGGCCTGGTCGGCGGCATCCCGGCCTTCTACGTCAGCCGGCTGTCGCTGCGCGACGGCCAGGGCGCCGAGCTGGCGCGGCTGGCGGCGTTCGAGCCGGTGAGCGAGAACCCGGTCTTCAGCTTCGACTTCGCACGCCCGCCCGCCGGCGGCGTGCACATCGTCGGCAGCGACAACAACGGCAACCGGATCCGCAAGCGCCTGCCATGAGGACCGCACACCTCGGCCAGGCCTGTCGCGCGGGTGCGCGCGCGTGCCGCACGCTCGCACTCGCCATCGCGATCGCCTCCGGCGGCGCAGCACCCGCGCTTGCGCAGCTGCGGCCGCAGACGCTGGACTACGGGCTGAAGGCGCGTGCGCTGGCCCCGGACGTCTACGTCGTCGAGGGCGCGAACGCCGACTTCTCGCCCGCCAACGGCTGCAACATCATCAACACCGGGTTCATCGTGACCCGCGCCGGCGTGCTCGTCGTCAATACCGGCACCAGCCGCCTGTACGGCGAACAGCTCCGGGCGCTGATCGCGCGCACGACCGACCGCCCGGTGGCGGCGGTCCTGCAGCTGAACCTGCACCCGGACTACTTCCTCGGCAACCAGGCCTTCGCCGATGTGCCGCGCATGGCCACCGCAGCCACGCGCGCCGGCATCGCTCGCGAGTCCGCGGCCTACGAGGCCAACCTGTACCGGCTGTGCGGCGACTGGATGCGCGGCTCCGAGACGCTGGCGCCCGACACCGATATCGACACGCAGTTGCGCGCGGGCCGCTGGCGGCTCGGCGAGCGCGAGTTCGGCCTCGTCGAGCTGCGTGGCCATACCGACTCCGACCTCGTCCTCGTCGACCGCACGAGCGGCGTGGCCTTTGTCGGCGGGCTGATCTTCGCCGAGCGCATCCCGACCACCCCGCACGCCGATGTCCCGGCCTGGATCGCGAGCCTGGAGCGGCTGCGCGGGCTCGGGCTGAAGACAGTCGTCCCGAGCCACGGCCCGGTGCACGACGACGGCCGCGGCCTGGCCGGCACGCAGCGCTACCTGCGCTGGCTCGACGAGCAGTTCAGGCGCGCCGCGGCCGAGGGCCTGGAGATGAACGAGCTGCTGCGCGCGCCGGTACCCGACGAGTTCCGCCGCTGGGCCGCATTCGAGACCGAGTACCTGCGCAATGTCGCGCACCTGTATCCGCGCTACGAGCGCGCGGCGCTGAACGCCGACGGCGCGTCGCGCTGAACGCCGACGGCGCGTCGCGCCGGGCGCCGACTCCACTTCGCCCTTCGTGCGCCGGGCCGGCCGCGCCCGTCGGCTGCACCGGCCGACGCCTGGCGCATGCGCGCCTTCAGGCCGGCCGCCAGGTCACACGCGCGCGGGCGAATATCGCGCGCAGTTCGCCCGATGCGGCCAGCGATTCGACCGCCGCCTGCAGCGCCTGCGCGAGGTCCGCGGCATCCTTCTTGACCGCCATGCCGACGGCCCAGCCGTCGCGCATGCGCGGCACCGGCAGCGGCTCGATCGCGAAGCGCGCATCGCCCGCCAGCGTGCTCTCGAGCTCGGAGGCCATGCCCGCGGCGGCGGCGACCTCGCCGCGCGCGAGCGCGCGCGCGGCCTCGGTTCCGTCCTTCCACTTCGTCAGCAGCTGTTCGCGATAGGCGCCGTCGTCGGCACCGATCAGCAGCCAGCCCGCGAGCGACTGCCCGGGCACCGCGATGCGCTGGCCGGCGAAGTCCTTCAACGACTCCATCGTGGAGACCTTGCCCAGGTCGCGCGCGATCGCGACGCGCTCGCGCCAGTAGGGGGCGAAGATCAGCACGCGCGGGTTGCCGGCCATCAGCGGCCGGTCCACCGGAACGTGCAGCAGCACGTCGGCCGGCCCGAAGCCCAGGTAATGGCCGCGCCAGACGAGGTTGCGCAGGTCGTCGTCCATATTCTCGTCGGCGTGGAACGGCATCGGCGCGAACTTGACGCCGAGCGCCGCGGCCAGCGCACGCCCGAGCTCCGCATCGATGCCCTGGCCGTCGACGTGGAAGGGTGGCATGTCGTGGTACAGGCCCACCTTGAGGCTGCCGCGCTGGCGCACGCGCTCGAGCGCGGAGAGCTCCTGCGCGCGCAGCGCGCCACCCGCGCACAGCGCCGCCGCCGCCACGATCCAGTCGCGTCGTCCGATCAAAGCGGCTTCTCCCGCCGCGTCTCGAGGTAGGCCTTGATCGCCCATGTCGCTTCCTGGTTGAGGATGCCGTCGAACGGGGGCATGTAGACGGCGCCGTTGCGCACCTTGCCCTTGCGCACGCTGTCGGCGAAATACTGGTCCATCTCGGCCACGCAGGCCTGCTTGCGCTTCTCGACCTTCAGCGTCACGCAGTCCTTGTCGAGCAGCCGCAGGTCCGGCGCGATGCCGCCGGAGACCGCTTCCAGCCCGTGGCAGCGGGCGCAGTTCTGGTTGTACGCCGACGTGCCGACGGCGATCGCGGCCTTGTGCCCGCGAAAGGGGTTCTCGCTCTTCCAGTTGTCACCGAGCGTCGGCAGCGACGTGGTGTCGACGACCTGCGGCGTGACGTCGCCGTGCGCCCAGGCGGGCGGGACGAGCGCGATCAGCGCGGCGGCGAGGACGAGGCTACGAGGGGCAAGGGTGTGGCCAGGCATGGGGATCTCCGGTTTCGGGGCAGGGGCATCCTCCCGAAGCAATCGGCGTGCCACGGCTGGATCGTGGTAAAGGTCCCAGCATGACAGCAGCGCCCGAGTGTGTGACATTCGGGTTTGACCTGATGTCCTGCACCGTTATCTCACGCTGTCGCGCGCCCGGCGCCGTCGTTCGAGTGCGAGGCGCGGACAGCGAAGGCTGAACCTTCTCGCCCTGCGAGGCCGGGAGTCGTGCATGTCTGTATCTTCGGCGTTGCCCCCGTTGCCGCGCGGCCGTCGCCAGGAAGCCCTGGATCGCCCTGTGGCATCCCGGCTCGCGCTGCCGGCGTCGCACGTCGCGGTCATCGAGCAGTCGCACGATCGCTGCGCCGCGTTCGGCCTGACCCGCATCGAGCGGCCGGACTATGCGCCGCTGGGCTGCGCCGACCTCGCCGTCGCGCGCGGGCGCAACGAACGGCTGTTCACGCATGCGGCGCCGGTCATGGAGGTGCTGCACGACCAGATCGCCGGCACCGAGAGCATGGTCGTGCTGTGCGATAGCGCCGGCACCGTCATCCACTCGGTCGGCGACGAGGACTTCCTCGGCAAGGCGTCCAAGGTGGCGCTGCAGCCCGGCGTCGACTGGTCCGAGCAGGCCAAGGGGACGAATGCGATCGGGACCGCGCTGATCGAGGAGCGCGCCACGCTCGTGCACGCCGACGAGCACTTCCTGCACGCCAACCATTTCCTGACCTGCTCGGCGGTGCCGATCCTCGACCCGCGCGGCAACTTGCTGGGCGTGCTCGACGTGAGCGGCGATCAGCGCAGCTACCACCAGCACACGATGGCGCTGGTCAAGATGTCGGCGCGCATGATCGAGAACCAGTGGCTCGGCGACACCTTCCGCACCGCGATGCGGCTGCACTTCCACCTGCGTCCGGAGTTCATCGGCACGCTGGTCGAGGGCATCCTGGCGATCGCACCCGAGGGCCGCATCATCGGCGCCAACCGCAGCGCGCTCGAGCAGCTCGGCCTGTCCGGCGCGGCGCTGCGCATGCACAGCCTGGCGTCGCTGTTCGGCACCAGCGTCGGCGCGCTCGTCGACCGCTTCCGCTCGCCGCTGGCCACGCCGGTGCCGGTGCACCTGGCCGGCGGCGGGCAGTTCTATGTCCAGGCGCGCTTCGACGGCCCGATCTGGGGCGGCGCGATCGCACCTTCGGCGGCGAGCGAGGCCGTCGGCGCGACGGCGGCGCCGGCCGCCCCGGCCGCGACGGCCGCCAAGCCGGGCATCGGGCTGTCGCAGCTCGACACCGGCGACGCCCAGATCGCCGCCGTGGTCGGCAAGGTCCGCCGCGTGCTGGACCGCGACATCCCGATCCTGGTCCTCGGCGAGACCGGCACCGGCAAGGAGCTGCTCGCGCGCGGCATCCACCACGACTCGCGCCGCGCCCAGCAGCCGTTCGTCGCCGTCAACTGCGCGTCGATCCCGGAGACGCTGATCGAGGCCGAGCTGTTCGGCTACGAGGAGGGGGCCTTCACCGGCGCGCGGCGCAAGGGTGCGGCGGGCAAGATCCTGCAGGCCAGCGGCGGCACGCTATTCCTCGACGAGATCGGCGACATGCCGCTGCCGCTGCAGGCGCACCTGCTGCGCGTGCTGCAGGAGCGCTGCGTCACGCCGCTGGGCAGCACGCGCTCGATCCCGGTCGACGTCGCCATCATCTGCGCGACACACCGCAACCTGCGCGAGATGGTCGAGTCGCGTGCCTTCCGCGAGGATCTCTACTACCGGCTCAACGGCCTGGCGGTGCGGATGCCGCCGCTGCGCGAGCGCGGCGACCTGGATGTGCTGGTGCGCCGCATCCTGGACGACGATCCGGCGTCGCGCCACCTGCGTCTGGCGGCGCCGGCCTCGGCCATGTTCCGCGCCTATCGCTGGCCCGGCAACGTGCGCCAGCTGCGCAACGTGCTGCGCACGGCGTCGGTGATGGCCGGCGGCGAGCCGCTGATCACGACCGCGCACCTGCCCGACGACTTCCTCGACGAGGTTCGCCAGCTCGACGGCGCGCTGCCGGCCGACCCACCCGCGCCGTCCCCAGCGACGCCGGCGGCGAGCGCGGCCGCGCCGGCGGCGGGCGCGGGCCCCGCGTCAGCGCCCGCCGATCCGCTGTCGCTCGACGAAGTGGAAGTGCAGGCGATCCGGCAGGCCGTCGAGGCCGCGGGCGGCAATATCTCGGTCGCGGCGCGCCGGCTCGGCATCAGCCGCAACACGATCTACCGCAAGCTGCGCTGGAGCCAGCGCGACTCCTCCTGACGCCAGGCGCGCTGCCAGTTCAGCGCGTGCAGCGGGCTGCCGGTGACCGCCGCATCGATACCCTCCAGCAGCGCCGGCGGCTGCGCGCCGAGCTCGCCACGATCGAGCGCGGCCCCGACCGCTGCCAGCAGCGCGCGCCAGTAGGCCGCGGCGGCGCCCGCTGCCGAGGCCGCCTGCACGCCGCCTTGCTCGCCGATCCAGCGCAGCGGCTGCGGCAGCCCCCGCAGGCCCGCCAGCGCGGCGGTGCTTTCGGCCAGTTGCCGCAGCTCGGCATCGCGGCCGTCCGGGGCGCGACCGTCCCACAGCAGCCCCGGGGCGAAGGCGATGCGCGCGCCGTCGTGCGCCCAGACCGTCACCGTCACGTCGTCGGCGCGGCGCAGCCGCCACCAGCGGAACGGGCCGAGGCGGCCGGAGTCACCGTCGACGCGGCTGCCCGGCAGCCGCGTGGGGTCACCCGCGCCGAGGTCCGCGGCCGCCGCGCCGAGCCGCGCGCGCAGGCGCTCGACGCAGTTGCGACAGCGCTGCGCCATCTGAAGCGCGACCTCGGCGTGCGCCCAATGCTGGTCGGGTTCGAGCCCGGCCGCGCCCATCACGTTCTCCGGGTGCGGCCAGGGGCTGATCAGCACGATCGGCAGCGCCGGCCAGCGATCGTGCAGCGCGCAGCGCAGCGCGCGGCCGAAGGCCGGTGACGGCCCGCTGCCGACCAGCCACAGCCGGCCTTCGTGCACCGCGACGATCAGGTTGGAGACATGGCCGCGGTTGCCGGCATCGGTCTCGCCGACCGCCGACGGAAGCCACCAGAGGTCGTCGTCAAGCGCCTGCAGGGCGGGCCACGGCCGCGGCGCCGCACACGCCGTGCGATCAGCCGCGCGTGATCCCGCTTCTGCGCCGCCGCCGGCCGCCACATCGGCCGCTGCAGCGGCTGCGGCCGCCAGCGCCGCCAGCGTCGCGAAGGCGAGTCTCGCCAAGCGCAGGCTGCGCGCCAGCTGTGACAGGCCCCGGGCCCATCTGCTCCAGACTGGAACACTTCCGCCAGTGGATCGGGCGGCCAAGCCATGGCGGGGCCCACGGCACGTCTCTTGCAACGCTATCGCGAACCGCGTCCAGCCCTTGTCGTATGCCTGCTGCATCGGTGCATCCTGCCCCAGTCCGCGCCGCCGCGCCAGCGGCGCCATCCCGATGCGCCTGATCGCGCTGAACGGCTTCGCCGGCAGCAGCGCACCCTGGCGCGGCGCCGTGGTCGTGCGTGCGCAGGCCGGCGGCGTCGGCGTGCTCGTCGATCCGACCGCCGCGCTGGCGGCGAGGCTGGAAGTCGAGCCCGCGCTGCGCCGGCGCGCCGGGCTGGACGGCAGCGCGCGCGCGGTCGTGCTGAGCGCGGCGCCGCTGGAGCAGGTGTCCGCGCTGATCGAGATGCGGCACGGCGCGCCGATCGAGCTCTATACCTCGCCGGCGGTCTTCGAGAGCCTGACGCAGTCGCTGCCGGTGCTGCCCAGGCTGCAGCCGCTGTGCCCGGTGCACTGGCGCATGGTGCCGGTGGCGGGCGACCGGCTCAGCGCCAGCTTCTCGATCCACGGCGGGGCCGGGCTGCGCGGCACCGCCGCCGCGAGCGCCGAGCCCGCGGCCGGCGCCGATCCCGCGCCGGCGCCGGACGGCGAGGCGCTCGCGCTGGCCTTCGACGATGTCGACAGCGGCCGGCGCATCGTCTGGCTGCGCCGCGGCCACCGCATCGGGGCGGCGACACGCGGCCTGCTGCATGGCGCCGATGCCGTCGTCGTCGAGTCCGAGTCGGACGACGGGCCGACCGAGCCGCTGGTGCGCTGGCTCGCCTCGCTGCGCGCCGGGCACAAGCTGCTGCTCGGCGGCCGCGCCGGGCTGGACGCGCCGCTGGCGCGGCTGGGCATCGCGCGCGCGCGCGACGGGATGGAGATCGCGCTGTAGTGCCTCGCCGCCCGACCCGGCGCGTCGGTCTGAGGGTATGCGCGGAGTTGCGACGCCGCGCCAGCGCGCCAAAACTCCCGCCCATGCTGCACATCCGGGGCCTGGTCAAGCGTTACGGCGCACGCACCGCGCTGCGCGGGCTCGATGTCGAGATCGGCCCGCGCACACTGGTCGCGCTGCTCGGCCCGAACGGCGCCGGCAAGTCGACCCTGTTCCAGATCCTCACCGGGCTATTCGCCGCCGACGAGGGCGAGGCGAGCGTCGACGGCCTGTCGCTGGCGCGCCAGGCACCGGCCGCATTGCGCCACATCGGCGTCGTCTTCCAGCAGATGTCGCTCGACCTGGACCTGAGCGTGCGCCGCAACCTGCTGTTCCACGCCGACCTGCACGGCCTGCCGCGCCGCATCGCCGAGGCGCGCATCGCCGCAGGTGCGGCCGCGCTCGGGCTGGCCGACGATCTGGCGCGCCCGGTGCGCGAGCTCTCGGGCGGCAACCGGCGCAAGGTCGAGCTGGTGCGCGCGCTGCTGCACCAGCCGTCGCTGCTGCTGCTGGACGAGCCGACGGTGGGGCTGGACCCGAAGTCGCGGCGCGACCTGATGGCGGCGATCCGCGCCGATATCGCCGAGCGCGGCAGCACCGTGCTGTGGGCCACGCACCTGGTCGGCGAGGCCGAGGCCGCCGACCGCGTGCTCGTGCTGCACCAGGGCCGGCTGCTGGCCGACGGCACGCCGGCGGCGGTGAGCGCCGCGCTCGGCGGCGGCGCGCTCGAGGAAGCCTTCATCCACGCCACGCAGGACAGCACGAAGGAGATCGCTGCATGACGATGCCCCCCCGCACCCGGCGCGCCGAGCGCGCGTTCGGCACGCTCGGCAGGCTCGCCGTGGCGGCGACGCTGGCATTGGCCGGCGTCGCCGCATCGGCGCAGGGATTCGCGCTCGTGTCGAGCGAGAAGGACCATGCGCTGACGGTGCTCGACCTCGGCACGCGCAGCGTCAGCGGAACGATCCCGACCTGCAAGCGCCCGCGCCACATGCGAATCGCGCCCGGCGCCAAGGAGCTGTTCGTCGCCTGCGGCGACTCCGCCCAGGCCGACGTGATCGACCTGGCGACGCGGCGGTCGCTGCGTCGATTCAGCCTCGGCGACGACCCGGAGATCTTCGACCTCTCGCCCGATGGGCGAACGCTGTACGTGAGCAACGAGGAGGATGCCGAGCTCGGCATCGTCGATGTGGCCAGCGGCAAGCGGCTGGGCGCGATCAAGGTCGGCGAGGAGCCCGAGGGCGTGCTGCTCGCACCCGACGGCAAGACCGCCTATGTCACCTCCGAGGTCGCCAACCTGGTGCACGTCGTCGACCTCGACGCGCGCAAGGTCGTCGCCGACATTCAGGTCGGCAAGCGCCCGCGCCGCTTCGCGCTCACGCCCGACGCCAGCCAGCTGTGGGTCAGCAACGAGCTCGATGCCAGCGTCAGCATCATCGATACGCGCCAGCGCCGCGTCGTCGACACCCTGCGCTTCGAGATCAAGGGCGCGCGGCGCGAGGACATCACGCCGGTGGGGTTGACGATGAACCGCGACGGCACGCGCGCCTTCGTCGGCCTCGGCCGCGCCAACCACGTCGCCTTCGTCGACGTCGCCACGCGCAAGACGACGCATACGGTGCTGGTCGGCAAGCGCGCGTGGAGCGTCGCGCTGGACCACGCCGAGCGCACGCTGGTCGTCGTCAACGGCCTGTCCGACGACGTGACCTTCGTCGACGTGCCCTCGGCCAAGGCGCTGGTCTCGGTCAAGGTCGGCCGCGTGCCGCACACCGTGGTGCTGGTCGAGTGAAGCGCGCCGCGGTGCCGCTCGCGACCGCGCTCGGCGCGATCGCGCTGAACGTGCTCGCGGCGCTGGCCGCGCCGGGGGCCGCGGCGGCCGAGTTCAAGCTCGTGCTGCTGGCGCGCGCGGACGACCCGCGCCTGGAGCGCGCGCGCGTCGAGCGCGCCGCCCCCGGCCACCCGCAGGGACCGGCCGCCGATGCGGTACAGATGGCGCTGCGCGACAGCGCGCGGGCGCTGGAGGCGGCGAAGGCCGCGCTCGCGCTGCAGATCGTCGAGGTCGCCGACGCCGAGGCGGCACGCGCCGCG
>JACPVA010000168.1 GCA_016191995.1 Burkholderiales bacterium | reverse complement strand
GTGCCTTTGCCGACACCGAGCCCGGCGAACTGCCGGCCTCTCCCCAGGACGAAGCCAGCGAGGCGCAGCCCGCCGGCGAGGGCGAGACGGCGCAGGCGCAGGACGGCAGGCGCGGTCGGCGCCGCGGTCGCGACCGCTTCCGGCGCGAGCCGCGCGAAGGCGGCGCCGCGGCCGACGCCGGGGCCGAGGCCGTGCCCGAGGCGGTGGCTGGCGAGAGCGAGACCGCGGTCGAGGCCTGGGCCCGTTCGGCCGGTGCCGCGGCCGACGCCGGCGGCCCCGCGGGGCCGCAGCCGACAACGCGCGTCGAGTCCTTCGCCGAGCCCGGCCGGCGACCCGAGGCCCCGACGCCCGCGCCGCCCTATGTGCTGCCGACCGAGACGCTGCATACACTCGCGACCGAGGCCGGGCTGCAGTGGGTCGAGTCCGACACCGACAAGGTGCTTGCCGCGCAGGCGGCGATCGCCGCCGAGCCGGCGCCGATCCGAATCCCGCGCGCGCCACGGCCTGCGCCCGTCGTCGACGAGGGTCCGCTGATCCTGGTCGAGACGCGGATCGACCTGGCGCAGATGAAGCTGCCGTTCGAGCAGCCCGGTGCAGGCTCGCCGGCGCATTGAGCCGACTCCGCGGGGGCGGGTGGCGCGCCGCCTGCCCCCGGACGCGGACGCCGACCGGGATCGTCCGAAGCCCGAGCGGAGAGCATGATGTCGACCCCGCGCGATGTCGCGGGCGGCCCGCGCGGTGACGCAACGCTGATGTCGCCGCTGGCGCAGTGCGCGGGCCGTCGCCCGCGCGTCAGCTCAGTCGGTCCAGCGCGTGCCGGTAGACCGCATCGAGCATCAGTTCGTCCCAGGGCAGCGGCGGCGTCGCGGGCAGCAGCGCGCGGCGTCGCGCCTCGGCATCCGGATCGGCACGCCAGTGGCCGCGCTCGGCTTCGACCGGCAGGTCTTCGAGCAGCGCGTCGATCGCCTGCCCGCCGTCCTGGCTCTGCTTGCACAGCAGCACCATGTCGCAGCCCGCGTCCAGCGCCAGCGCCGCCGCCTCGGCGTAGCTCAGCAAGTCGCGCCCGGGGGCGTGGCGCGCGCCTTCCATGCTCAGGTCGTCGCTGAAGACGGCGCCGGTGAAGCCAAGGCGGGCGCGCAGGATCTCCTTCAGCCAGCGCGGCGAGAAACCCGCCGGGCGCGCATCGACCCTGGGGTAGACGACATGCGCCGGCATCACGCTGGCCAGCGTCGTCGCGAGCCAGTCGTAGGGCCGCGCATCGTCGGCCAGGATTGCCTTCAGCGACCGCCGGTCCACCGGCACCGCGACGTGGCTGTCGGCGGCGACCCAGCCGTGGCCGGGGAAATGCTTGCCGCAGTTGGCCATGCCGGCGCGCAGCAGGCCGTGCATCAGGCCGCCGGCGAGCAGCGCGACGACGCGCGGGTCGCGGTGGAAGGCGCGGTCGCCGATCACGCCCGAAGGGCCATGGTCCAGGTCGAGCACCGGCGTGAAGCTGAGGTCGACGCCGCAGGCGCGCAGCTCGGCGCCGAGCACGTAGCCGGCGGCGCGCGCGGCCTCGACGGCGCGCATCGCGCCGCTGCCCGCACCGTCGCGGCGGTCGTCCATCCAGGCCTGGCCGAGCGCGCGCATCGGCGGCAGCTGGGTGAAGCCGTCGCTGCGGAAGCGCTGCACGCGCCCGCCCTCGTGGTCGACGGCGATCAGCAGGTCCTCGCGCAGCGCCTTGGCCTCGGCGGTGAGCGCGGTGAGCTGCGCGCGGCTTTCGAAGTTGCGCGCGAACAGGATCAGGCCGCCGACCAGCGGGTGCGCCAGCCGCCGCCGGTCGTCCGCATTCAAGGCGGTGCCGGCGATGTCGAGGACGACGGGACGGTGCGTCATGCTGGGCTCCGGGTTTCGACGACGACGATGCTGGACGCGTAGTCGGTCTCGTCGCTGACGCTGACATGGGCCTGCAGCGCGCGCGCGTCGAACCACTCGGCCAGCGCGCCGTGCAGCCGCAGGTAGGGCTGGCCGCTGGGATGGTTGAGGATCTCGCACGCGCGCCAGGTCATCGGCATGCGCAGCCCGAGCCCGATCGCCTTCGAGAATGCCTCCTTGGCGGAGAAGCGCGTGGCCAGGAAGCGCAGTCCGCGCGCCTCGGCGCGCGCGCGGCGGGCGTGGAAGACGCGAAGCTCGTCCGGGCCGAGCACCTTCTCGGCGAAGCGCTCGCCGCGCCGCGCGAGCGTGGCCTGCACGCGGCGCACGTCGCACAGGTCGGTGCCGATGCCGACGATCATTCCGTGCCGCCCGCGCTGCCGGCGGCAGCGGCTGGAGGGATCGCCGGCACGCAGCGCCTCATCCGCGCCCCGCCTCGCGGATGCAGCGCAGGTAGGCGCGCACCGTCTCGCCCAGCCCGGCCTCGAGCGCGTCGGCGATCAGCGCGTGGCCGATCGAGACCTCGACCACGCCCGGCACGGCGCGCAGGAAGTCGCCGAGGTTGTGCTGGTTGAGGTCGTGCCCGGCGTTCACCGCCAGCCCCGCGGCCTGCGCCGCGCGCGCGGCGGCGGCGAACCGCGCCAGCTCCTCGGCCTGGCGCGGCGTGCCGTGCGCCGCGGCGTAGGGCTCGGTGTAGAGCTCGACGCGGTCGGCGCCGACCGCGCGCGCGCCGGCCATCGCGGCGGCGTCGGCATCCATGAACAGGCTCACGCGCACGCCCAGCGCGTGGCACTCGTCGATCAGCGGCCGCAGCCGCGCGCCGTCGGTAGCCAGGTTCCAGCCGTGGTCGGAGGTGAACTGGCCCTCGCTGTCGGGAACGAAGGTCGCCTGCTGCGGCCGCTGCGCGCGCACGAAGTCCATCAGGTTGTGAAAGGGATTGCCCTCGAGGTTGTACTCGGCCCCGGGCCAGCCCTGCATCAATGCCGCGAGCTCGTGCACGTCCTGCGCGCGGATATGGCGCGCGTCGGGGCGCGGGTGCACGGTGATGCCCTGCGCGCCGGCTTGCAGCGCCAGCGAGGCCGCGCGCAGCACGCTGGGGATGCCGAGGTGGCGCGTATTGCGCAGCAGCGCCACCTTGTTGACGTTGACCGACAGCGCGGTCGCGGGGCGCCCGGGGGCGGCGAGCGGATTCATCCGCGCATTGTCAGCCCGCGCGGCGGGCGCGGGGATCGGCGCTATCCCGCGCCGCCGCCGGCGTGGCCGGCGATGCCGGCGATGCCGGCGGCAGCAGTCGCTGCAGCTCGAGCATGACCTGCCGCGTGCGCAGCGGGCGCGACCCGAGCTGATGCTGCAGCAACGACCGCAGCTGCGCGCGCAGCGCTGCCGGCGCCGCCGCGCACGCGGCCTGCAGCGCGCCGGGCAGGCGCGCGCCAAGCGCGGCCTCCAGCGCCGCGAGCGACTCGCCGCCGAGCACGTTCGCGGCCGCGGCGGGCGCATCGACGACGCCGGCCTCGGGGTGCAGCAGGTAGCTGCCGCCGCCGTGCACCGGCGCGCGCGTCAACGTCACCGTCGCCAGGTCGGGCAGGACGCCGGTCTCGCGCAGCAGCATGAGCTCGAAGGCGCGCAGCGCCGCCGCGCCGGCCTCGCGCTCGCCGCCGGCGGCAGCGAGCGCCGCCAGCGTGGCCGCGTAGGCGTCGAACAGCGCCGCGTGCGGGTCCTGCCGCGCCAGCAGCGCCAGCAGCAGCTCGTTGGCATAGAAGCCGCGCAGCAGCGCCGCGCCGGCCAGCGGCGGCACCGGCGCGGCGCCCTGCCCGGTCAGCGGCGCCCAGTCGGCGCCGCGCAGCAGGTGCAGGTCGGACTCGCCCTCGGGCGTGCGCCCGAGCACGACCTGCAGGCGCTGGAACGGCAGCAGCACCGGGCGCAGCTGCGAGGTCGGCCGCTTGGCGCCCTTCGCGGCGGCGGCGACGCGCCCGCGCTCGCGCGTGAACAGGTCGACGATCAGGCTCGACTCGCTCCAGTCCCAGCGGTGCAGGACGTAGGCGGCCAGCGGCGCGGCCGGGGCGCGGCGGGTCATCGCGGCGGTCGGTGCGCGGCCTACTCGTAGCCGTAGCTGCGCAAGTGGGCCTCGTCGTCGGCCCAGCCCGAGCGCACCTTGACCCACAGGTCCAGCCGCACCCGGGCCTGCAGCAGCCGCTCGAGTTCGAGCCGCGCCTCGGTGCCGATGCGCTCGATGCGCTGGCCGCCCTCGCCGATGACGATGCCCTTGTGCGCCTCGCGCTCGACGACGATCGTCGCGGCGATGCGCACGCGCCGGCCCGGCGCGCCGGCATCACCCTCCTCCTCGTAGCCGTCGACGACGACGGTCGAGGCATACGGCAGCTCGTCGCCGGTGAGGCGGAACAGCTTCTCGCGCACGATCTCGCCGGCCAGAAAGCGGTCGCTGCGGTCGGTCAGCATGTCCTCGTCGTACAGCCAGGGCTGCTGCGGCAGGTAGGGCTCGACGATCGCGAGCAGCCGCTCGGCGTCGGCCGGCTTGCGCGCCGACAGCGGGACATACTCGGCGAAGGGATGGCGCTGCTGCATGTCCTTCAGCCACGGCAGCAGATCGGCGCGGCGCTGCACGGCGTCGAGCTTGTTGGCCACCAGGATCACCGGCTTGTCCGGCGGCAGCAGCGCGAGCACCTTGGCGTCGGCGAGCCCGAAGCGCCCGGCCTCGACGACGAACAGCAGCAGGTCGACGTCGGCCACCGAGGCGCGCACCGTGCGGTTGAGCGTGCGCGCCAGCGCCGAGCCGTGCCGGGTCTGGAAGCCGGGCGTGTCGACGAAGACGAACTGCGCCGCGCCATGGCTGCGCACGCCGGTGATGCGGTGGCGCGTGGTCTGCGCCTTGCGCGAGGTGATGCTGATCTTCTGCCCGACCAGCGCATTGAGCAGCGTCGACTTGCCGACATTCGGGCGGCCGACGATCGCCACCAGGCCGCAGCGCCGCGCCACCGGCGCCGCGACCGAGTCTTTGCCCGCGCTCATGCGAACAAGCGGCGCGGGCGGTCCGCCGAATGCCGCCGCCGGGCGGGCGGTGGGCGCAAGCGTGCGTGCGGGCTCATGATCGCAGCGGGCTGCCCGGCAGGTCGCTGGCGAGCAGGGCGTCGAGCATGCGGCGCGCGGCCTGCTGCTCGGCGGCGCGGCGCGAGCGGCCTTCGCCGCGCTCGGCCAGGCCGAGCATCGCCACCGCGCACTCGACCTCGAAGGTCTGCGCGTGCGCCTGCCCGCGCGTGGCGACGATGCGGTAGCCGGGTACCGGCAGCCGGCGCGCCTGCAGCCACTCCTGCAGCTCGGTCTTGGCATCCTTGCGCCAGGCGCCGACGTCGGTGGCGGCGATGACCTCGCCGAACAGCCCGGCGACGACGCGCTCGGCGGCGTCGAATCCGGCGTCCCGGAACACGGCGCCGATCAGCGCCTCCATCGCGTCGGCGAGGATCGACGGCCGCCCGGCGCCGCCGCCGCGCGCCTCGCCTTCCGACAGCCGCAGCACGGCGGGCAGGCCGAGCGCGAGCGCGGCGCGGTGCAGGCTGTCCTCGCGCACCAGATGCGCGCGCACGCGCGTGAGGTCGCCCTCGTCGGAGCCGCCGAAGCGCTCGTACAGCATCGCCGAGATCGCCAGGCTGAGCACGGCATCGCCGAGGAACTCCAGCCGCTCGTTGTGCGCGGCGCCGAAGCTGCGGTGCGTGAGCGCGCGCTCCAGCAGCGCCGGGTCGGCGAACACGTGACCCAGGCGCTGCTGCAGGGCGACCAGCGCGTCGTCCACTAGCGCGTGCGCCCCTCGTACTTGATCAGCAGGTAGACCGGCCCCACGAGCGGGATCTCCTTGTCGTAGGCGAAGCCGATGACGACCTGGCCGTCCTCCTTGGTGACCTCCAGGTCCTTGCCCGAAACCGACTGGATCGAATATTCGATGTCCTTCTGGCGGTCGAAGGCGGTGCGCGCCTCACCGACCGTGCCCGGGTTGGACGCGGCGATCTTGTCCACCGTGCGCTGGATCGTCCAGTACTCGTTCATCGTCGGCAGCGCGACGACGGCGACATAACCGACGAAGCCGATCAGGATGGCCCAGAACAGCAGCCCGAACAGGGTCAGCCCGCGCTGGCGGCGGCGCGGCGCGTGGCGAGACGACGAGGCGGTCATGGTCATGGGGTCGGTCAGTGAAACGGCCCGATGCGGCCGAGGTTGCCGAAGTTCATCCAGACGAAGAAGGCGCGGCCGACCAGGTGGTCGTCGGGCACGAAACCCCAGAAGCGCGAGTCCTGCGAATTGTCGCGGTTGTCGCCCATCACGAAGTAGTGGCCCGGCGGCACGGTGCAGCTCATGCCCTCGGCGTTGTATCGGCAGTTCTCGGAAAAAGCAAAGTGCTTGGGCAGCGGCCCGAAGTAGCTCGGCTGCCGCGGATTGACGAGGATGCGGTGCTCGACCTCGCCGAGCTTCTCGCCGAACATCGGCGTGTAGCGCAGGCCGTCGTCGTCGTAGAACTCGCCCTGCGCGGCGGTGGCCACCGGCTCGCCGTTGACCGACAGCTGCTGCTGCGCGTAGGCGACGGTGTCGCCCGGCAGGCCGACGACGCGCTTGATGTAGTCCACGCGCGGGTCGACCGGGTAGCGGAAGACGACCACGTCGCCGCGCCGCACCGGCTCGTTGTCGAGCACCTTGGCGTTGACGACCGGCAGCCGGATGCCGTAGTGGTACTTGTTCACGAGGATCAGGTCGCCGACGCGCAGGGTCGGGATCATCGACCCGGAGGGGATCTTGAACGGCTCGAACAGAAACGAGCGCAGCAGGAAGACGATCAGGATGACCGGGAACAGCCCGGCGGTCCAGTCCAGCCACCAGGGCTGCGCGAGCAGCTTGTCGCGCGCCGCCGCGACGTCACCGTCGACCTGGGTGATGCCCTGGCGCGCGAGCTCGTCGCGCCGCCGCGCGTGCGTGGCCTCGAGCTCGGCCGCCGCCGCCAGCCGCGCGGGCCGGAAGCGCAGCCGCTCGGCGAGCCAGTACAGCATCGTCACCAGCGTCAGCACGAACAGCAGCAGCGAGAAGTTGCCCATCCACTGGCCGAGAAACCAGCCTCCGAGGTAGACGGCCAGCGCGCCGTACAGGACGGCAGTCAGTGCACTCATCGGGGGTCCGGGGCTCTCAGTCGTCGACCTGGAGGATGGCCAGGAAGGCCTCTTGCGGCACCTCGACGGTGCCGATCTGCTTCATGCGCTTCTTGCCGGCCTTCTGCTTCTCGAGCAGCTTGCGCTTGCGGGTGATGTCGCCGCCGTAGCATTTTGCCAGCACGTTCTTGCGCAGCGCCTTGATGTTCTCGCGCGCGATGACGTTGCTGCCGATGGCGGCCTGGATCGCGACGTCGTACATCTGGCGCGGGATCTGCTCGCGCATCTTGGCCGCCACCGCGCGGCCGCGGTACTGGCTCTGCGCGCGATGCACGATCATCGACAGCGGGTCGACCTTGTCGCCGTTGATCAGGATGTCGACCTTGACGACGTCCGCCGCGCGGAATTCCTTGAACGCGTAGTCCATGCTCGCGTAGCCGCGGCTCACCGACTTGAGCTTGTCGAAGAAGTCCAGCACGATCTCGGCCAGCGGCAGCTCGTAGGTCAGGTGCACCTGCTTGCCGTGGTAGGCCATGTTCATCTGGACGCCGCGCTTGAGGTTGCACAGCGTCATCACCGGGCCGACGCAGTCCTGCGGCATGTACAGCTGCACCGTGACGATCGGCTCGCGGATCTCGCGGATGCGGCCGAGGTCGGGCATCTTGCTCGGGTTCTCGACCATCGTGACGGTGCCGTCGTTCAGCTCGACCTCGTAGACGACGCTGGGCGCCGTCGTCACCAGGTCCTGGTCGAACTCGCGCTCGAGACGCTCCTGCACGATCTCCATGTGCAGCAGGCCGAGGAAGCCGCAGCGAAAGCCGAAACCCAGCGCCTGGCTGACCTCGGGCTCGTAGCGCAGCGAGCTGTCGTTGAGCTCGAGCTTCTCCAGCGCGTCGCGCAGCGCGTCGTACTCGCTCGGCTCGGTCGGGTACAGGCCGGCGAAGACCTGCGGCTGGATCTCCTTGAAGCCCGGCAGCGGCTCGGACGCCGGGCCGGCGTTGTTCGGCAGCTTCTTCTCCAGCGTCACCGTATCGCCGACCTTGGCCGCCGCCAGCTCCTTGATGCCCGCCGTCAGGAAGCCGACCTCGCCGGCGGCGAGCCGATCGCGCGGCGTCGACTTCGGCGCGAAGACGCCGAGCTGCTCGAGCGGGTAGACGGCGTTCGTCGCCATCAGCCGGATGCGGTCGCCCTTTCTGAGCTCGCCGTCGACCACGCGCACCAGCATCACGACACCGACATAGTTGTCGAACCAGCTGTCGATGATCATCGCGCGCGGCGGGCCGTCGGGGTTGCCGCGCGGCGCCGGCATGCGGTGCACGACCGCCTCCAGCACCTCGTCGACGCCCTCGCCGGTCTTGGCGCTGCACGGGATCGCGTGGCTGGCGTCGATGCCGATCACATCCTCGATCTCCGCCTTGGCGGTCTCGGGGTCGGCCTGCGGCAGGTCCATCTTGTTGAGCACCGGCACGACCTCGACGCCGAGGTCCAGCGCGGTGTAGCAGTTGGCCACCGTCTGCGCCTCGACCCCCTGGCTGGCGTCGACCACCAGCAACGCACCCTCGCAGGCCGACAGCGAGCGGCTGACCTCGTAGCTGAAGTCGACGTGGCCCGGGGTGTCGATCAGGTTGAGGTTGTAGAGCTGGCCGTCGCGCGCCGTGTACTGCAGTGCTGCGGTCTGCGCCTTGATCGTGATCCCGCGCTCGCGCTCGAGATCCATCGAGTCGAGCACCTGCGCCTCCATCTCGCGCTCGCTCAGGCCGCCACAGCGCTGGATGATGCGGTCCGCCAGCGTGCTCTTGCCGTGGTCGATGTGGGCAATGATCGAAAAGTTGCGGATGTGCTTCATCGCTGGGACGTCGGGTCACGCCGCGGCGCGCGCGTCGCGTGCGCCGGCGCCATCGGGCGGCCGCATGGCGCGGGGCTTCGCCGCGGGCCATCGGGCGTCGCGGCGAGCAAAAAAATAGGCGCGTCCAAGGGTCTGACGCGCCTTCCAACAAAGACGTTTGGCAACTGCTTGTTGGGAGGCCATTGTAGCCAGAAGACCTGCCCGGCAAGCCGCGCCGATGCTCGTCTCCGGCTCGTTGCAGGGGTCCAACATCGGCATTCCATCCACAGCTTGTCCACAGGATGTGGACAAGCTTGTCCGGTTCCACCAATGATTACCACCGAGCGGCGAAAGATGCCGCCTAGGGTGCGGATTCTAGACTGTCACCCTGGCAATCGGCGGTCAGGCATCCGAAGTGAAAGCGCACTAACGAAAAGAGGCTGTCACGTGACTGAAAAGTCTTCGATGCGACCCGCGGGTCCGATCCTGCATCATGGAAAGACCCGCCGTCGCAGTCGGCCAAGAAGCCGGCGCGGTGGAGTCAGGGCCGGATCAGCAGGAAGTTGACGACATCGCCGCGTCGCACCAGCACGCTGACCGCGCGCCGGTCCTTGGACGCGCGCTCGGCGAGCTCGGCGAACTGGCGCGCGCTGTCGACCGCGCTGTTGCCGATCTGCAGGATGACGTCGCCGGCCTGGATGCCGGCACGCGCCGCCTGTCCCTGCACCGACTCGACGCGAACCCCGCCGTCGACGCCGAGCTCCTTCTTCTCGTCGGCGCCGAGGTCGGTGACCGCGAGCCCGAGCGCGGTCGCGGCCGCCGGTGAGCTGCGTGGCGCCGTACCGCTGCCGGCGGCGGCGACCGGCGTATCGGCCGGAAACTCGCCCACGGTGACGCGCAGCTCCTTGCGCTCGCCGCGGCGGAAGACCTGGATCGTGCTGCGCGTGCCGGGCTTGGTGCCGCCGATGAGGCGCGGCAGGTCGGCCGAGCGCTCGACCGGCTTGCCGTCGACGCGGGTGATGATGTCGCCCGCCTGCAGTCCGCCCTTGGCCGCCGGGCCGTCGGGCTCGACGCCACGCACCAGCGCGCCGCTGGCGTCGGCCAGCCCGAGCGCCTCGGCGACGTCCTTCGTCACCGGCGCGATCTGCACCCCGATGCGTCCGCGCACGACGCGTCCCTGGGCGCGCAGCTGGTCGGCGACGTTCATCGCTTCGTCGATCGGGATCGCGAAGCTGATCCCCATGAATCCGCCCGAGCGGCTGTAGATCTGCGAGTTGATGCCGACCACCTCGCCGCGCAGGTTCAGCAGCGGCCCGCCGGAGTTGCCGGGGTTGATCGCGACGTCGGTCTGGATGAAGGGCAGGTAGTCGCCGGTGTCGCGCTGCTTGGCGCTGACGATGCCGGCGGTCACGGTGTTGTCCAGGCCGAACGGCGAGCCGATCGCCAGCACCCACTCGCCGACCTTGAGCCGGTTGACATCGCCGATCCTGACCGCCGGCAGGCCGCTGGCATCGATCTTGACCACTGCGACGTCGGTGCGCCGATCGGCGCCGACGATGCGCGCCTTGAACTCGCGCTTGTCGGCCAGCGTCACCATCACCTCGTCGGCGCCCTGCACGACATGCGCATTCGTCATCACGTAGCCGTCGGCGCTGAGGATGAAGCCCGAGCCGACGCCGCGCTGGCGCGGCTCGTCGTCCTGGCCGCCGCGCGGCCCGCGCGGCTCCGGGCGGCCGGGCAGCGGGATGCCGAAGCGGCGGAAGAACTCCTCGATATTCGGGTCCAGCCCCGGAAACCCTGCGCCGGCCGAGGCGCCGACGCGTTCCATCGTGCGGATATTGACTACGGAAGGGCCGACGCGCTCGGCCAGGACGCTGAAGTCCGGCAGCTGCACGGTCGGCACCGGTGGCTCCTGCGCGCGCGCCGGCGCTGCGCCGGCGACGGCCGCGCCGGCCAGCAGCGCCGCGGCGAGCCAGGCGGCGACGGCGGAGCGGGCGTCGCGCGGGCGAAGCAGGCTGCGCGAGCGCGCGGGAGCGAGTCGTTGCATATCGTCGGACATCGTCGGTCTCCGAAAGAAGGCTTGCCGGCCCTGCGCCGGGCGCGGCGGAAATCAGCTCAACGCGCCGGCGCCCCGATGCGCCGACCGCGGCGCCCGGCTGCCGGCACGGCCGATCAGGGCTGGCGCTGCAGCGCGCGCACGAATTGCTCGAGGGTCGGCCGCGGCACGTCGCCCATCGCCGTGATCCAGTGTTCGCCGACACGCTGCATCACGGTATGCATCGCGCCCAGCGCCGCGCTCAGCGCACCGGCATGCTGCCCGTCGCGGTAAGGCTCGACGAACAGCGATACGAAGCTCAGACCGTCGGAGAACAGCACCTGCAGCGCATCGCCCGGGCGCCCGGGCGCCGGACGGCGCACGCAACCCATCAGCTCGAATCCCGGCGGCGGCGCCACCAGCCGCCAGCCCTGGCCCGCCAGGTCCACACCCTCGCGCTGCGCCTGGACGAGCTCGAAGCCGGCCGGCTGCATGCCGTCCAGCAGCGCCGCGACCTCGGCCGGCACGTCGAGCTCGACCTGGCTGAAGGCGGAGGACTCCAGCACGCGGCCATCGGCGCCGAGCACGTCGGCACGCAGCAGCAGCCCGCTGGCCCGGTCGGCCCAGAGGCGCTGCGCGAAGCGCCATTCGTCGCGCGGCTGCATCAGCACGCGCTCGGCCGGCCGCCCGGCGACATGCGCGCTGCCCTGCGGCTGCAGCGCATAGTGGTCCAGCGCACGCGGCTCGACGCGCCGGCGCGTCGAGACCAGGGCCGGTGCGGCGCTGCGCTGCTCGACGACGACGACGCGGCGCTCGGGCCACACCGTGTGCACGACATCGTTGCGCCGGTAGACGCGCTGCATGTGGCCGTCCAGCGCCTCGACGCGCTCGAAGACCTCGCCGCCGGCGCCCAGGTGCGCCACGCGCGAGCTCGATACCACGCCTTCGGTCGTGAAGACCATGACGCCGCGGTAGTTGCGTGCGCTGGCGGCCTCGTTGAGGCGCGCCAGCCAGGCCTCGGCCTCGGCGCGCGGCAGCGCCTGCGCCAGCGCGGCGCCCGAGGGCAGCAGCGCAGCCGCGGCCAGCAGCAGCGCCCAGCGCCGCAGCAGAGCGATCGGCGGCGCCATCAGCGCGTCGGCAGCTGGAAGTCCACGGCGCGCATCGCCCCGCCCGGCAGCGCTGCTGGCGATCCCGCGAGCGCGTCACGGTGCGCGCGCAGGTACTCGTCGACGCGCGCCTCGCGCAGCATCTGCGCGCGCGTCGGTGCCGCGACCTGCAGCAGCTCCGAGCCCGCGAGCGAGCGCGCGGCGCCGGCCGCGCCGCCTGGCGACGCGCCACGCAACGCCGCCGGCGGCGCTGCCGGCATCTCGGCCAGCTGCCAGCCGCTGGCGGTCGATCCCGGATCGCGGCCCTGCGACAGCAGCAGCACGCCCGCCAGGGCCGCCACGCCGGCGGCCAGCGCCGCCGGCACGCGCCAG
>JACPVA010000021.1 GCA_016191995.1 Burkholderiales bacterium | reverse complement strand
GGCCGCGCGCCGCGCGCGCGCAGGCTGAAGGGACGGATCGTGCGCCCGCCGCGCCGCCGGGCGCGGCGGATCGGGCGCCCGCCGCGCCGGGCGCCCAGGCGCCGCTGCGGGTCGTCGCCAGCTTCTCGATCCTCGCCGACCTCGCGCGCGAGGTCGGCGGCGCACGTGCCGACGTGCACGCGCTGGTCGGCGCGGACGCCGACGCGCATGTCTACAGCCCGCGGCCGGCCGACCTGCTGCGCTTGCGCGGCGCCGATCTCGTCGTCCTCAACGGCCTGGGCTTCGACGGCTGGATGCCACGCCTGCTGCAGTCCGCCGGCTACCGCGGCCGGGTGCTGGTGGCGAGCGACGGCATCGTCGCGCGCCGCCAGGGCCGCGGCCAGGACCCGCACGCCTGGCACGACCCGGTGCGCGTGCGGCGCTACGTCGGCAACCTGCGCGATGCGCTGGCCGCCCTGCGCCCGGCCGAGGCGCCGGTCTTTGCCGAGCGCGCCGAGGATTTCGAACGCCGCCTGGCGGCGATCGACGCGCAGGCGCGCCGGGCGCTGGGCGCGCTGCCGCGCGAACGCCGGCGCGTGCTGAGCTCGCACGATGCCTTCGGCTACCTCGGCGAGGCCTACGGCATCGATTTCCTCGCGCCCGCGCGCGGCGCGCTGGCCGAGAGCTCGGCGCACGATGTCGCGGCGCTGATCCGGCTCGTGCGGCGCGAACGCGTGCAGGCGCTGTTCGTCGAGAATATCGCCGACCGCAGGCTGCTGGAGCGCATCGCCACCGAGACCGGCGCGCGCATCGGCGGCACGCTGTACTCGGACGCGCTGTCCGCCCCCGGCGGGCCGGCCGACAGCTACCTGAAGCTGATGGCGCACAACCTGCGCACGCTGGCGCAGGCGCTGGCATCCTGACCCCGGTACCGCCCGGACCGCCGGGTTGGCGCGCCATCACACGGCTGGCGCGCCGTCACACGGCCGGCCTACCATCGCGGTGTTGCCTTCCCACGCGCCCGCGAAGGGCGCGCACGACGATGCTGCACGACGACGACCTGCGCGCCCTGGTCGAGGCGCGCCACCCCGACCCGTTCGCCGTCCTGGGCATGCAGGCCGATGCCGACGGTACGCTGTGGGTGCGCGCGCTGCTGCCGCGCGCGCTCGAGGTCGCGGTGCACGACACGCGCACCGGGCGGCGCGTCGCGCGGCTCGCGCGCCGGCACCCGGCGGGGCTGTTCGAGGGGCCGATCCCGCGCCGGCGACGCCCCTTCGACTACCGCCTGCAGGTGGCCTGGGACGACGGCAGCGCGACCCGGCTCGCCGACCCCTACCGGATCGGGCCGCTGATCGGCGAGCAGGATCTGCACTACCTCGGCGAGGGCAGCCACCTGCGGCCGTTCGAAGTGCTGGGCGCGCACCCGGCGACGCTGGGCGAGGGCGTCTACGCGGTCGACGGCGTTCGCTTCGCGGTCTGGGCGCCCGCTGCCACCCGCGTCGCCGTGGTCGGCGACTTCAACGGCTGGGACGAGCGCCGCCACCCGATGCGCGCGCGCGGCGGCGCGGGCATCTGGGAGCTGTTCGTCCCGCACGCGATCCAGGGCGACCGCTACAAGTATGCGATCCGCGCGCGCGACGGCGCCGAGCTGCCGCTGAAGTGCGACCCCTTTGCGCGCGCGGCGCAGGTGCGCCCCGAGACTGCCAGCGTCGTCCCCGAGCCGCTGCCGCCGGCGCACGCGCTGCCGAAGGGCCGCGGCGAGGCCAATTCGCGCCGCGCGCCGCTGGCGATCTACGAAGTGCACGCGGGCAGCTGGCGGCGCCACCCCGACGGCCGCTTCCACGGCTGGGACGAGCTGGCGGCCGCGCTGCCGGCTTACGTCGCGGACCTGGGCTTCACGCATGTCGAGCTGCTGCCGGTGACCGAACATCCGTTCGACGGCTCCTGGGGCTACCAGACGCTGGGCCTGTATGCGCCGACCGCGCGCTTCGGCGACGCGGCGGGGCTGCGCCGCTTCGTCGACGCCTGCCACGCGCAGGGCCTGGGCGTGCTGCTCGACTGGGTGCCGGCGCACTTTCCCGGCGACGCCCACGGCCTGGCGCGCTTCGACGGCAGCGCGCTCTACGAGTACGCCGACCCGCGCGAGGGCCTGCACCGCGACTGGGACACGCTGATCTACAACTTCGGCCGCCGCGAGGTGGTCAACTTCCTCGTCGGCAGCGCGCTGTACTGGGTCGAGCGCATGGGCGCCGACGGGCTGCGCGTCGATGCGGTGGCGTCGATGCTGTACCGCGACTACTCGCGCGACGAGGGGCAGTGGGTGCCGAACGTGCACGGCGGGCGCGAGAACCTGGAGGCGATCGCGCTGCTCAAGCGCGTCAACGAGGTGCTCGGCGCCGAATGCCCGGGCGCGATCACGGCGGCCGAGGAGTCGACCGCATTCCCCGGCGTCAGCGCGCCGACCTGGTCCGGCGGGCTGGGCTTCCACTACAAGTGGAATATGGGCTGGATGCACGATACGCTGGGCTATATGCGCGAGGACCCGGTGCACCGGCGCTGGCACCACGACAAGATGCGCTTCGGGCTCGTCTACGCGTTCAGCGAGAACTTCGTGCTGCCGCTGTCGCACGACGAGGTCGTGCACGGCAAGGGGTCGATCCTCGCCCGCATGCCCGGCGACGACTGGCAGCGCTTCGCCAACCTGCGCGCCTACTACGGCTTCATGTGGGGCCACCCGGGCAAGAAGCTGCTCTTCATGGGCCAGGAATGGGGCCAGCGCGGCGAGTGGAACCACGACGTCGAGCTGCCCTGGGCCGAGCTCGCCGACGCGCGCCACGCCGGCGTGCAGCGCCTGGTGCGCGACCTCAACCGGGTCTACCGCGAGCTGCCGGCGTTGCATCGCCTGGACTGCGAGGCGGCCGGTTTCGAGTGGCTGGTGGCCGACGACGAGGACGAATCGGTCTACGCCTGGCTGCGCCGCGACGACTCCGGCGGGATGGCGGTCGTCGTCGCCAACTTCACCCCGGTGCCGCGCCACGGCTGGCGCCTCGGGTTGCCGCCCGCGCCGTCGTCGTGGTGGCGCGAGGCGATCAACACCGACTCGGCGCATTACGGCGGCAGCGATGTCGGCAACGGCGGCGCGCTGGCGGTGCAGCCGCTGGCCTCGCATGGCCACGCGCAATCGGTCGAGCTGACGCTGCCGCCGCTGGCCACACTGATCCTCGTGCCGGGCTGATCGCCGCGTCGCGGCGAGCGATCGGGGTTCGGCGTTCGGCGGCGCCGGACCTGCGGGCGTGTCGGCGCGCATGCCGCGCAGCATGGGCCTTCGCACGCCACCACGATACCGACCAGTCCGGGGCCGGCCCGGTCCCGGACTGGACGCGCCGACCGTCGAAGACCTTCGCCACATGACCCGATGCGCGCGAGCGAAGCCAGGTATTCGGCCACGAAGCCGCCGGACACCCACCGACAGGCCGACCGCCGACCGCCCACAATCGCGGGCGTGAGCCGCTCGCTGCCCGACCCCCTGCCCGAGGCGCTCGCCGAGGGCCGCGCCGAGCCGCTGGGCGCGCACGCGCGCGACGGCGGCGTCAACGTCGCCGTCTTCTCCGACCGCGCCGACCGCATCGAGCTGTGCCTCTTCGACGCGACCGGCGCGCGCGAGCTTCGCCGCTACCCTCTGCACGGCCCGGACGACGGCATCTTCCACGGCTTCCTGCCTGGCGCCGGCCCCGGCATGGTCTACGGGCTGCGCGCGCACGGCCCCTACGCGCCGCAGCAAGGCCACCGCTTCAACCCGCACAAGCTGCTGCTCGACCCCTGGGCGCGCGAGATCGTCGGCCGCCACGCCTGGCGCGACGAGCACCTGGGCTACGAGAACGGGCATGCCGACGGCACGAACTCGATCGACACGCGCGACAACGCCGCCTGGGCGCTGAAGGCGCGCGTCGCGGCGCCGCGCGATGGCCCGGCGCCGGGCTTCCTGAACGCGCCGCGCGTGCCAGTGCGCGAGACGGTGCTGGTCGAGCTGCATGTGCGCGGCTTCACGCGCGCGCACCCGGCGCTGCCGCCTGCGCTGCGCGGCAGCTACGCGGGGCTCGCGCACCCGGCGCTGATCGGGCACCTGAAGTCGCTCGGCGTGACGACGCTGTCGCTGCTGCCGGTGGCTTTCATGCTCGACGAGCCGGCGCTGGCCGCGCGCGGCCAGGTCAACCACTGGGGCTACAACACGCTCGGCTTCTTCTGCCCGACGCCGCGCTACGCGAGCTGCGGCGACGACCCGGCGGCGGTCGCCGACGAATTCCGCACCATGGTCGCGACGCTGCACGAGCATGGGCTCGAGGTCGTGCTCGACGTCGTCTTCAACCATACCGCCGAGGGCGACGAGCGCGGCGCGACGCTGAGCTGGCGCGGCCTGGACCAGGCGAGCTGGTACTGGTTGCGCAGCGACGACCGCAGCCGCTGCGAGGACTTCAGCGGCTGCGGCAATACGCTGAACGTCGCGCACCCGCGCGTGGCGCAGTTCGTGCTCGACGCGCTGCGCTTCTGGGTCCGCGACATGGGTGTGGACGGCTTCCGCTTCGACCTCGCGCCGGTGCTCGGCCGCGGCGCGCAGGGCTTCGACCCGCAAGCCGGCTTCTTCACCGCGCTGCGCCAGGACCCGGTGCTGGCGCGCGCCAAGCTCATCGCCGAGCCCTGGGACCTGGGCCCCGGCGGCTACCAGGCGGGCCGCTTCCCGGGCCGCTTCCTGGAGTGGAACGACCGCTTCCGCGACGACGTGCGCCGCTACTGGCTCGGGCAGGGGACGACGCGCGGCGGCTTCGCCTGCCGCTTCGCTGGCTCGGCCGACCTGTTCCGGCGCGGCCGCCGGCGGCCGAGCGCCTCGGTCAACTTCGTCACCGCGCACGACGGCTTCTCGCTCGCCGACCTGACCAGCTACAGCCGCAAGCACAACGAGGCCAACGGCGAGGGCAACCGCGACGGCCGCGACGGCGAGCCGGCGGCCAATTTCGGCGTCGAGGGGCCGACCGCCAGCGCCGAGATCCAGGCCCTGCGGACCCGCGTGCGGCGCGCGCTGCTGGCCACGCTGGTCTTCGCGCAGGGCACGCCGATGCTGGCCGCCGGCGACGAGATCGCCGACACCCGCGGCGGCAACAACAACCCCTACAACCAGGACAACCAGACCGGCTGGGTCCACTGGGCCGGCGCCGACCGCGACCTGATGGCTTTCGCCGCACGCTGCATCGCGCTGCGCCGCGCCGAGCCGGCGCTGCGCCACGACGACTGGTTCGCCGCCCGCCCCGGCGATGGCGGCGAGGCGGCACTCGTGTGGCTGGCGCCGGCCGGGCGCGTGCTGCTCGACGGCGACTGGCACAACGGCGGCGAGCAGGCGATGGGTGCGATGCTCGTCCCGCCGGCAACGGCCGGCGATGCGGCGGCGCGCTGGCTATTCGTCTTCAACCCGGATCCGGCGCCGCGGCTGTTCCACCTGCCGGCGCACCGCTGGTCGCTGGTCATCGACAGCAGCGGCGAGCTGCCCGAAGGCCCGGTCGCTGCCGAACTGCCGCTGGAGGTGCCGGCGCGCGCGCTGCTGCTGCTGCGCAGCCAGGTGGTCTGAGCGCCGGCCACGCCGCATCGATCATCATGCGAAGAACGCCACCCCGGCCGCGCCCGCCGACTCGACCCCGGAGCCCACGATGGACCTAGACCGACGCGCCGCCGGCGTGCTGCTGCACCCGACCTCGCTGCCCGGGCCGCACGGGCTGGGCGACCTCGGCCCGGGTGCCTGGCACTTCGTCGACTGGCTGGCCGCGGCCGGCCAGCGCTGGTGGCAGTGGCTGCCGACGACGCCGATCGGCCCCGGCGACTCGCCCTACCAGAGCGTCTCGGCGTTCGCCGGCAGCCCGCTGATGGTGGCGCTGGAGCCGCTCGCGGCCACGGGCTGGCTGGCGGCTCCGGCGCTGCCCGACGGCGGCTTCGAGGCAGGCCGCGCGGACTTCGCGCGCGTCGCGCCCTGGCGCATGGCGCGGCTGCGCGAGGCCTTCGACGGCTTTCGCGCGCACGCCGACGCTGCCGACCGCGCCGCCTGCGACGCGCACGCCGCGGCCGAGGCCGGCTGGCTCGACGACTATGCGCTCTTCATGGCGCTCGAGGCGGCGCACGACGGCCGCCCCTGGTGGCACTGGCCGCACGCGCTGGCGGCGCGCGAACCGGGCGCACTCGACCGCGCGCGGCGCGAGCACGGCGCGGAGCTCGCCTTCTGGCGCTGGGTCCAGTGGTGCTTCGACCTCCAGTGCGACGCGCTGCGCGCGCACGCGCGCGAGCGCGGGGTCGCGATCATGGGCGACCTGCCGATCTTCGTCGCCCACCACGGCGCCGACTGCTGGGCGCGGCCCGACCTGTATGCGCTCGACGCGGACTTCCAGCCGACCGTCGTCGCCGGCGCGCCGCCCGATGCGCTCGGCCCCGACGGCCAGCGCTGGGGCAACCCGATGTACCGCTGGGACCGCATGGCGGCCGAGGGCTGGGCCTGGTGGACGGCTCGC
The DNA here is from genome assembly GCA_016191995.1 of Burkholderiales bacterium. Lineage (GTDB taxonomy): Bacteria > Pseudomonadota > Gammaproteobacteria > Burkholderiales > Burkholderiaceae_C > Rubrivivax. Next base: position 4,638 of record JACPVA010000021.1, on the reverse strand, counting down.
CTGCGGCGCATGCTGCGCCACGCCGATGCGGTGCGGATCGACCATTTCCGCGGCTTCGCCGCCTACTGGGAGATCCCGGCCGACGCGCCCGACGCGCGCCGCGGGCGCTGGTGCCCGGGGCCGGGGCGCGCACTGTTCGACGCTGCCAGCGCCGCGCTCGGGCCGCTGCCGATCGTCGCCGAGGACCTGGGCTTCATCACCCCCGACGTTCACGCGCTGCGCGACGCACTCGGCTACCCGGGGATGAAGGTGCTGCAGTACGCCTTCGGCGGCGATGCGACACACGAGTACCTGCCGCACAACTTCGAGCCGCGCACGGCGGTCTATACCGGCACCCACGACACCGACACCCTCGTCGGCTGGTGGCGCGCCGCATCCGAATCCGAGCGCCGCTTCGCCGGCAGCTACCTGGCCTGCGGCGACGCCGACCTGCACTGGGCGATGATCCGCGCCGCCTACGCGTCGGTCGCGGCGCTGGCGATGGTGCCGATGCAGGACCTGCTCGGGCTGGCCGGCGAGCACCGCATGAACACCCCCGGCACGCTCGGGCCGCCGAACTGGGCCTGGCGCTTCGACTGGGAGATGGTCGGCGCCGAGCCGGCGCGCGCGCTGGCGCTGCTGGCCGCGGCCAGCGGGCGCGGGCCGTTCGACCCGATCGGGCCGTCGCGACCGCCGCAGCCGCCGGCGACTTACTGAGCGCCACCGGCGCCGGGACGGGGCCGCATCCCGTTCGGGCCGTCGGCGCCCGAGGCGGCGCCGCGACGCGTTCCAAGGCGCGCGCGATCAGGCCGCGACCAGGCTCGTGAACAGGTCGGCGCGCGCGCGCGGCCGGTAGGCCGAGACCTTGGCGCGGATCGCCGCGATATGCTCCGGCGTCGTGCCGCAGCAGCCGCCGGCGATATTCAGCAACCCGGCGCGCGCGAAATCCTCCATCAGCCGCGAGGTCACCTCGGGCGTCTCGTCGAAGCCGGTCTCGCTCATCGGGTTCGGCAGCCCGGCATTCGGGTAGCAGCTGATCCAGGTGTCGCCGGCCGCGCGTGCCAGCTCCTCGAGGTAGGGCCGCATCAGCGCCGCACCGAGCGCGCAGTTGAGCCCGACGGCCAGCGGCCGCGCATGCCGCACCGAATGCCAGAACGCGGTCACGGTCTGCCCCGACAGGATGCGCCCGGAGGCGTCGGTCACGGTGCCGGAGACGATCACCGGCAGGCGTTCGCCGCTTTCCTCCATCAGCTCGTCGAGGGCGAAGATCGCCGCCTTGGCGTTCAGCGTGTCGAAGATCGTCTCGACCAGGAACAGGTCGGCGCCGCCTTCCATCAGCCCTTCGGCCTGCTCGCGGTAGGCGTCGCGCAGCTCGTCGAAGGTCACGTTGCGCGCCCCGGGGTCTTCGACCTCGGGGCTGATGCTCGCGGTGCGCGGCGTCGGGCCGAGCGCGCCGGCGACGAAGCGCGGCGCGCCCGGCGTGGCCACCGCATCGACCGCCTGGCGCGCGAGGCGCGCGGCGGCGACGTTCATCTCGCGCGCCAGATGCGCGAGCCGGTAGTCGGCCTGCGCGATCGAGGTCGCGCCGAAGGTGTTGGTCTCGATGATGTCGGCGCCAGCGGCCAGGTAGGCGTCGTGCACCGCGCGCACCACGTCCGGGCGCGTCAGCGACAGCAGCTCGTTGTTGCCCTGCAGGTCGACCGGATGCGCGGCGAAGCGCTCGCCGCGAAAGCCCGCCTCCGGCAGCCGCAGCCGCTGCAGCATCGTGCCCATCGCACCGTCGAGCACGACGATGCGTTGCGCCAGCAGCGCCGGCAGCACGGCAGCGCGGGTGTAGGGACGTTCGGCGAAGGCGGCCACGCAGGCATTGTAGGCAGCGCCTTCGCCACTGCTGGCCGACCGCCGCCGGCCCCGCGCCGCGCGCGGTCGCGCGGCCGCATCCGCTTCAGGCCACGTTCGCCTGCCGCGTCACGTACAGCGAGGGCCTGAAGCCGCCCTGCTCGCCGCCGCGCCGCGCGTTCGACGGGTCGAGTGCCCACATGCCCAGGGCACGCGCCGACATCGGGCGCGCAAACAGGAAGCCCTGCAGTTCGTCGGCGCCCAGCCGCACCAGCAGGTCGCGCTGGGCGGCGTTCTCCACCCCCTCGGCGACGACACGCATCTCCAGCGCGTGCGCCATGCGGATCACGGCCTCGGCGATGACGCGCGCGTCGCCGCTGGTGGCGATGTCGCGCACCAGCCCGATGTCCATCTTCAGCTCCGACACCGGAAGCTGGCGCAGGTAGGCCAGGCTGGTCTGGCCGGCGCCGAAGTCGTCGATCGCCACGTGCAGCCCGGCGCGACGCAGCCCCTCGAAGGTCTGCTGCGTCGCACGCGTATTCTCCAGCGCCAGCGACTCGGTGATCTCGACCGTGAAGCGACCGGGTTCGAGCTCGTTGGCGGCGAGCGCCTTCTGCAGCCGGCCGGCGACATCGTCCTGCCGCATCTGGTAGGCCGACAGGTTGATCGCCACCCGCATGCGCAGCCCGGCCTTGCGCCACACGCCAGCCTGCCGGCAGGCCTCGTCGATGACCCAGTTGCCGATCGCGCCGATCAGGCCGTGGCGCTCGGCCAGCGGGACGAAGACCGCCGGGCTGATCATGCCCTGCTCCGGGTGGTGCCAGCGCAGCAGCGCCTCGGCCGCGGTGACCTGCAGGCTGCGCGCCTCCACCTTGGGCTGGTAGAAGAGCTCGAGCTGGCGCTTCTCGACCGCCACGCGCAGGTCGGCGAGCAGGCTGTCCTGCAGCTGGTGATCGACCGCCGACTGCGGGTCGTAGACCGCCCAGTCGCCGCCACCGACGGCCTTGACGCTGCGCATCGCCGCGCTGGCACAGGACAGCAGCCGCGCGCGCGAGCCATGCGTCGGGTAGGCCGCGATTCCGACCGAGGCGGTCAGCTGCAGCCGGTGGTCGCCCAGCGCCATCGGCTCGGCGAGCAGTTCCTGCAGCGCCGCCGCCACGCGCTTGGCCTGCTCGATGTCGCCCCCGATCATCAGCACATATTCGTCGCCGCCCATGCGCATCGCCGCCGACCCCGCGGGTGCGGCCTTGGCGAGCCGGCGCGAGACCTCGCGCATCACCTTGTCGCCCGCGCGGTGGCCGAGGGTGTCGTTGACGCTGCCAAAATCGTCCAGGTCGACGACCATCAGGCAGATCTCGCCGCCGCGCTGCCGGCAACGGCTGGCGGCGGCGTTGAAGGCGTTGTCGAACTCCGGCCGCGCGAGCAGCCCGGAGCGCGGATCGACCGTCGTATCGGTCGCGTGCGTGACCGTGAACAGCGAGCGCTCGAGCGCCTGTGCGCGCCGGCGCTGCACGCGCCAGGCAGCACCGCTGACGCCGGCCGCGCCCGTGCCGGCGACGGCCAGGCCCAGCAACACCCAGTCGGGAACAGCCTGCAGGATGGCGAGCGGGTCCATGCGCCCGTTATCGGCGTCGCCAGCCCCCGCTTGAGGACGATCGGCCCTCGGCGCCGAGCGGCGCCGAGAGGCGCCACGCAGACTCGGCTCCAGAAACCCCGCGGCTTCGACCCGAGCAATGTGAGCGAGCGCTCGCTCTCCGAACTGCGTCAGTGCAGCGTCACCGGATGTTGCGCCAGCGCGCAATAGCGGCCGATGAAGTCGTCGTAGGCTTCCTGGCTGGGGTCGGACTCGGCCAGCGCCTGCACGCCGCGCTTGAAGCTCTCGGCCAGCGCGCCGTCGATGAAGATCTCGCGCCGCGCCAACTTGTCCACGATCTCGTAGCCGCCGCGCCCGACCCCGGGCATGGCTGGCGCGGCAGCGCCCTCGCCGGACTCGGCAGGCAGGTCGAAGCGCACGACGACATAGCTGTCGGAGTTGTAGAGCATCTGCATGGCGGACTCCTTTGCCTCGCAGATGGGGGGACGAGCCGGGCTTTCAAGCTGCGGCCGGGAGGGTGTTCCCCAAACGAATGCGCATTGATTCGGGGACCACCCTTTCAGGGCCGGCGCCGCATCTCCAGCACATCGTCGCCCTTGGCCAGCCGCACGCGCACTGGCAGCAGGTCCTCCGACGGCGCCAGCCAGGCCTCGCCCTGCACCTCGCCGCCCGGCGACGGGACCCTGCGCAGGTGCAACAGAGCGCCCTCGGGCGGCCGGACCTCGAACTCCCAGCGGTCGGCATCGCCGCGCGCGCCGCTGACGAACAGCGCGACGCGCTGCCCGCTCGCCTGCCGCTTCGGGTCGGCACGCAGGATCGCCGGCAGCTGCACCAGCCAGCTCAGGCGGTCCTGCGCGCCGGCGGGGAGTTGCACATCCTTGCCCGGCCGCGCCGGGTAATGGATGCGCCCGGCCTCGCGCCGGAACTCGGCGACCTGCGGATCGCGCCCGATGCGGCGCTCGGTGAAGCGCCAGGGCGCCAGCCCGGCGGCGTCGACACCCCCCTCGCTCGTCCATTCGAGCAGTTCCAGCCCCAGCGCGCGTCCGAGCAGGTGCATGCGGTAGCGCCCGCCCAGCGGCGGTTGCCATTCGAGCCGCCCGCTGCCGGACAGCATGCCGTAGCTGAGCGCATAGTCGAGCGAGACCGCCCCCGGCAGACGCGTCGGGTAGACCGGGGGCGGCGCCGCCTCGGCCGCCGCCGCGGCCGCCGCCGCCGCGGCCGCGCGC
>JACPVA010000173.1 GCA_016191995.1 Burkholderiales bacterium | reverse complement strand
CCGCCTCGCCGCGCGCCGGCCGCGGCCCGGCGGCCGCCGCGTCCGCGGCCTGGCCGCGAGGCGGCTTGGGGCGCGGCGGCTTGGCATGGATCTGCGCCAGCGCGCGGTCCATCTCGCCTGCCAGCATCAGCTCGCTGGTGCCTAGCGTGCGATCGATCGCCTCGTGGATCGCCTCGCGCTGATCGGGGGCCGGCTTGCGCAGTACATAGTCGACGACCTCGGCGCGGTCGCCCGGGCGCCCGATGCCCAGCCTCAGGCGCCAGAAGTCGGGCGATCCCAGCATACGCTGGATATCCTTCAGGCCGTTGTGGCCGGCGGCACCGCCGCCGCGCTTGAGCCGCGCCTGCCCGGGGGTCAGGTCGAGCTCGTCGTGCACGACGAGGATCTGCTCGGGCGCGATCTTGAAGAATCGCGCCAGCGCCGCGACCGACACGCCCGAACGGTTCATGAAGGTCGTCGGCTCGAGCAGCCACACCGGCGCGGCGCCGGGGCGGTCGACGCGCGCGAGCAGCCCCTGGTAGGCGCGCTCGGGGACGAGCCGCGCGCCGAGCCGCGCGGCCAACGCGTCGACCCACCAGAAGCCGGCGTTGTGGCGCGTGGCCTCGTAGGCGGGGCCCGGGTTGCCCAGGCCGACGAAGAGTCGGATCATGGGCGGCGATTATCCGGGGCGCGGCAGCGTGTCGCGCCCCGCTTCGGTGGGAGCCGCCCCCACCCGCAAGAAGGCCCCGCGGAAGCGGGGCCCGAAGATGGGTGGGGCAAGCCGCCCCGGCTTCGTCTTCTTCTTCTTACTTCCTGTTCTGCTTCTCGTCCTTCTTGGCCTTCACCGGTTTGCCCTTGTCCGGTGCGGCGACGACCGGGGCGGCGGCGACCTCCTCCACCTCGGCCTTCGGCACCGTGACCGAGACCACGACCGGGTTCAGCGTGCCGTGGCGAACAGCCTTGATGCCCGCCGGCAGCTTGAGGTCGCTGACGTGCAGCGACTGGCCCTTGACCAGCTCCGCGAGGTCGATCGGGATGAACTCGGGCAGCTGCGACGCCAGGCACTCGACCTCGAGCTCGGTCATGACGTGGCCGACCAGGCACTTGTCGGTCTTGACCGCAGGCGAGTTCTCCTCGCCGGCGAAGTGCAGCGGCACCTTCTTGCGCAGCCGCGTCGTGTCGTCGACGCGCTGGAAGTCCACGTGCAGCACCTGCGGCCTCCAGGCGTGCATCTGGAAGTCGCGCAGCAGCACCTTCTCGGTGCGGCCGGCCAGGTCCATCTCGAGGATCGACGAGTGGAAGGCTTCCTTCTTCAGCGCGAAGAACAGCGCGTTGTGGTCGAGTTCGACCATCTTCGGCTCGCCGGCACCGTAGACGATGCCCGGAACCTTGCCCGCGACGCGCAGGCGGCGGCTCGCTCCGGTCCCCTGCTGCGTGCGCTCGAAAGCGGTGAATTTCATGTTCACTCCAGTTCAAGAAGGCCCCGCGACCAGGGCCGGCCAACGAGGGGACGAGGCCCCTCACCTTGCAGGGCTGCCGAAGGCAGCCCGCTTCTCCTGTCAGAAATTGCTGTTCTGCTCGGCGAACAGCGAGGTCACCGACTCGCCGTCGCTGATGCGCCGGATCGTCTCGGCGAACAAGAAGGCCACCGACAGCTGGCGAATCTTCCTGCACGCGCGCGCGACGTCCGACAGCGGGATGGTGTTCGTGATGACGACCTCGTCGAGCGCCGAATTGCGGATGCGCTCGATCGCCGGGCCCGAGAAGACCGGGTGCGTGCAGTAGGCGAAGACGCTGCGCGCGCCGCGCTCCTTGAGGACCTCGGCCGCCTTCACCAGCGTACCGGCGGTGTCGATCATGTCGTCCATGATCACGCAGTTGCGGCCATCGATCTCGCCGATCACGTGCATGACCTCGGAGACATTCGCCGCCGCGCGGCGCTTGTCGATGATCGCCAGGTCGCAGCCGAGCTGCTTGGCCAGCGCGCGCGCGCGAACGACACCGCCGACATCGGGCGAGACGACGACCAGATCGCGGTAGCTCTTGCTCTTGACGTCGGACAGCAGCACCGGCGACGCGTAGATGTTGTCGACCGGGATGTCGAAGAAGCCCTGGATCTGGTCGGCGTGCAGGTCCATCGTCAGCACGCGCTCGACGCCGACCGTCTCCAGCAGGTTGGCCACCACCTTGGCGCTGATCGGCACCCGGGTGCTGCGCGGGCGGCGGTCCTGGCGCGCGTAGCCGTAGTACGGGATCACGGCGGTGATGCGGCGCGCGCTGGCGCGCTTGAGCGCATCGACCATGATCAGCAACTCCATCAAATTCTCGTTCGTGGGGTTGCAGGTCGGCTGGACGACGAAGACGTCGCGCGCGCGGACGTTCTGCCGGATCTCGACCGTCACCTCGCCGTCGGAGAAGCGGCCGACGCTGGCCTTGCCGAGCTCGACGCCGAGATGGCCGGCGATCTCCTGCGCGAGCGCCGGGTTGGCGTTGCCGGTGAACAGCAGGGTGTTGAAGAGCAAGGCGGCGGCCTCGGCGGGCGACGCGCGCAGCGCGTCGGTCAGGTCACGCCCCGGGCGCGACGGTGGCTCGGTCTTGGCAGGGGAGGAAGGATTCGAACCCTCGCATGTCGGAATCAAAATCCGATGCCTTGACCAACTTGGCTACTCCCCTGCACGGGACGACGGCTCGCGCCGCGCCCCTTCGAAATCCGCTCAGCCCGGCCAGTGCACCAGCGGGTGCTCGGGCAGGCTGCGGCACATGCGGCCCTCCCAGTCCGGGGCGGGGAGCTGCTGCGGCAGCCCCGCCACGGGTCGGTCGCCTGTGCCGGCCCTCGCGAATACCGCGCTGCCCGATCCCGTCATGCGGCCGTTGCCGAAGCGGGCCTCGAGCCACCGGCGGGCCTCGGCGACCTCGGGGCAGCGCCGCTCGGCGACGGGCTGCAGGTCGTTGCGACCGAAGCCCTGCGCCAGCGCCGCGGCCCCGCGGGCATCGCGCCCCGGGTGCTGCTCGGCATTCCCGAAAGAGCCCGAAAGTATAACAGCTTCGGTATCGCGAACGAGCGCCGGGTCGGCGAAGACGAGCGGCGTCGCGATCGCCGGCGGCGGCTTGACGACCGCATACCAGGCCTGCGGCAACTCGACCGGCGTCAGCCGCTCACCGATGCCCTCGACGAAGGCATTGCGCCCGCCGACGAAGAACGGCACGTCGGCACCGAGCCGCGCCGCCAGCGCGAGCAGCCGTTCGCGCGGCCAGCGCAGGCGCCACAGGCGGTCCAGCGCGATCAGCGTCGTCGCCGCATCCGAGCTGCCACCGCCCAGTCCCGCGCCCCACGGCACGCGCTTGTCGATCGAGATGTCGGCACCCAGCGTGCAGCCGCTCTTGGCCTGCAGCAGCCGCGCGGCGCGCAGCGTCAGGTCGTCGGCGGGCAGCGCGCGTCCGAGGTCGTGGCGCGCGAGGCGGCCGTCGTCGCGGCGCTCGACGTGCAGGGTGTCGCACCAGTCGATCAGCACGAAGATCGACTGCAGCAGGTGGTAGCCGTCGGCGCGCCGGCCGACGACATGCAGGAACAGGTTGAGCTTGGCCGGCGCGGGCAGCTCCCACAGGGCGCGGATCGGCATCGGCGCCAAGGCCTCAGGGTTCGAGCAGGCGCACGCGCAGCGCCAGCGCCGGCGCCGCCGCGCGCGCGGCGACGATCAGCCCCTCGGACTGCTGCGCGAGCGCGATCGACCAGCCGAGCTGCTCGAATCCGGGCGCGCCGTCGTCGCGCGCGCGGCTCGGCGCGCCCGGCCAGGGACGGCCGCGCAGCCAGTCCGGCAGCGCCTGCAGCGGCAGCGACTCGCCGAAGGCTTGCTGCGCCAGCGCGTCCAGGTCGGGATGCCGCGCGATGCCGTCGGCGCTCTCCAGTGTCGCCTCGCCCGGGGCCCAGCGCGCGCGCGCGATCTGCGGCCCCATCGGCGTCGACAGCCGCAGCTCGCCGGCGCGCGCATCGCCGAGGAGCTCGAATCCGGCGTTGAAGCCGCGCGCCGCCTGCCCGTCGTGGGCGGCCACCTGCAACGACAGCCGGCCCTCGATCCTCGGTGGCGTGCCCGGCGCGACGGCGGCACATCCGGCCGCGGCGATCAGCGCGGCCGTGCCGAGCGCCCGCAGCGCCGCAACGGCCACCGCCGCCGCAGCGGGACGCAGCACCGCGGCGCGCCCCGACCGGGCCGGCGCACGCGGCGCCGCGCTTGCGACCGACCGCGTGCCTTGCAGCGCGGCGGCGGGTCTCACAGGTCGACCTGCAGCCGCTTCAGCGTGTCGCGCAGCACCTCGTTGTCGGTATCGCGCGCCATCGCCTGGCGCCAGATACGGCGCGCCTCGTCGCGCTGCCCGATCGCCCACAGCACCTCGCCGAGGTGGGCGCCGATCTCGGTATCGGGCCGCGCGGCCCAGGCCTGCTCGAGCAGGCGGCGCGCCTCGGCGAGGTTGCCGGCACGGAACTCGACCCAGCCCAGGCTGTCGGTGATGAAGGGGTCGCCCGGGCGCAGCTGCAGCGCGCGCTCGATCAGCTGGCGCGCCTCGGGCAGCCGCTGGCCGCGGTCGGCCAGCGAGTAGCCGAGCGCATTGTGCGCGTGCGCGTGGTCGGGCTGCAGCTCGATCAGCCGGCGCAGCCGGGCCTCGAGCTGGTCCATGCGGCCCATCTTCTCGGCCACCATCGCCTGCTCGTACAGCAGCTCGGCGTCGTCGGGTGCCGACTCGAGCGCCCGTCCATAGGCATCGAAGGCGGCCCGCCACTGGCGCAGCTCGCGCAGCAGCTGCGCCTCGGCGACGAGCTTGGCGCGCGCGTCGCCGGCCTCGCGCTCGGGCAAGGCGCGCAGCGACGCCAGCGCCTCGTCGAGCCGCCCCTGGCGCGCCATCAGCAGCGCGCGGCGCGACTGCACCTCGACCGCGCGCTGCGGGTCGTCGATGCGCGACAGCCACTGCTCGGCCGCGGCGGCGTCGCCGCGCTGCTCGGCGATCTGTGCGAGCATCAGCCAGGCCTGCGTCAGACCCTGCTGCGCGGCGGCCTGCGGCGGCGACGACTCGGCCTGGGCCGCGAGCTCGGGCGCCGCGGCATCCTCGTCCTGCGCTTCGGCGGCGGCTTCGGCCGCAGGATCGGTCTGCGCCTTGCCGGGCGCCGCGTCGCGTGCCGCGGCGGCCGATGCGCCTGCCGCAGGCGGCGCCTGCGCGCCGGCGGCCGATGCGGCTTCGGCCGGTGCCGCCGGCGCGCCGGTGGCTGGCTGCTGCGCGAGCTCGACATAGCGGCGCAGCGCCGACTCGGCGGCGTCGGACTGGCGCAGCTCGAGCTGCAGTGCGCCCAGCGTCAGGTAGGGCTGTGCATCGCCGGGGCGCTCGCGCGTCATCGCCTCGAGCTGCGCGATCGCGTCGCCGATGCGCTGCCCGACCGTCAGCGCGCGCACATAGGCCAGGCGCAGCACCGCCTCGCGCCCGGGGCGCGCGAGGTGGTCGACGACGATCGCCTCGGCCTGCGGGCGGCTGCGCATCAGTTCCAGCGCCAGCAGCACCGGGGCCGGCGCGTCGGGGTCGGCGCGTGCCGCCTCGCGCGCCAGCGCCAGCGCGCGGTCGGCATCGTCGGCCGCCAGCCAGGCGCGCCCGAGCGCCACGCGCGCCGCGGTGCGCGTGGCCCCGGACTCGAGCTGCGGCGCCAGCGCCTGTTCCAGCAGCGCGGCCGCCTCGCGCTTGTCGGCGGCACGCTCGAACAGCCGCGGCAGCGCCGTGATGACGCCGCTGCGATCGGCCTCGGGGGTCAGCGCCAGCAGCGCCTGCAGCGGCTCGGCCGATTCGTTCAGCCGGCCGAGCGCGGCCAGGATCTGCAGCTCCAGGCGCAGCGGGTCGGCCGCGCGCGGTTCGGCCTCGCGCCAGGCGCGCACCGCCGCCAGCGCCTCGTCGCCCGCGCGCGCCTGCAAGGCGACGTCCATCGCGCGGCGGAACAGCTGCGGCTGGCCGCTGCGCCGCGCCGCATCGAGCAAGGCGCGGTAGGCGCTGCCCGCATCGCCGGCGCGCAGCTGCATCTCGGCGATCAGCAGCTGGTAGAAGAGCTGCGCGTCCAGCGCCGAGCGCCGCGGCATCTCGGCCGCACCGAGCGCGAGCGCCGGGGCGAACAGCAAGGCGGCGGCGGCGCGCCGCCAGGTCGGGTTTCGAGGCATCGGGGCTCCGCGTCGGACCGGGCTCATTCTCGCAAGCTTCGTCGCTGCGGGTGCGTGTGGGCATCACGCCGGCGGCGCCGGCGTGGCGGGCGGAATAATGCGCCGATGCCCGAACTGCCCGAAGTCGAGGTCACGCGCCGGCGCATCGCCGGGGCGCTGCACGGCGCGCTGGTGCGCGATGTGCGGCTGGGCAAACCCCTGCGCTGGCCGCTGGGCTGTGCGCCGCGGTCGCTGCTCGGGCTTCGGCTCGGCGCCGCGTCGCGCCGCGGCAAGTATCTCTGGCTGCCCATGCAGCAGCCGGGGCGCGACCCTGCCGGCGAGGAAGACGCGGGCGCAGCCGGCGCGCAGACCGGCGGCGATCCGGACCCGGCTGCCGCTGGCCGAGCGCCGGACGCCGCCGGCGACGAGGCGGCGGCCGGCGGGCTGTTGCTGCATCTGGGCATGTCGGGGTCGCTGGCCTGGCACGCGGGGGAAGCGGACGCGCCGCCGCCCGGGCCGCACGACCACTTCGACCTCGTGACCTCGCGCGGCACGCTGCGGCTGACCGACCCGCGGCGCTTCGGCGCCGTCGTCTGGTCGGCGTCGCAGGCCGGCGGCGCGGCCGGCAGGCTGCTCGGCAAGCTCGGTCACGAACCGTTCGACGAGGCGCTGACGGCAGGGTTCCTGCACGCGGCGCTGCGGCGCCGGCGCGCGCCGGTCAAGCAGCTGCTGCTGGCCGGCGACATCGTCGTCGGCGCCGGCAACATCTATGCCTGCGAGGCGCTGTTCGACGCCGGCATCCACCCGGCGCTGCGCGGCGACCGCATCAGCCGCCCGCGCGCGGCGCGGCTGCTGGCGGCGCTGCGCACGACGATGGCGCGCGCGCTGGAGCTCGGCGGCAGCACGCTGCGCGACTTCCGCGACCCGCATGGCGAGGCGGGCATCTTCCAGGCGCAGGCGAAGGTCTACGGCCGCGCCGGCCAGCCCTGCCCGCGCTGCGGCGCGCCGGTGCGGCGCATCGTGCAGGGGCAGCGCGCGACCTACTATTGCCCGCATTGCCAGCGGCGCTGAGCGGCGGCGGCCGGCCGCGCGGGCGCGTCCGCCTCCTCGCGGCTACCGGGAGTGGCCGTGAAGCCTGTCGCGGCGCCGGCGCGCGCGCTGTCAGCAGATGTTTCGGCGCCGCCAGCTGCGCTGCAGCGCTGCGCTAGCATGGCCGACAACGCCTCATGACGAGTGTTCTCGCCTCCCGCCTGGACGACCAGGCTGCCTGGCGCCGCGCGCTGGAGCGCGGCGCGAGCGCGTTCGCACGCTTCCTCCTCGAGCACGACCTGGATGGCGCCGGCCAGGCCGGCGAGCTCGACGCGCTGCGCCAGCGGCTGCTGTCGGACCGGCTGACGCTGGCCTTCGTCGCCGAGTTCTCGCGCGGCAAGTCCGAGCTGGTGAATGCGATCTTCTTCGGCCAGTCCGGCGGCCGCGTCCTGCCCGCCACGCCGGGGCGCACGACGATGTGCCCGGTCGAGCTGTTCCACGATCCCGAGCAGCCGCCGGCGCTGGCGCTGCTGCCGATCGAGACCCGGCTCGACGGCCTGTCGCTGGCCGAGCTGCGCGCGCGCGACGAGGCCTGGCAGTGCACTGCGCTCGACCCGGCGCGGCCGGAGTCGCTGGCGCAGGCGCTGGCGGCAGTCACGCGGACGCGCCGCGTCGAGGTCGAGCTGGCCGAGCGGCTGGGCTTCTGGCGCGAAGGCGGCGGCGACGACAACCCGCCGACCGACGCCGACGGCCTGGTCGAGGTGCCGGCCTGGCGCCATGCGCTGATCAACTACCCGCACCCGCTGCTGCAGCGCGGGCTGGTCGTGCTCGACACGCCGGGGCTGAACGCGATCGGCGCCGAGCCCGAGCTGACGCTGGCGCTGCTGCCGGCGGCGCATGCCACCGTCTTCATCCTCGCCGCGGATGCCGGCGTCACGCGTTCGGACCTTTCGGTCTGGCGCGAGCACCTGAGCGGCGCGGCGCTGGAGCGCTTCGTCGTCCTGAACAAGATCGACGCGCTGGCCGACCCGCTGCTGGCGCCCGAGCAGGTCGCGCTGCAGATCGAGCGCCAGCGCACGCAGACCGCCGCCACGCTGGCCTTGCCGCCGGCGCGCGTCTTCCCGCTGTCGGCGCGCGAGGCGCTGGCCGCGCGCGTGGCCGGCGATGGCGAGCGGCTGGTGCGCAGCCGGCTGCCCGAGCTGGAGGCGGCGCTGGCCGCCGAGCTGCTGCCGCGCCAGGCCGAGGTGCTGGCCGGCGGCGCGCGCCAGGCGCTGCTCGCTTGGCGCGACGCCGCCGCGCGCCGGCTCGCCGACCAGCGCCGGCGCAATGCCGAGCAGATGCTCGAGCTGCGCGGGCTGCGCGGCAAGAGCGCGGCCAAGATCGCGACGATGGTCGCGCGCGTCGACGCCGAGGCGGCCGAGTTCGAGCAGTGCACGACCCGGCTGGCCGCGCTGCGCGCGGTGCAGGCGCGCCAGCAGGCGGCGATGCTCGCGCCGCTGTCGACCGATGCGCTGCGCGAGGCGGTCGCTGCGCTGCAGTCGGGCGGGCGCGCGTCGCTGGCGCTGGGCAGCGGGCGCGCCTTCCGCGCCCTGTTCGAGCGGCTCGAAGCGGCGCTGGCGCGCGCCGAGCAGGGCGCGCAGGAGATCGAGCAGATGCTGCAGGCGAGCTTTCGCGAGCTGAATGCCGAGTTCGGCTTCGCGCTGTCGGCATCACCGGCGCCGTCGATCGCGCGCGCGCGCGCCGAGCTGACGCTGATCGGGACGCGCTACGGCCGCTATGTCGGGCTGTCGCAGGGCTGGCGCATGGCGGTGCCGGCGTTCGCCGAGCAGTTCCGGCGCATGCTGCTGTCCAAGCTGCGCATCGTCTTCGAGGGCATCGCCACCGAGCTCGAACCGTGGAGCCAGGCCCAGGCGGCGCAGATCGACGCCCAGCTGCGCGAGCGGCGGCAGGGATTCCAGCGCCGGCGCGAGGCGCTGCAGCGCATCCAGGGTGCGGCCGGCGAGCTCGAGCGGCGCATCGCCGAGGTCGAGCAGGCCGATGCCCAGCTGCGCGCGCTGCAGCAGCGGCTGGCGGTGCTGGCCGACGAGACGGTCGCGCTGGCCGACAAGGTGCTCGCCGAGGCGGTGGCCGCGCGCCCGGGCGGCGAGGCCGCGGCGCCAGCCGAGCGGCCTGCCGCGGCGGCGGCCACTCTCCGTCACGAAGGCGCTGACGCGGCGCGCAGCCTCGACGAACGCAGCCGCGCGGCGTGAGCGCGGCGCGCCGCGCCGCCGCGGCGCCACCGGCCGCGGGTATCTCGGGCGCACCCGCGCTCGCAGCGCGTGACGTGCCGGGGCAGGCGCTCGCCGCGCGCATCGTCGCCTGGCAGCGCCGCCACGGCCGCCACGACCTGCCATGGCAGCGTACGCGCGACCCCTACCGCATCTGGCTGTCGGAGGTGATGCTGCAACAGACGCAGGTCGCCACCGTGCTGCCGTACTACGCGCGCTTCGTCGCGCGCTTCCCCGAGCTGCACGCGCTGGCCGCCGCGCCGCTGGACGAGGTGCTGGCGCTGTGGAGCGGGCTGGGCTACTACCGGCGCGCGCGGCTGTTGCACCGCTGCGCGCAGGCGGTCCGCGACGCGCACGGCGGGCGCTTCCCGCACCGCGCGGCGCAGCTCGCCGAGCTGCCCGGAATCGGCCGGACGACGGCGGCCGCGATCGCGGTCTTCGCCTTCGGCGAGCGCGCCGCGATCCTGGACGGCAACGTCGAGCGTGTGCTGACGCGCGCGCTCGGATTCGGCGCCGACCTCGCGCTCGCGCCGGCGCGGCGTGCGCTGTGGGCGCAGGCCGAGGCGCTGCTGCCGCAGCGCGGCATCCGTGCCTATACGCAGGGCCTGATGGACCTCGGTGCGAGCGTGTGCCTCGCGCGCCGGCCGCGCTGCGAGGCCTGCCCGATCGCCGGCGCGTGCGTGGCGGCGGCGCAGGGCCGTGCCGAGGACTTCCCGGCCAAGTCGCGCCGCCTGCGGCGCGGGCAGCGCACCAGCGGGCTGCTGTGGCTCGCGCAGCGCGACGCGCTGTGGCTGGTGCAGCGGCCGGCGGTCGGCGTCTGGGCCGGGCTGTGGAGCCTGCCCGACGCGGAGTCGGCCGCGGCCTGGCTGGCGCGGGCGCAGGCATGGCCCGGACGCGGCGCGGCCCTGCCGGTCGTCGAGCATGCGCTGACGCATTTCGACTGGCGGCTCGAGCCGCTGCGCTGGACGCTGCCGGCGCGGCTGCCGGCCGCCGCGCGCCGGGCCATCGAGGCCGATCTGCCGGCGGGGCGCTGGGTCGCGCGCGACGACGCGCTCGCGCTGGCGCTGCCGGCTCCGGTGCGGCGGCTGCTGGGGGGCTGAGGACCGCGGGAGCCGGGTTCCCCGCATCCCGGCGCACTCGCGCGCGGATGCGGTCGGCCGCCGGCCCCGCGTTCAGTCGCCGACGACCTGCTTGTCGCGCAGATATTCGTCGACCAGCATCAGCCGCAGCGCAGGATCCTCCAGCGCCATCAGCTTCTGCTTGGCCGCCAGCGGGATCGGCAGCAGCTCGCACCAGCGGTTGGCGACCCAGCCGGCGTCGTCCAGCCGCAGCGGCTCGGGTGGCGGCAGCGCACCCTGCGCGCGCAGCGACTCGATCGCGCGCGCCAGCGCGGCGACCGTGGCCTGCATCGCCGCGACCGGCGGCTGCGGCGGGTCGTCGTCGAGGTCCTCGACCTGCGCCGTCCACAGCCCCCCCGTCTGTTGCACCGGCGCCGCCGCGAGCCGGAAGCGCACCCCGCCGCGGCAGCGCAGGTGCAGGATGCCGGGACGGTCGGCGTCGACATCCTCGATATGCGCGCGCGTGCCCACAGGCTCCAGCCGCACGCTGCCGGCACCCGCTTGCGGTCCCTCGGCCAGGCAGACGACGCCGAAGGGCTCGCCCGTGCGCAGGCAACGCCCGGCGAGGTCGAGGTAGCGCGCCTCGAAGATCTTCAGCGGCAGCACCCCGCCCGGGAACAGCACGGTGCGCAGCGGGAACAGCGGCAGCTCAGGCATGGATGTCGAGCTCGCGGTGGCGCACCAGCGTCGCGGCCTCGTCGCCGAAGCGCCGCGCCAGCGACCGCACCGCGTACACCGATCGGTGCTGGCCCCCGGTGCATCCCAGCGCCACCGTCAGGTAGCTGCGCTGCGCGGCCTTCAGCGCCGGCAGCCAGTGGCGCAGGAAGGCCTCGATCTGGCCGAGCATCTGCCCCACCTCGGGCTGCGCCTGCAGGTACTGCGCGACCGCCTCGTCGCGGCCGGTCAGCGGGCGCAGCTCGCGGATGTAGAAGGGGTTCGGCAGCACGCGCATGTCGAACATGTAGTCGGCGTCCAGCGGCACGCCGTGCTTGTAGGCGAAGGATTCGAAGACCAGCGTCAGCGTGCCGCCCGCCACCCCGACCAGGTCGCGCACCCAGCGCGCGAGCTGCGCCGGGCGCAGGTGGCTGGTATCGATGACGGTGGACGATTCGCGCACCTCGGCCAGCAGCTCGCGCTCGATCTCGATCGCCTCGGTCAGCGCGCGCGCCAGCTCGCCGTGCACGCCGTGTGCGGTCAGCGGGTGCGGCCGGCGCGTCTCGGAGAATCGGCGCACCAGCGCCTCGGTACCGGCGTCCAGGAACAGCACTCGCACCGGCTGGCCGGCGGCGCGCAGCTCGCGCACCAGCGGCAGCAGCTGCGGCAGCGACCCGGCGCTGCGCACGTCGACGGCGACCGCGACGCGTGGCGTGGCACGCTGGCGCTCCAGCCGGACGAACTCGCGCAGCAGCTCCGGCGGCAGGTTGTCGACGCAGAAATAGCCGGCGTCCTCCAGCGCGTGCAGCGCGACCGACTTGCCCGACCCCGAGATGCCGGTCAGCAGCACGACGTCGGTGGGCGCGTCGGCCGCCATGTCGCCTCCGCCTTGGCCGCCGGGGCCTTGCTGCGCCCTCACGTCGCCGCCCCGCGCGCGGTCGCCAGCATCGCCTGCGCATGCGCGCGGCTGGTCGCTCCGGCCAGCCGCTCGCCGCCGAGCATGCGCGCGAGCTCGGCCACGCGCGCCTCGTCGCGCAGCGGCTGCACCTCGCTCGTCGTGCGCCCGCCGCGCGTGGCCTTGCGCACGACGAAATGGTGGTCGGCGCAGGCCGCGACCTGCGCCAGGTGCGTGACCGCGAGCACCTGCACATGGGTGCCGAGCCGCTTCATCAGCCGCCCGACCTGGTCCGCCACCGAGCCGCCGACGCCGGCGTCGATCTCGTCGAAGATCAGGGTGGCCGGTGCGGCGTCGCCGGCGCGCGCGGCGGTCGTCACCGCGATCGCCAGCGCCAGCCGCGACAGCTCGCCGCCGGAGGCGACCCTGGCCAGCGCACGCGGCGTCGTGCCGGCGTGTCCCGCCACGCGCAGCTCGACCGACTCCAGCCCGAAGGCCTGCGGCTCGTCCTGCGGCACCAGCGCGACCTCGAAGCGCCCGCCTTCCATGCCGAGCTGCTGCATCGCCGCGCTCACCGCCGCGGCCAGCGGGGCGGCCGCCGCGCAGCGGCGCGCGGAGACCGACTTCGCCTCGCGCCGCCAAGCCGCCTCGGCCTCGGCGGCGGCGCGCTCCAGCGCATCGAGGTCGGCGGCGGCGTCCAGCGCCGCCAGCTCGGCGCGCCAGCGCTGCAGCAGCGCCGGCAGCTCGGGCGGGCTGCCGCGGTAGCGTCGCGCCAGCGCCAGCCAGGACGCCAGCCGCTGGTCGATCTCGGCCAGCCGCGCCGGGTCGGGCTCCAGCCGCGCCAGGTAGCCGGCCAGCGTGTGCGCGGCGTCGTCGAGCTGCGCCTGCGCGCTGCGCAGGACCTCGACCACCGGCGCGAGCGCCGCATCGTGGCGCAGCACCTCGTCCAGCGCGTCGGCCGCGCGCGCGGCCAGCGTGCCGGCCGAGGGCTCGGCCTCGGCGAGCGCGTCCAGCGCCGCGCGGGTGGCGTCGATCAGCGACTGGCCGTGCGCGAGCCGCGCGTGCTCGGCCTCCAGCTCCTCCCACTCGTGTTCGCCCGGCGCCAGCCGCTCCAGCTCGCCGATCTGCCACGCCAGCCGCTCGCGCTCGCGCGCCAGCGTATCGCGCCGCGCGCGCGCGTCGGCCAGCACCGCGAGCCGCTCGCGCCAATGCTGCCAGGATAGCGCCAGCGGCGCGGTGTCGATGCCGGCCTCGGCGTCGAGCAGCGCGCGCACCGCGGCCGGCCGCGTCAGGCGCTGCCAGGCGTGCTGGCCGTGGATGTCGAGCAGCGCGTCGGCGGCCTCGCGCAGCTGCGCGACGGTCGCCGCGCTGCCGTTGATCCAGGCCCGGCTGCGGCCCTGGGCGTCGACCGTGCGGCGCAGCAGCAGCCGGTCTTCGCCGGCGTCGAACCCGGCCTCGTCGAGCCAGGCGGCGAGCGTCGGCGGGCGGTCGAACTCGGCACTGACCTCGGCGCGCGCCGCGCCCTCGCGCACCAGCGCGGCGTCGCCGCGGGCGCCGAGTGCGAGCTGCAGCGCGTCGACGAGGATCGACTTGCCGGCGCCGGTCTCGCCGGTCAGCACCGTCAGCCCGGGCTCGAAGTCGAGCTCGAGCGCGTCGACGATGACGACATCGCGCAGCGCGAGACGGCGCAGCATCGTCGTCCCCGGTCAGCGCGCGACAGGCGCGCGCGCCGTGCCCTGGCGGCACGGTGGGCCGGTGGGCCGCTTCGCATGCGTCACACCACCCCCTCGTACCAGCGCAGCTTGCGCCGCAGCGTCGCGTAGTAGCTCCAGCCGCGCGGGTGCAGGAAGCGAACCTGGTGCGGGCTGCGGCGCACGCGCACCTGGTCGCCGTGCAGCAGGCTGGCGAGGTTGTGCATGTCGAAGTTGGCCGACAAGTCCTTGCCGGCGACGACGCCGACGCGCACCTCGCCGGTGTCGGGCAGCACGATCGGGCGGTTGGACAGCGTGTGCGACGCGATCGGCACCAGCACCCAGCCGGCGATCGAGGGGTGCAGGATCGGCCCGCCGGCCGACAGCGCGTAGGCGGTCGACCCGGTCGGCGTGGCGACGATCAGGCCGTCGGCGCGGATATTGGCGACGAACTCGTCGCCGACGTCGACGCGCACCTCGAGCATCCCCGACGACGCGCCGCGGTTGACGACGACATCGTTGAGCGACAGCCCGGCGAAGATCCGCTCGCCGTCGCGCCAGACCTCGCCTTCGAGCATGCGGCGGTGCTCCTCCTCGTAGTCGCCGCGCACCATCGGCGCCAGCGCCTCGCGCCAGTGGTTGGCCGGCACGTCGGTGATGAAGCCGAGCCGGCCCTGGTTGATGCCGACCAGCGGCAGCCCGTGGCGCGCGACATCGCGCGCGATGCCGAGCATCGTGCCGTCGCCGCCGACGACGACGACCAGGTCGCAGGCGCGGCCGAACTCCGACGGATCCAGCAGGTCGAATCCGGCGACCCCGGTGGCCTGCGCGGTCTCGCGGTCGAAGCCGACTTCCAGCCCCTCGTCGGCGAGGAAATGCGCGATCTCCTCGAGCACCGCGCGGATGCCGCGGGCCTGGTACTTGCCCACGATCACGGCATGGCGGAACCGGCTCGGCATGCGACGCATTACACCATAGGGGGCGGCGCCGACAAGGCCGCGCGGGCGCTGCGCCGGGGCCTTGTCCGTAGAATGAAATCCATGATCGACGAACGCGCCCGCACGCTGCTGAAGACGCTGGTGGAGCGCTATATCGCCGAGGGCCAGCCGGTCGGGTCGCGCACGCTGTCGCGCGCCTCGGGGCTGGACCTGTCGCCGGCGACGATCCGCAACGTGATGGCCGACCTCGAGGAGCTCGGGCTGATCGCCAGCCCGCACACCTCGGCCGGCCGCGTGCCGACGCCGCGCGGCTACCGTCTGTTCGTCGACACCATGCTGACCGCGCGCCCGCTGGATGCGGGCGACCCCGACCCGCAACTGGCCGCCGCGCGCGAGCAGCTCCACCCCGACCAGCCGCAGCGCGTGATCGCGCAGGCGGCGTCGCTGCTGTCGAGCCTGTCGCACTTCGTCGGCGTCGTCACCGCGCCGCGCAAGTCCAGCGTCTTCCGCCACATCGAGTTCCTGCGCCTGGGCGAGCGGCGCGTGCTGGTGATCCTCGTGGCTCCCGACGGCGACGTGCAGAACCGCGTCATCTTCACCGCGCGCGACTACAGCCAGGCCGAGCTGGTCGAGGCGACCAACTTCCTCAATGCGCACTACGCCGGGCTGACGCTGGACGAGGTGCGCGCGCGGCTGAAGACCGAGGTCGACGCGCTGCGCGAGGAGATCGCCGCGCTGATGCAGGCCGCGGTGCAGGCCGGCACCGAGGCGCTGGCCGAAGACAGCGACCGGGTCGTCGTCTCGGGGGAGCACAACCTGCTCGGTGTGCAGGGCTTCGGCCAGGACATGGGCAGCCTGCGCAAGCTGTTCGACCTGTTCGAGCGCAAGACCGAGCTGATGCGGCTGCTCGACACCTCGAGCCGCGCCGAGGGCGTGCGCATCTTCATCGGCGGCGAGAGCCAGGTCGTGCCCTACGAGGAGCTGTCGATCGTCAGCGCGCCGTACGAGGTCGACGGCCAGGTCGTCGGCACGCTGGGCGTGATCGGCCCGACACGGATGGCCTACGAGCGCATGATCCAGATCGTCGACATCACGGCGCGGCTGGTCGGCAACGCGTTGTCGCAGCGCTGAGGTGCGTCGGCGCCGGAGCCGCGCCGGTCGCGGGCGTTCCTGGTGCAGGGGCGGCTCCTAGAATCGGACGCAGGGGCCGTTAGCTCAGCGGTTAGAGCAGGGGACTCATAATCCCTTGGTCGCTGGTTCGATCCCAGCACGGCCTACCAAACAATAGCCCGCGTAGGGCCGGAAACGACGGAATCCGCAAGTAAATCAAGTAGTTGCGTATTTTTCATGTCTGCATGGGGCCTGGTAAGGCGGCTTGCACCGGGTAACGGCATGGGTAAGATACCGGGTAACGGCCCCATGTGGCCTTACCCGGTCGGGGAGTTACCCGGTATGCCAGCGATCAACACCCTGAGCGACAAGGCGGTGAAGGCCGCGATCAAGACCGCCGGCACGGCGGGCAAGGCTCGCAAGCTGAGCGACGGCGGTGGCCTGGTGCTGGAAGCGCGGCCCAACGGTGCGGGCTGGTGGCGGCTGCGGTACTGGCTGGCCGGCAAGGAGGGCATGCTGAGCCTGGGCGCCTACCCCGAGGTTCCGCTGGCGCTGGCCCGGGAGCGGCGCGACGAAGCCCGCCGGCTGGTGGCGGATGGCATCGACCCCAGCGACGCCCGCAAGGCCGACAAGGCGGCTCGGGCAGCGCAGCGCGAAGCCCAGGCCCTGGCCGAGGCTGGCCTGCCCGGCCCTGGCACCTTCGAGCACGCGGCGCGCGAGTGGCACGCTTACATGGCGCCGAGTTGGTCCGCCGGTCACGCCGCCAAGGTGCTGGCGCTGCTGGAGAACGACCTGATCCCGTTCATCGGCGCGCGGCCTCTGGCCGAACTGACGCCGCCCGAGTTGCTGACCCACGCGCGGCGCGTCGAGGCGCGCGGCGCCACCGAGACCGCGTACCGTGCCCTGAAGGCGGCCGGCGCCGTGTTCCGCTACGGCGTGCAGCACGGCTACTGCACCAGCGACCCGACGCGCGACCTGAAGGGCGCGATCCAGCTGCCGGTGCCAGAGCACCGCGCAGCCGTGACCGATCCCGCGAAGCTGGGCGAACTGTTGCGGGCCATCGACGGCTACCACGGCACGCCCGTGGTGCGAGCGGCGCTGCAACTGGCGCCGCTGGTGTTCCTCCGCCCCGGGGAACTGCGCAAGGCCGAGTGGGCCGAGTTCGACCTGGACGGTGGGACTTGGACGGTGCCCGCGGCGCGAATGAAGGGCCGGCTCAAGTCGAAGCTCAACGGTCCTGACCACCTGGTGCCGCTGGCACCGCAAGCGGTGGCCATCCTGCGCGAACTGCACCCCCTGACGGGCAGCGGCAAGTACGTGTTCCCTAGCCCGCTGACGGCCGAGAGACCGCTGTCGGACAACGGTGTGTTGTCGGCCCTGCGCCGCATGGGCTTCGGCCCGGACGAAGTGACCGGCCACGGCTTCAGGGCGACGGCGCGCACGATCGCAGCCGAGCGGCTGGGCGTGGCGCCGGAAGTGATCGAAGCCCAGCTTGCGCACCGCGTACCCGACGCGCTGGGCCGGGCCTACAACCGCACCTTGTTCTTGGAGCAGCGGCGCGAGTTGATGACGAAGTGGGCCGACTACCTGGACCGGCTACGTAGGGGGGCGCAAGTGACCCCGCTGCAGGCCGCCTGAATCGACACCGCCGCCCGCCGCGCAGTTCGAGTACCGCTGCGCGGCCGGATGAGCAATGCCTTCCGGTCGGAAGAAGCGGATCGCCGCCATGGGTCTGCGACTGCCGTCGGGTAGAGGTTTAATCGGTAGTCAGCTGCCCCTGTACGATGCCTCCAAACACCAGAACCCGGTGCCAAGACTCACAGGGAGGGGCGCATGGACGTGTTCGACCTGCGTCGGCAAATCGTCGACGACTACGCCAGTTTCGCAAGGTCCTTCACTCGGGTTCGAGCGACCGACCTCAAGCAGCAGATCGACTCGATCTATGCGAACAGCCAGTTCTGGCCTGAGCCGCTACTGCAGATAACGCCCCATTACGAGAGGGGCGGGTCGATCGACCGGCTGGCTGCCGCGGGGGACATCAACGCGACCACGGCAGCGATCTTCCGCGTGCCGGGCTCGCCCAGCCTGCCGCTCGAGCTGCACACCCATCAGGTCCAGTCCTTGATGGCCGCCAGGCAGGGCCGCAGCTACGTGGTCACCACCGGAACCGGTTCGGGCAAGTCGCTGTGCTTCTTCATCCCCATCATCGACACGATCCTGCGGGCCAGGGCCATCGACGGCACGCCGCGCACGCGGGCCATCATCGTCTATCCGATGAACGCACTGGCCAACAGCCAGATGGAGGAACTGGACAAGTTCCTGAAGCACGTCGCTCCAGCGAAGCCGATCACCTTCGACATGTACACCGGCCAGGAGGACGATGACGAGCGACGCGCCGTCGCCGCCAGCCCGCCGGACATCCTGCTGACCAACTTCATGATGCTCGAGTACCTAATGACCCGTCAGGACGAGACGGATCGAAAGGTCATCAGCCACTGCCAGGATTTGCAGTTCCTCGTGCTCGACGAACTCCACACCTACCGCGGGCGGCAGGGCGCCGACGTGGCCTTGCTGGTGCGCCGGATCCGCGCGCTGCTCGCGCCGTCCGGCCTGCGCTGCATCGGCACTTCGGCCACGATGGCCAGCGGCTCGGCCGCAGCCCGCCGCGCAGCGGTCGCATCGGTCGCCAGCACGCTCTTCGGCGAGCCGGTGCTGCCCTCGGACATCATCGAGGAGACGCTGGTTCGCGCCACATCCCCCAATTTGCATGCCGGGACCGTGCGGCACCTGCTCGCGCCAATCGTGGAAGACGGCGTGGTGTCGACCATCACCGATGCTGAACTGGCCAGGCATCCCTTGGCCATCTGGATCGAGACCAAGCTGGGGCTGAGCTGGGAAGATTCAAAGTGGGTCCGCGCCCGGCCTCAAACCCTGGACCAGGCCGCCCAATGGCTGATGGAAGACACCGGCCAGCCACGTGCGCGCTGCGCCAAGGTTCTCGAACAGTTCCTGCTGACCTGCTCTTTGGCCGAGTCCGATCGTGCTACCGGGCACAACAGCGGCAAGCGCGGCTTTTTTGCCTTCAAGCTGCACCAGTTCATCTCGGGCGCGGGGGCTGCCTACGCCACGCTCGACCCGGCGGGTCTGCGCACGCTGACCGTCAATGCTCAGCAGTTCCTGCCCAGCGCACCCGACAAGCGCCTGTACCCGGTCCACTTTTGCCGGGACTGCGGGCAGGAGTACCACCCGGTATTTCTTCAGGACGACGGGGGCTTGCAGGCGCTGCCGCGAGAGATCGACGACGTGCCGCCGACGCCGAAGCAAGATGACCCTGGCGCTGCCACAGGCCGCCCTCGTTACGGCTTTCTCATGCCGGAACCCCTGGACGGGTCGCTCGACTTCACCGGCCGCGACGAGGACTACCCTGACGCCTGGCTCGAAGAAGATCGGCACGGAAGCATTCGCCTGAAGGCCGACGCCCGCCGCAACCGGGCCGAGCGCATTGCCGTCGACACGGCCGGTCGGGTCGGCGCCGGCACTGTGGCGTGGTTCATCCCCGGCAAGTTCCGCTTCTGCCTCTCCTGCAAGGCGGTGCACGCCGCCCAGGGCAAGGACAACAACCGCCTCGCGGCGCTGTCGTCCGAAGGGCGGTCATCCGCCACCACCCTGCTCACGCACTCGGTGCTGCGCTGGTTGCATACGCAGGACTCGATACCCACCGAGCGGCGCAAGCTGCTGGCCTTCAGCGACAACCGCCAGGACGCCGCTCTCCAGGCCGGCCATTTCAACGACTTCCTTTTCGTCGGCCTGTTCCGGTCGGCCTTTCTGGCTGCCGTTCGAAGCGCAGGTGCCGAAGGCCTGTCGGCCGACCGGCTCGGCATCGCCGTCTTCAAGTCGCTGGGTTTCGATCGCGCGGGCGCGCAATCGCTGCGTTCCGAGTGGCTTCTCGATCCCGACCTGGAAGGTGCCAACTTCGTCAACGCCCAGAGAGCGATGCGCCAGGTTCTCAGCTACCGGGCCTGGTTCGACCAGCGCCGAGGTTGGCGCTACACCAACCCGAACCTGGAGCAGCTCGGCCTGGTGCGGGTCGAGTACATGGGGCTGGCCGATCTGTGTGCCAACAATGCCCGCTTCGCCGACGCGCCCGCGTTGCTGGCCGGCGCCACACCTGATGCCCGGCTTCGCGCGTACCGCGTGCTGCTGGATGCGATGCGGCAGGGCCTCGCCCTCGACCCCGAAGTCCTTGATGCGGCCGAGCAGGACGCGCTGCGTGGACGATCCATCAACACGCTGCGTCCACCCTGGGGGTTCGGTCGCGAGGAGGCGATGCGCTCGGCGCGCTACTTGATGGAGACACCACCCGCGCGGCGAGAGAACTCGCTCGCCGACGAAGACAAGCTGCTGCGTGCCGGCCGCCTCTCCAGCATCGGCCGCGAGTTGCGCAAGCCAGAACTCTGGAACAACCCTGAAGCGCGCCAGCTCGATCACGCCGAGTACCAGAGGCTGCTCAGTCACATGCTGAAGGCCGCCGCCAAGGGCGGCCTGGTGGCGACCGTGCCAACGCCGTTCGGCGGTGCGATGGGCTGGCAGCTCAAGAACGCCTGCGTCGAGTTTCGCGTCGGCACTGGCGCTGCGGCGCGCGGCGGCATGGACAACGCCTTCTACCGCTCGCTGTACGAGAACCTGGCCCAGGCGATCGCTGCGGATAACCACTACTTCAGCTTCGAGGCGCGTGAACACACGGCCCAGGTCGACAAGGATCGCCGGCAGATCCGCGAGATGCGGTTCCGCTACGGAGCCGAAGACCAGCAACGCCTGGCCGCCAATGGCCCGCAACTGGCTGAGTTGGGCGAGCGCCATCGTCTGCTGCCCGTATTGTTCTGCTCGCCCACCATGGAGCTCGGTGTCGACATCTCGGCGCTGAACACCGTCTACCTGCGCAACGTGCCGCCCACTCCGGCCAACTACGCCCAGCGAAGTGGCCGGGCCGGGCGCAGCGGCATGCCGGCACTGGTGCTCACCTACTGCGCGGCCCGCAGCCCGCACGATCAGTATTTCTTCGCCGACGCACCGGGCATGGTGCACGGTGAAGTCAGGGCGCCGACCCTGGATTTGGCGAACGAAGAACTGGTCCGCAGCCACCTGCAGGCGGTCTGGTTGGCGGCAACCAATGTCCCGCTCAGCGCCGCCATCGTCGAGCTTGTGGAGCCTGACGAAGCCAAGGACCTGCCGCTGTACGGCCGTATGACCGTGGCGCTTTCCGATGCCGGCATCCCGCCCGTCGCCCGGCAGCGAATCCAGCAGGTGCTTGGCCTGCTGGCCAAAGAGCTCAATCCGGAAGACGCCCCTTGGTTCAAGGGCAACGACGACCTTGCCGCCGACATCGTGGACCGCGCCGTGGAGCGCTTCGACGAGGCCTTCGATCGCTGGCGCGAACTCTTCCGCAGCGCCGCCCGGCAACGTGACCAGTCCCGGCGGATCATGGACACACACAACCTGCCGCAGCGCGAACGAGACGCTGCACGCGTGCTGCACGCCCAGGCCATCGACCAGCTCAACCTTCTGCAGCGCGGCTCAGAGAGCCTGTCCAGTGACTTCTACACCTATCGCTACCTCGCCACCGAGGCCTTCCTGCCGGGCTACAACTTCCCACGGCTGCCGCTCACTGCCTTCATTCCAGGCAGCGGCGAACGCGGAACCAAGGGCGCCTACCTGCAGCGCCCCCGCTTCCTGGCGCTGTCTGAATTCGGTCCGCGCAGTCTCGTCTACCACGAAGGCCGCGCATTCCGCGTCACGGCGGCGCAGCTCTCCACGCGGGGAGAGGGCGCATCCATCGCCGGCATGCTGAACACCGACACGGCCACCATCTGCCGCAGTTGCGGCGGAGCGCACTTCCATTCCGACCCTGCTGACAAGGGCCGCAGCCATTGCCGCGCCTGCGGTGAGCCTCTCACCGACAACGGCGACATCGTGCTCAACCTGTACCGCATCGAGAACGTGCGCACGTCGCCAGCCGAGCGCATCACCGTCAATGACGAAGAGCGCCAGCGCCAGGGTTTCGATCTCCAGACCGTGTTCCGCTGGGCACGCCGAGACGGCGGCCAGCCCGACGTCCGCGTGGTGCATGCCGAGGACGACCAGGGCAGCATCGCCACGCTGCGCTACGGCCCAGGCGCCGAGATCAGCCGCCTGAACAAGGGCCTGCGCCGGCGCGCGGACCCATCTCAACATGGCTTCATGATCAACCCCATGACGGGGGCCTGGGCGAAGATTGAAGAGGACGACGGCGCAGAACCTGACCCCACGCGCACGCCCAACCAACCCATCGTGCCCTGGGTCATGGACCGCAAGAACGCGCTGCTGCTGCAGCTTGCGCAACCCGATGCCGGCGAGACCACCATCGCTACGCTGCAATACGCGCTCAAACGTGGCATCGAGTCGCTCTACCAGCTCGAAGAGTCCGAACTTCTGGCCGAGCCGCTGCCCGACCGCAAGAATCGGCACGGAGTGCTCTTCTACGAAGCCACCGAAGGCGGCGCTGGCGTGCTGACCAGGCTGGTGCATGACGAACATGCCCTCGCCGGTGTCGCCCGCGCTGCACTCAAGGTGATGCACTTCGACCTTGGCGCTCAGGGCGAACCGCTGCCCACTGCCGAAGCGCTTCACGATGTCGATGGCACCCAGTGCGTCGCCGGCTGCTACCGCTGCATGCTTTCGTATTACAACCAACCCGACCACCCGGTGATAGACCGCCGCGACAGGGCGGCCCAGGCGATCCTCCTCCGCCTGGCAGCCGTGCGCACGCAGCTAGCGCCGCCCACCCTGGCATCGGGGTCAAATGCGGCCGGGGAAGGGCCAGCCGTCAGGCCTGCGGCCACGCCCGGCGGCTTACACGCCGCCGGTGTCGGCCTGCCCGAGCCCAGCGCCTTCAACGTGCTGGTCGGTAACGTCGAGGTCTTGTCGCTGTGGCGCACCGAGCGAGTTGCACTTGTTCGCGTTGGCGCTGACACGGGCACCCTTCGAGACCGCGGCCTCGAGGTCGTCGCTTGGCCCGCCGATGACGAAGCCGGCCAGCAAGCCGCCATCGCGCAACTGCGGCAGCACCTGACCTGAGGACGCCAGCAGATGAGTGCGGTACTGCCCGACCCCGAGGCCTCGCGCTTCCCGCCCGGCGCCCTGGTTCGCGCCCGCGGCCGCGAGTGGATCGTCCTGCCGGGCAGCAGCCTTGACCTGCTGCGCCTGCGGCCGCTCTCAGGCAGCGAGTCGGATCTCGCCGTGGTTTCCCCAGCGCTCGAAGCCGCCTACGAGCCCGTCACGCCCGCCAACTTCCCGCCGCCGACGGTCGCGCAAGCCGCCAGCCACGAAGACGCCCTGCTGCTGCGCGATGCGCTGCTGATGTCGCTGCGCCGTGGCGCCGGGCCATTCCGCAGCTTCGGTCACCTGGCCTTCCAGCCGCGGGCGTATCAGCTGGTGCCGCTGTTGATGGCGCTCAAGCAAGAGGTGGTGCGCCTGCTCATCGCCGACGACGTGGGCATCGGCAAGACCATCGAAGCCGGCATGATCGCCCGCGAGCTGCTCGATCGGGGAGAGATCAAGCGCTTCGCAGTGCTGGTGCCGCCGCATCTGGTGGAGCAGTGGGTGCAGGAGCTGGACGAACGTTTCCACATCAAGGCCGTGGCCGTCACCGCCGCCAGCGCGTCCCGCCTGGAGCGCGGCCTGCCCGTCACCGACAACATCTTCACCGTCCACCCGCACACCGTCGTCAGCCTGGACTTCATCAAGAGCGACCGGCGCCGCGGCGATTTCGCCACGCGCTGCCCGGAGCTCGTGATCGTGGACGAAGCCCACACCTGCGCCGGCAACGACGGCGGCCGCCACCAGCGCCACGACCTGCTGCGCCTGCTGGCCGCCGACGCCACCCGCCACATGCTCTTTCTGACCGCCACGCCGCACTCGGGCGACGAGGCCAGCTTTCACAACCTGCTCGGTCTGCTGCACCCGGACTTCCTGCAACTCGCCACCGTGTTCGGCGGCGCGCGTGACGAACTCCGCAACCGCCTGGCACGCCACTTCGTGCAGCGCCGACGGCAGGACATCCAGGAGTGGCACGACAGCGGCATCTTCCCCCGCCGCGAGACCGCCGACCTGCCGTACACGCTGAGTGGCGGCTGGGCGCAGTTCTTCGACGCCGTGCTGGACTACTGTTCCGAGGTGGTCGAGCGTGCTGGCACCGACCAGCGCCGGCAGCGGCTCAACTTCTGGGGCACGCTGGCCCTGATGCGCAGTGCAGCCAGCAGCCCGGCGGCCGCTTTGCAGTCGCTGCGCACGCGCATGTCCACCCAGGCGACCGAGGCCGACGAAGACGCCCTGCGTGCCCGCGTCTTCGACGGCGCTGAAGACGCGCTGGTTGACGACGACGCAGAACTGCCCGCCGACAACGCCGACCCGGCTCTGCAAGACTTGATCGCCCAGGCTCAACGCCTGACGGGCGAGGGCGACGACCCCAAGCTGGCTGCCCTGCGCGCGCATCTCGAGAACGACCTGTTGAAACCGGGTTTCGCGCCTGTGGTCTTCTGCCGCTACATCGCCACCGCGCATTACCTCCACGAGCAACTCCGCGGCCGCTTCCCCGGCGTCACGCTGGGTGTCGTGACAGGCGAGCTGACCCCTGACGAGCGCAAAGCCCGGGTGGCCGAGCTGGGCCAGGCCGACCGCCCGCTGCTCGTCGCCACCGACTGCATGTCCGAAGGCATCAACCTGCAGGAGCACTTCAGCGCGGTGGTGCACTACGACCTGAGCTGGAACCCCACCCGCCACGAACAGCGCGAGGGCCGCGTCGACCGCTTCGGCCAAGAGCGGCCCGTCGTGCGCGCCACGCTCATGTACGGCCGCAACAACCCGGTGGACGCGGTGGTGCTGCGCGTCATCCTGCGCAAGGCCAAGAAGATCCGCGACGAGCTGGGTGTGCCCGTGCCGCTGCCCGACGATGACCATTCGCTGACGCAGGCGCTGATGCACGCGGTGCTGGGTTCACGCCGCAGACAGCAGCAACAGCAAGCCAGCTTCGACTTCTTCGACGACCTGCCGGCGGTGCAGCGCCTGGAAGTGGCCTGGGCCGACATGGCCGAGCGCGCCAAGCGCAACCGCGCCGTCTTCGCACAGAACCGCATCAAGCCCGCCGAAGTAGTGCCCGAGTGGCAAAAGATGCAGGCCGCACTGGGCAATGCCGATGACGTGCAGCGCTTCGCCCGCCGTGCCCTGGTTCGCCTGGGCTCGTCACTGGAGCCGCGCGGCGCCAAGCCCGGCAGCGGCTGGCGGGCACCCCTGGCGGCGCTGCCCGAAGATCTGCGCGAGCGCCTGCTCGCCGAGGGACTGCAGGGCACCGTGGGCCTGAGCTTCAGCGTGCCGCCCGCCCTGGGCACGCGCTTCATGCACCGCAGCCACCCGCTGATCAGCACCCTCGCCGAGGGCCTGCTGGAACGCGCGCTGGCCGAGGCCGGCCTGGAGATTGAGGCCGCCGGCGCCGACGCCGCCACACTGGGCCGCACGGGCTGCTGGGTCAGCCCCGCCGTCACCGTGCAGACCACGGTGCTGCTGCTGCGGCTGCGCCACCAGATCAGCAGCGCAGACGCCCGCGGCGGCGACACCTTGCTGGTGGAAGAGGCCGCCGCTGTGGCGCTGCGCTCCGCCGACGGCGGCCGCCGCTTCGAGATCAGCACCGGCGACGAGCCGCTGGGCTGGCTCACCGCGCCGCCGGCCGAGACCCTGGGCGACCGCGCCCGCGAATCGCGCGTGGCCGCCGCGCTCGCGCAATGGCCGCAATGGCAGGCGGCGCTCGAAGCCTTCGCCCGCAGCCGTGCCGACGATTTGCTGGCCGACCACCGCCGCGTGCGCGAAGCCGCCCGCTCGCGCGGCCGCTACGAGGTGACACCGCTGCTGCCGGTGGACGTGATCGGCGTCTTCGTGCTGATGCCGCCGCTGGACGCCTGAGCCCATGCCGCAAGCCACCCCCACGCTGCACAGCGACACCCTCGCCATCGAGGGAGGCCTGTTCACCGCCGAATGGCTGGCCAAGGTGGCCGCCCAGCAAGCCCCCCTGCAGAACGACGCGGACTACCGCGTGCGCGCCGGCTTCAACGTGCGCGAAGAGATCGGCCTGGCCTGGCGGTCCGCGCAGGCCTTGTGGCGCCAGTTCGACCAGGCGCGCCAGCAGCCGGGGCACGACGCCTGGGGCATCACCCAACGCTGGGCCACCGAGCTGCTGCGCCAGTGCTTCGCCTTCCAACTCACCCCGCACACCGCGCCCACGGTGGTGGCCGAGCGCCACTACCCGGTGCCGTACAGCGCCATGGGCGCGCGCGTGCCCGTCGTCGTCTCGCCGCACGACGAAGCCAAGCCGCTGGACACCGCCCATGACCGCCTGGGCGACAACTCGGGCGAGCGCATCCGCCGCCGCAGTGCCTTCGGTCTGCTGCAGGAAAGCCTGAACGCGCTGCCCGATGCCCTGTGGGGCCTGGCCACCAACGGCCTGCAACTGCGCATCGCCCGCGACAACGCCAGCCTCACGCGCCCGGCCTGGTTGGAAGTGGACCTGGAGCGCCTGTTCGCCGAGGAGCGCTACGCCGACTTCTCGGTGCTGTGGCTGCTGCTGCACGCCACGCGCTTCGGCGCCGAAGGCGCGGCATCCAGCGACTGCGCGCTGGAACAGTGGCGCAACGCCTGCCGCGAACAAGGCACCCGTGCGCGCGAGACCCTCCGCGTCGGCGTCGAGCATGCGCTGCTGGTGCTGGGCCAGGGCTTTGTCGGCCACCCGGCCAACACCGCCCTGCGCGAGGCACTAGCCAGCGGCCGCCTGACGCCGCAGGACTACCTGCGCGAGCTGTTGCGCCTGGTCTACCGCCAGATCTTCCTGTTGACGGTGGAAGAGCGCGACATCCTTCACCGCAGCGATGCCGACCCCGCCGCCGTGGCGCTGTACGCCGAGGGCTACGGCTTGCGCCGCCTGCGCGAGCGCGCCTTGCGCCGCAGCGCGCACGACCGGCATGGCGACCTGTGGCAGGCCCTCAAGCAGGTCTGGCAGGGCCTGGCCATCGGTGAATCGCTGCTGGCCCTGCCGCCGCTGGGTGGCCTGTTCGACACCACGCAGTGCCCCACGCTCGACGCCTGCCGGCTGGAGAACCGCCACCTGCTGCTGGCCCTGTTCCACCTGGCCTGGCTGCGCGACGGCGCCAACGGCCCGCTCACCCGCGTCAACTGGCGCGACATGGGGCCCGAGGAACTGGGCAGCATCTACGAAAGCCTGCTGGAGCTGGTGCCCCAGCTCAGCCACGGCCACCGCCAGTTCAGCTTCCAGACCGGCGCCGCCACGCGAGGCAACGCGCGCAAGACCACCGGCAGCTACTACACCGCCGACCCGCTGGTGCAGGAGCAGCTCGACTCCACGCTGGAGCCGGTGATCGCCGCCATCCTGGCCGCCCACCCCAGCGGCGAGGGCGCCGTGCAGGCGCTGCTGGCCATCAGCGTCATCGACCCGGCCTGCGGCAGCGGCCACTTCCTGCTGGCCGCCGCGCGGCGCATCGCCGGCCACCTGGCCCGCGTGCGCGCCCAGATGCGCGACGCCCTGCTCGGCCACGCCGGCCAGCCCACGCCCGACGACTACCGCCACGCGCTGCGCGACGTGGTCACACATTGCCTGTACGGCGTGGACATGAACCCGATGGCGCTGGAGCTGGCGCGCATGGCGCTGTGGCTGGAGGCCTACACGCCCGACGCCCCGCTGGGTTTCATCGACCACCACTTCCGCCTGGGCAATGCGCTGCTGGGCGTGATGGACCCCAAGACCCTGCTCGACGGCGTGCCCGACGAGGCCTACAAGGAGCTCACCGGTGACAGCGCCGCGCTGTGCCGCGACCTGAAGCGCCGCAACAAGAAGGAGCGCGAGGGCCTGCTGAAGATGCGCGCCGCGGCCAGCTTCAGCCACAGCCTGCAGGCGATGGAGCTCACCGCCACCGCCGCGCCGCTGCAGCAGCTGGACGCGCTGCCCGACGCCACGCTGGCCGACATAGCAGCCAAGCGCCAGGCCTATGCGGCGCTGCAGGCGGGTGCCGGCGACGATGGGCTGACGCTGGCGATGCACCTGTACTGCGCCGCCTTTCTGCTGCCCAAGCACGGCACCGAGACCGGCACGGCGGTGCCGACCACGCAGGACATGATGAATGCGCTGCTGGGGCAGCCGGTGGCGCCGCTCAAGCGCGAAGCGGCGCAGCGGCTGGCCGTGAACACCCCGCTGCTGCACTGGCGCCTGGGCTTTGCGCATGTCTTTGCCCGCGGCGGCTTCACCATCGTGCTGGGCAACCCGCCGTGGGACCAGTCCCAGTTCAACGATGTGGAGTTCTTCTCGAGCCGGCACCCTGAGATCGCCTCAATGGCCGGTGACTCGCGCAAGCGAGGCATTGCGCGACTGCAGCAGGATGAGCCCCGTCTGTGGGAGGAGTTTCAGTCGTCCGTGCGTGACATCGAAGCACAGAACTCGTTCTTTCGCGGCAGCCGCCGCTACCCGCTTACTGCAGTCGGAAAGCTCAATACTTACCCCCTGTTCGCCGAGACAACGCTGAACGTACTGCATCCGCAAGGCCGAGCCGGACTTGTCTTGCCCAGCGGCATCGCCACGGACGACTCCACGAAAGCGTACTTCCAAGAAATTGTGGACAAGCAGCGGCTAGTCAGCTTGCTGGGCTTCGACAACGCGCTTCGCATCTTTCCTGCAGTGCATCCGGACACTCCGTTCTGCCTGCTCACACTGGGCGCCACGTCCGGACACAGTGAGTTTGCGCACTACATCCTCGCTGCAGACCAACTTCGAGATCGGCGCCGACGATTCACACTCAGCGCCTCCGACATCGCGCGGCTGAACCCAAACACGCGGACTTGCCCCATCTTCCGCGGCGAACGAGATGCCGAGATCACCAAAAACATCTATCAGCGCGTGCCGGTACTCTGGGATGAAGCTAAGTCTGGCGGGAATCCTTGGGGAATAGCCTTTCGACAAGGTCTGTTCAACATGACGACCGACAGTGGCATGTTCCGCGACGCTCGACACCGCAAAGAACTGGTCGACCCGGTGCCGCTGTACGAGGCAAAGATGGTCCACCAATTCGACCACCGCTGGGCAACGTATGTGGGCGACGGCGATGAGTCGCGCGACTTGACCGATGCTGAGAAGCAGGATGTCGCTCGAACAGTGCAGCCCCGCTACTGGGTGGAGCGCCGCGAAGTCGATGCTCGACTGGCTGAAAGGGACTGGACGCGCGGATGGTTGCTCGGCTTTCGGGACATAACCAACGCGACGAACGAACGAACAGTAATCAGCCATTTCATTCCCAAGGCTGGCGTTGGGAATCAGTTCCCTCTCGTCTTTAGCAACCAGGCGCCAACACGCATCGTCGCACTCTGTGCTTCGCTCTCGTCAATCGTGCTGGACTACCATGCCCGACACAAAGTCGGTGGCACACATCTGAACTTCTTCCTTGCGAAGCAGCTCGCAGTACTTCCGCCAGGGGCTTACACACTTGGTTCGCTCGAACTGATCGTCCCCCGCGTCCTCGAACTCACCTACTCCGCCCACGACCTGCAGCCGCTCTACGCCGACGTGGTCTCTGAGAACCCAGCGTGGGATCCGCGCACCGGGCCCGACCGCGGCAAGCCCTGGCGCTGGAACCCCGAGCGCCGCGCGCTATTGCGCGCCGAGCTCGACGCGATCTACGCCCGCCTCTACGGCCTGACCCGCGACGAACTGCGCTACATCCTCGACCCCGCCGACGTGATGGGCGCCGACTACCCCAGCGAGACCTTCCGCGTGCTCAAGGACAAGGAGCTGCGCCTGTACGGCGAGTACCGCACCCGGCGCCTGGTGCTGGAGGCCTGGGACCGGATGCAGGCGGGCGCGCCGTGACCAGGAAGATCCCTTCGCGGCTGAGGCTGCCGGTGCGCTGGGTCGATGGGCACTGGGAGTTCGCACTGGGCGGCGCTGTCCCGGTCCGCGCGGGTGCCGAGGCTGAACTCGTCATCGATGCATCGCAGATATCCGACACCGACTTCCTGTTGCGCGTGACACAGGAGGTGGTGGTGCCTTTCCTGCCGGTGGGGACGGGGCTGGCGGTGGCACTGACGCCGCGTTCGCGGGAGTTCGAACAGATGCTTTGGACTCCGACACTCGACCGATTGGACGGCCCGTTCCCGGTCGCCAGCCGTCATCTGCCGTCGGCGTCAACGCGGTTTGCGATGGTCACGCTGGCGGAGCCGGCTGAACTGTTCTCCGACGGACCCGAGCCTGATGCGACGGCCGGCGGCCTGTGGTTGACCGTCACCGGCCTTTGGGACTGCGAGCTCAACAGCCCGCCTGTCAGCTTTCCGAAGGAGTACGGGCTGGCTCCCGCAAGCAGCCTGAACCACGCGTTCACTCGACTGTCGGAGAAGTTCGAGACCCATCGAATCTCGCATACGGGCAATGTCTTCCAGCGGGTCTTCTACCGCGAGCACGACGGGTGGTGGCGGCCGCTGCGTCAACTGCGCGAGCGAGCCGTCAACCGCGCCGAAAACGCGATCCTGGCCAGAGGCTGGGCGGAGATCGAAGCCGCACTGGGTTGGTGCCGATGGGAATCCGGCGCCGAGCCCAAGCATGATGAATGAGCCGCGGTGGAGCTGTCAGCCTGCGGCAAGGGCGCCCTGGCCGCTCGTGACCCTTGCCACGATCCGTAAATTTTATGGGTGCTACCATGCGACTCGACGAGCTGTCCAACACCGCCCTGCAGCGCCATGTGCGGGCGCTGGCAGCCGACTCGGGCAAGGTCTTCATCACCGAACACGCCCGCGATCGCATGCGCGAGCGGGGGATTTCGGACCTGGAAGTGATCGAGTGTCTGCGCCACGGCGTGATCCAGCGGCCGCCACAGGTGGACCGCAAGACCGGGCACCTGAAGTGCCGCATGGAGCACTTCGGCCCCAGCCGCAACGTGGCAGTGGTGGCGGCGCTGGACGAGGCCAACCCCGACGTGGTGGTGGTGACGGTGATGACGCGCACGCGCTGAGCAAGGAGAGGACGGTGCTTCACTACACGCAATGCGGGCTCGACAACGTCTGGCTGGAGAACGGCTACGACCTGAAGACCACGCCCTACGGCAAGGCGGTGGCGGTGCACGACGTGGACGTCCTGCACGCCCTGCTGGCGGCTCAGCTGGCCAAGAAGCCGGGGCCGCTGACCGGCAAGGAGTTCAAGTTCCTGCGCGGCTGGTTGGGCATGACGCAAGAGGCGCTGGCCGGGATGATGGGCGTGACCGAGGGTGCCTTGAGCCTGTGGGAGCGCAAGGACACGGTGCCCAGCTTGAACGACAAGATGCTGCGGCTGATGGTGCTGGCCAAGACGGACGGCAACGCCCCGGTGCGGGAAGCCATCGAGCGCGTCAATACGGTGCACAAGCTGGTAAATCAGAAATTCGTGGTGCGTGAGCAGGACCACCGGCTCGAATTGCGGGTGGTGCCGGTGCGACGCTCGACCAAGGCGGCGGTGCCGGCCTGATACCGGCCGGCCATGCTCGATCCGCACCCACTGGGTCTGCTCGAACGCGCGGGCCTGCGCAAGGCGGCGCTGGACGCCGGTTTCGACGTGCTCAGCGACCGGCCGACTTGTGTCCTGGCCAGCAGCAGCCACGCGCCGTTGACCTGTGTGGTTGGCAGGTGCGCCGCAGGCGGCTGCGTTGCAGGCTTGTCGATGGTGTCCGTGTTACATGCCATGCGCGGCGCGGCCGACCGGGTTCCGCCCGGTCCTGGCGACATGGCCGGCGAGATTCCCCCGATGGCGGGCTGGCGACGCGCGGAGGATTTCGCCGCGCTGGAGCGGCTGCTTGCGCAGGCTTGGGCACTGTCACGCGCCTTGCCCGACGAACTGGAAAAGCGCTTCGAGCGCGATCTGGCCGCGGTGAGCGGCACCGAGCGCGAAGCCACCGTGCGCCAACGGGTGGGACAGGAACTCTTCCGTCAGGGGCTGATGACCCTTTGGGGCGGCCGCTGCGCGATGACGGGCCTGGCGGTGCCCGAGTTGCTGCGAGCCAGCCACGCCAAACCCTGGGCTGTGTCCACCGACATGGAGCGCCTGGACGTCTTCAATGGACTTCTGCTGGCCGCGCACCTGGATGCTGCGTTCGACGCCGGGCTGGTCACCGTGCGGCACGATGGCATGGTGTTGGCCAGCACCACCCTTGGGGCGGATGCCATTGGCCTGCTCGGCCTGACCACCGCGCTGCGCATCGACTTGCAGGGCCCGCATGCACCGTACATGACGTGGCACAACGACCATGTCTTCCGGCCGTGATGGCGAAAGCCGCCAACGCACAGGCCAGGCAGCAAAGCGCCGGACAAGCTCAGTCGGGCGTTGCTGAGGCCGCCAGCCTGAACACCTGCGCCGGCCGATTCGGCCCCGTGCGCAGTTCGCCGGGTACCGCCTGCACGACGCCCGCAGCATCCAGCCGTCGCCGGAAGCTCGACTTGTCCAGCGGCCGGCCCAGCACGGCTGCGCTGAACGCCTGCAACTCGCCGAGCGTGAAGGTCTCGTCGACCAGGCCGACCGGGAACTGCAGTTCCTGCACCTGCTGACGCAACTGCTGCACCGCATGTTCCAGCAGCGCCGCGTGGTCGAAGGCCAGCGTCGAGCCTGTCGCCTCTGAGGTATCCATCCATCGCAGTTCGGTCAACCGCTTGCCGGCCACCGCTTGGAGCATTCCAGGTCGCACCATCGCGCGGTAGACCACGCTCAAGGTCCACGTGGCACGCGGATCGCGTGACCGACCCCCAACCGCCACTACTTGCTGAGCCCCGGGTAGCGCCACCTGCAAACGCTCACGCGTCACGCGGCGGCAGGCAGCGTCCAGATCGGTGTCCTTGTCCACCCGTACGACGCCACCCGGCAGCGCCCAGCGACCGGCGTGCGGCGCCTCTGCTCGCCTACCGAGCAGCACCTGTAGCGCGCCCTGCTCGACGGCGAACACCACCAACTCGACTCGGGTGAAGGGCATCGGGTGGATCGGCCGACCCGGGCCCGTCTCGGGTGTCGCGTTACTCATGGCTTCATTGTTCGTTGCATGGCGCAACGAAGTATGTCACACTTGTCTTAGTAGATGGAAGCAACTAAGGAGAAGCGATGTACGACGTGATTGGTGACGTTCATGGCCAGGGCGGCAAGCTCAAGGCGCTGCTGGCGAAGATGGGTTACGTGAACCGGGCCGGTGCTTGGCATGCGCCCCAGGGCCGTCAGGCCGTGTTCGTGGGTGACTTGATCGACCGCGGGCCGGATCAGCTGGAAGTGCTCGACGCCGTGCGACGCATGGTTGACGCCGGCCAAGCCCGGGTGGTGATGGGCAACCACGAGTTCAACGCCATCGGCTACGCGGTGCGCGACCCGGCGGCCGGCGAGTACCTGCGGCCGCGCTCGGACAAGAACCGCATGCAGCACGCCGCATTCCTGGCAGCGGTGGGTGAAGACTCGGCCCGGCACCGCGAGTGGGTCGGCTGGTTTCGCGGCATGCCCTTGGCGCTGGACCTGGGCGGGCTGCGCGCGGTGCACGCTTGGTGGGGCGACGCGGCACGCCACGCCGTGACGCAGGCTCGTGGCGGCGAGATCGGACTGCTGGACGACGAGTTGATGATGGCGATTTACCACGACCCGGCGCTCAAGTCCGCGCGCAAGCTGTTGACGTGTGGCGTGGAGTGGGAACTGCCCGCGGGCAGCTTCATCGAGGACAAGGAAGGCCACAAGCACCCTGACGCCCGCCTTGCCGTCTGGCGCCATGAGGCTAAGCAGCTGCGCGAGATTGCCATCGTTCCGCCTGGCAGTGAGCACCTGGTGCCCGACCTGCCGATTCCGGACGATGTGCGTCACGGGCCTGTGACCGGCGCACCGATCCTTTTCGGGCACCACTGGTTCAGCGGCCCGCTGAAGCTGGAGTCTCCCAAGGTGGCCTGCCTGGACTGGTC
This sequence comes from Burkholderiales bacterium, assembly GCA_016191995.1. Taxonomy (GTDB): domain Bacteria; phylum Pseudomonadota; class Gammaproteobacteria; order Burkholderiales; family Burkholderiaceae_C; genus Rubrivivax. The sequence continues at coordinate 22,141 of JACPVA010000173.1, read as the reverse complement.
CGCGGCCAAGGGTGGGCCGCTGGTGGCCTACCGGTGGGAGGGTGAGCAGGAACTGCAGCACGGCCACTTGGTGGCTGCCGGCCGGGATCTGTCGTGAAGGCCCGCGCTGCCCCAGGCGGCCCGCCATGCCAACTCGGCATGCTGGCCAGCCTGCGCCGGGTGCAACCCGAGCAGGCCGGGCGCCTGGTGCTGGTGGCCAGCACTTCGGATCCTGTTGTGGTGCCGTCGACCGGCGCGCGCCTGCCAGCCTGGCGGGTGTCCGTCATGGGTGCGCCGGTGGTCATCGACGACGAAGAGAGGAGCGACTTCATCGCGGCAGAGTGCTGCCTTCAAGTCGTCTGCCGGCTGCCGTTACCGACGGCAAGGACGATGTACCTGGCTGAGGCCCAGCGTCAAGCCGACGTGGCAGTCAAGGAACTGCGGGATTGGCTGGCCGCCCACCCTATGGACGAGCACGAGCTCGACGCGGAGATCAAGGCCGGCGCACGCGAGGCCATAGCTCGCCATAGGCAGCCGGCAGTGCTGTTGCCCATCGGCTGGTGACAGGGCCCCATCGCGCTGCGCACTCCGTGATGAGCGCTCGGGAGCGGACCGGCGTGCTGACGGGGTAGCTTCGGGCTGCGCCCTCCGGGAATCGTCCTCGGGACAGCCCGGCGGGCACATGCCTCTGCGCAGGCGCGCCGAGGCGATGGGCGTCCCGAACGGACCTGGCCGAACTGGGCACATTCCTTGTTGCGTAAACAGAAAATACAGCCTAAAGTTCGTATCATCGAGAAACATACCTAAGGCTGTATGGACGAATTTCCCGTACGGACCCCCGAGCAGCTGCCCGGACTGCTGCAGGGCTTTCGCAAGCAGGCCGGGTTCACCCAGGCCGAAGTCGCCGCGCGGCTGGGGGTCACGCAGCAGACGCTGTCCTCGCTGGAGCGTCACGCGACCGCCGTCAGCGCCGCGCGGCTGATGAAGCTTCTCGGCATCCTCGGCGTCGAGCTCGTGCTGCGCCGGCCCGCGGGCGAAGTGTGGCAGCCCGGCAACCCGGCCACCGACGCTCGCAAGGCGCAGTGGTGACGCATGGGGCGGCGCTCGCACACCCGCAGGCTGGGCTTGTGGATGAACGGGGAGCCGGTCGGGATCTGGACCACGTACCCGGCCGGGGACACGCTGCAGTATGACGCTGCCTGGCTGCGCTCGCCCCAGAGGCGAGCGCTTTCGCTGTCCTTGCCTTTCCGCCCGGGCAACCCGCCGCACAAGGGCCAGGCGGTCAGGGACTACTTCGACAACCTGCTTCCGGACAGCAAGCCGATCCGCGATCGGCTGGCAAGGCGATTCAAGACCGCGACGACCGATGCCTTCGATCTGCTCGCACAGATCGGCCGTGACTGTGTCGGCGCGTTGCAGATCGTGCCCGACGGCCAGGACCCCGGAGAGGCGAGGCGCGTCCAGGCCCAGCCGCTGGACGAAGCGGGGGTCGCCCGGGTGCTGCAGGCCGCGCTGACGCCGGGCGGTTTCGATGGCGAGCCCTCGGACCCGGACGGATTCCGCATCTCCATCGCAGGCGCCCAGGAAAAGACGGCGCTGCTCTGGCACGAGGGCCGGTGGTGGCGCCCCACGGGAGCGACCCCGACCACGCATATCCTGAAGCTGCCGCTCGGGCTGGTGGGCAACATGAGGCTCGACCTGCGCGACTCGGTCGAGAACGAGTGGTTGTGCGCCCGGATCCTGGAGGCCTACGGCCTGCCGGTCGCGCGCTGTCACCCCCTCACCTTCGAGGGCCAGCGCGTCCTCGGCATCGAGCGCTTCGACCGACGCTGGGCCGACGACGGCTCGTGGCTGATCCGCCTGCCGCAGGAAGACATGTGCCAGGCCACCGCCACGCCGGCCCATGCGAAGTACGAGACCGACGGCGGCCCGGGTATCGACCGCATCCTGGAGTTGCTCAACGGTTCGGCCCGGCGGGTGCAGGACAGGGGGAACTTCTTCCGGGCGCAGTTGCTGTTCTGGCTGATGGGCGCGCCCGACGGGCACGCGAAGAACTTCAGCATCGCGCTGCACGCCGGCGGTGCCTTCTCGATGACGCCGCTGTACGACGTCGTGTCGGCCTACCCCGTGCTGGGGAACGGACCGAACCGGATCTCGGCGCAGCGCGTGAAGTTGGCGATGGCGCTGCGATGCACGAATGCCCACTGGCGCATGCGCGACATCCTGCGCCGGCATTGGGTCGAGGTCGGGCGGCGAAACGGGGTCGTCACCGAATCGGGGCAGGGTGTGGACGCGCTGATCCGCGACCTGATCGACAGGACGCCGGCGGCACTGGAGCAGGTGGCGGCCAAACTACCGAGCAGCTTCCCGGCGCATGTTGCCGACGCGATCCTCGGTGGCCTCGAGGCCGCGATCAGCAAGCTCGAGTCGGCGACTGCATCGTGAGGCGTCGAGGCCATCGCCGTTCACCGGGGAGCGCTTCTCCGTGGATCCCGGAACGATCACGGTTCAGCAGGTCCACCAGGACCGATGCCGGTACCGGGTTCATTGCCGCCAGCGTGCCGACGCCTGGAACGGCGACGACCGATGGGAGCGCTTGTGGGAGGAGCTTGGAGCCCTGCCGCCGCCTCATGCGCCCCGCGTCACGGCGATGGCGGCTATCGCGTGATGCCCTTCACGCACGCTCGGGCTTCGGTTTGCAGCGGGCGACGACGGTGCCGAAAGCGGGGGTACCGCGCCGCGTGCACACGGCGGCGGGCCCGGTGCCCGGGCACGGGCAGGAGAACGAGGCGACGATGATCCCGAGCGAACCGCTGTCGACGATGCTGCTGGCCGGTGTGGTCGGCGGCATGGTCGGTGCCGGCCTGACGGCATGGCTCGGGCGCCGTCGACCACCCACCAGCCTCGATTTAGGCACGACGCGCGCCCCGCCGGCGGCTGTGCCTGGGCCAGGATCGGCCGAAGCCGGCACCGAGGTCTCGCCGGCCGACGACACCGTGACGCAGGCCAGGCGCGTCGCCGAGCGCGCCTCACGTGGGGCGGCGGTGCATCTGGCCATGCCCGTAGCGGCCGACGTGCTCGTCGTCGACGACTCGGCCGTGGTGCGTGCCAAGCTGCGCCGGCTGCTGGAGTCGGCCGGTTACCGGGTCCGTGTCGCGGTCGATGGGGTCGACGCGCTAGATCTGCTGCAGCAGGGGCGCTATCGCCTGATGCTCACCGACCTCGAGATGCCGCGCATGGACGGCGTCGAGCTGATCAAGGCCTGTCTGGCCGAGCCGCGCACGGCGCTCATGCCGATCCTGGCGATCAGCGGCCACGAGAACCTGCGCGCGCGGTTCGACGCCTGCCAGGATATCAGTGGCGTTTACCCCAAGCCGTGGGCGGACGCGATCCTGCTGAGCCACGTCGCGACGCTGGTCGGCAGGTGCCGGGTGGCCGCTCCTGCCGTACCAGCTGCTTCCGGCGTGTGACGGGTGTTGCCGGCGGGCGCCGGCACCCGTCGACGCCGCGGCCTTCGGACCCTGCCGGCGGGCGCACCCGGAGGCCGCCGCGCAGCGAGCGACTTCAGCCGCCGGATCGAACGCCCGGCGCCTTGGTCACCCGCACCTTGCCGCCCGTCGTCACCAGGATCACCGCGTCGCCGGGTGCGATCGCCTCCTCGCCCTTGGCCTGGACGATCGAACGCCGCTCGCCGTTGGTCAGCTGGACGAGGATCTCGAGCGCCTCCTCGCGCGTGCCGAAGCGCTCGGCCGCATTGCCGATGACGCCGCCGACGACGGCGCCGAGCACGCCGACCGCGACCGACTCGCGATGGCCGCCGACCGAGGACCCGGCCACACCGCCGACGACCGCGCCGGCGGCGCTGCCGACACCCGACTGCGATCCTTCGACGACGACCGACCGCACCGACAGCACGGTGGCGTCGACGACCGTCGCGAGCCTCTGCGCCTCGCCGCGCTGGATCACGTCCGGGCTGGTGGTCGAGCAGGCGGCCAGCGCGGCGGCGCTGGCCAGGGCGATCAGGATCGATCTCATGTCCGTTTCCTCTTTGCGAAGCCTGGACCGTATTGGACCCCAGGATCGCGGTTGCGTTGCGTCACCCCGTGTGACACGTTGAAGCAACGCGCAACGCGCACGCCGCGTGCACCACGGCGTCAGACCGGGCGCGAGTCAGCCATGCAGGCGGCTCGTTCGCGGCACCGACGCGAGCAGGAACTCCATCTGGTCCACCAGGATTCGCCGCCCGCGCAGGATCATGTCCTCGTGCAGGCTGGGCATATACGGCAGGTACAGCAGCGCCATGCGCGCCTCCTCGGGCAGCCGGTTGCCCTTGCGGCCGTTGCAGGGCTTGCACGCGGTGATGCAGTTCATCCAGGCATCGCCGCCGCCGCGCGAGACCGGCACGATATGTTCGCGCGTCAGCTCCTCGGGGCCGAAGCGCCCGCCGCAGTAGGCGCACACATGCCGGTCGCGCGCGAACAGCTTGGCGTTGGTGATCGCCGGCGTCTGGCGCCAGGCCCGGCTGGGGACGGTGCCGCGCACGGCGACGATGGGGTGCAGCTCGATGCGCGACTGCAGCCCGGTGGCGCGCTGGATGCCGCCGCGCAGGACGCGGAAGGTCCTCCCCAGCGTCCAGGCGATACCGTCGGTCGCATACAGGACCGCCGCCTCGCGGGCGCTGATCCAGGCCTGCGGGCGTCCGCTGACATCGAGCTGCAGCACGTCCATGATGCCGCGTAGCGTAATCGCTCGCGGCGGCGGGCTCAATCGGCGCCTTCCATGACGCTGCATTGCGCGTGGTCGCCGGGCGACGCTGCGGCGGCAGTCCGCGCCGGCGGCGCCGTGCGCGCGGCGGACCGCGCTGGGCGGTTGCCGGCGGCGGAATTAGGGCGCGACCCCTAAAGAAGCCCCGGCGCGGCGAACCCCCCGACGATCCTGGGCTCAAAATAGCACGATCGTTCGTTTTATTGTCCGTGCTCGCCTTGTCACACCCGGCCCCGACCGTCTCCCAGCCCGCGCAAGCGGCCCGCACCTTGCCCAAGGGGCAGCAGACGCGCGCCGCGATCCTCGACGCCGCGCTCGCGATGGCGTCGCACATGGGGCTCGAGGGGCTGTCGATCGGTGCGCTCGCCGAGGTTACCGGGATGAGCAAATCCGGCGTCTTCGCGCATTTCGGGTCGCGCGAGGAGCTGCAGATCTCGGTCATCCGCGAATACCACCACCGCTTCGAGGAGGAGGTGTTCTACCCGGCGATCCGCGAGCCGCGCGGGCTGCCGCGGCTGCGCGCGCTGTTCGAGCGCTGGGTGCGGCGGGTGTCGGTCGAGCTCGACTCGGGCTGCATCTACATCAGCGGCGCGGTCGAGTTCGACGACCGCCCGGGCCCGGTGCGCGATGCGCTGGCGTCGATGGTCCGTGCCTGGCACGACGCGCTGGAGCGCGCGATCCGCCAGGCGATCGAGGCCGGCCATCTGCAGCCCGACACCGACCCGCGCCAGATGCTGTTCGAGATCCACGGCCTGATCCTGGCGCTGCACCACGATGCGCGCTTCCTGCGCCATCCCGGGGTGCTGGACCGCGCGCGTCACGGATTCGACCGCATCGTCGACCACTACCGCACTGCACCGCAGCCCGCCCGTGGCAGCAGCCCGGCCCCGATCCTTCAGAAGGAGTAGCCCCATGCCCCAGTACACCCCGCCGCTGCGCGACATGCAATTCGTGATGCACGAGCTGCTCGACGTTGCCGCCGTGCTGAAGACGCTCCCGCGGCACCAGGAGATCGACGCCGAGACGCTCGACGCCGTGATCGAGCAGGCCGGCAAGTTCGCCGCCGAGGTGATCTTCCCGCTCAACGCCAGCGGCGATGCCGAGGGCTGCCGGCTCGACCCGAAGACGCACGAGGTGAGCGCGCCCAAGGGTTTCAGGCAGGCCTACAAGGCCTATGTCGAGGGCGGCTGGCCGGCGCTGAGCTGCGACCCCGAGTACGGCGGCCAGGGCCTGCCGCTGGTGCTCAACCAGTGCCTGTACGAGATGCTCAACGCCTCCAACCAGGCCTGGACGATGTACCCCGGGCTCAGCCACGGCGCCTACGAGTGCCTGCACGCGCACGGCACGCCCGAGCAGAAGAAGACCTACCTGGCCAGGCTCGTCAGCGGCGAGTGGACCGGTACCATGTGCCTGACCGAGCCGCACTGCGGCACCGACCTCGGCCTGCTGCGCACCAAGGCCGAGCCGCGGCCCGACGGGACCTACCGCCTCAGCGGGCAGAAGATCTTCATCTCGGCCGGCGAGCACGACCTGGCCGACAACATCGTCCACCTGGTGCTGGCGCGGCTGCCGGACGCGCCGGCGGGCAGCAAGGGGATCTCGCTGTTCGTCGTGCCCAAGTTCGTCCCCAGGGCCGACGGCTCGCTCGGCGAGCGCAACGGTATCTATTGCACCGCCCTGGAGCACAAGATGGGCATCCACGGCAACGCGACCTGCCAGCTGATGCTGGAGGGGGCGGTCGGCGAACTCGTCGGCGAGCCGCACAAGGGGCTGGCGGCGATGTTCGTGATGATGAACGCGGCGCGCCTGGGCGTGGGCAACCAGTCGCTCGGACTGACCGAGGTCGCCTACCAGAATGCCGCCGCGTATGCGAAGGACCGGCGCCAGATGCGAAGCCTGTCGGGTGCCAAGCAGCCCGACCAGCCGGCCGACACCATCATCGTCCACCCCGACGTGCGCAAGATGCTGCTGACCGCGCGCGCCTATGCCGAGGGGGGGCGCGCGCTGGCGATCTGGACCGCGCTGCTGATCGATCAGGAGCTGTCGGCCGACAGCGAGGACGAGCGCAAGGAGGCGGCCGACCTGGTCGCGCTGCTGACGCCGGTGATCAAGGCCTTCTTCACCGACAACGGCTGGATCGCGACCAGCCACTGCATGCAGGTCTTCGGCGGCCACGGCTATATCCGTGAGTGGGGGATGGAGCAGTTCGTGCGCGACTCGCGGATCAACATGATCTACGAGGGCACCAACACCATCCAGTCGCTCGACCTGCTGGGCCGCAAGGTGCTCGGCGACAACGGGAAGAAGCTCAAGAAGTTCGGCCGTCTGGTGCAGGACTTCGTCGAGGAGCAGGGCGTTCGCGAGGAGATGCAGGAGTTCGTCAACCCGCTGGCCGACCTCGGCGACAAGGTCACCAAGCTGACGATGGAGCTCGGCATGAAGGCGATGGGCAACGCCGACGAGGTCGGTGCCGCCGCCGTCGACTACCTGCGCATCGTCGGCCACCTGATGTTCGCCTACTTCTGGGCCCGCATGGCGCGCGTGGCGCTGGACAAGGCCGGCAGCGGCGATCCGTTCTATGCTGCCAAACTCGCCACCGCGCGCTTCTACTTCGCCCGGCTGCTGCCCGAGACCGCGGGGCTGATCCGCAGCGCCCGCTCCGGCGTGGCGCCGCTGATGGCGATGGACGAGGCGATGTTCTGACCCGACCGCCGACACGACCGCTTACACGACCGCCGCGCTCGCGCGGCAACGCAACCGTCAACCCGAGGAGACCGACATGATCAAGCTCATCGCCGCCGCCGCGCTGCTCGCCGCCGCCGGCACCGCCTTCGCCCAGGCCACGCCCGTCGGGCTGTGGAAGACGATCGACGACGAGACCAAGGCCGAGAAGTCCCACGTGCGCATCAGCGAGGCCGACGGCGTGCTGAACGGCCGGATCGAGAAGCTGCTCGACCCGAAGAAGCAGGACAGCAAGTGCGACAAGTGCACCGACTCGCGCAAGGACCAGCCGGTGCTCGGGATGACCATCCTGGAGGGTGTCAAGAAGGACGGCGAGGACAACAGCTGGTCCGGCGGCACCATCCTCGACCCGAACAACGGCAAGGTCTACAAGGTGCGCATGTCGCCGAAGGACGGCGGCAAGGCGCTGGACGTGCGCGGCTACATCGGCATGCCGCTGCTGGGCCGCACGCAGACCTGGCTGCGCGTCGAGTGAATTCCCCGGGAGAACCCATGAACCGATTCAACGTCCGCAAGGTCGCCGTGCTGGGCGCCGGCGTGATGGGCGCGCAGATCGCGGCCCAGCTCGTCAACTGCAAGGTCCCGGTCGTCCTGTTCGACCTGCCGGCCAAGGATGGCCCCAGGAACGGCATCGTCACGCGCGCGATCGACAACCTGAAGAAGCTCAAGCCCTCGCCGCTGGGCATCGCGGCCGACGCCGCGCTGATCCAGGCCGCCAACTACGAGGAGCACCTGGACCTGCTGCAGGGCTGCGACCTGGTGATCGAGGCGATCGCCGAGCGCATGGACTGGAAGCTGGACCTGTATACCAAGATCGCGCCGGCGCTGAACCCGGCGGCGATCGTCGCCAGCAACACCTCCGGCCTGTCGATCACCAAGCTGTCGCAGGCGCTGCCCGAGGCGATCCGCCCGCGCTTCTGCGGCATCCACTTCTTCAACCCGCCGCGCTACATGAGCCTGGTGGAGCTGATCCCGACACCGGCGACCCAGCCCGAGATCCTCGACCAGCTCGAGACCTTCGTCACCACCGGGGTCGGCAAGAGCGTGGTGCGGGCCAAGGACACGCCGAACTTCGTCGCCAACCGGGTCGGCATCGCCGGCATGCTGGCGACGATCGCGGAGGCCGAGAAGTTCGGCCTGGGCTACGACGTCGTCGACGACCTGACCGGCAAGAAGATGGGCCGCGCCAGCAGCGGCACCTTCCGCACCGCCGACGTGGTCGGGCTCGACACGATGGCGCATGTCATCAAGACGCTGCAGGACAACCTGAAGGACGACCCGTTCTACCCGAGCTATGCGACGCCGCCGGTGCTCGCGCGCCTGATCGAGCAGGGTGCGCTCGGCCAGAAGACCGGTGCCGGCTACTTCAAGAAGGTCGGCAAGGACATCCTGCGGCTCGACCCGCACAAGGGCGACTACGTGCCGGCCGGCGCCAAGGCCGACCCGATCGTCGACCGCATCCTGAAGAAGCCGGCCGCCGAGCGGCTGAAGCTGCTGCGCGAGTCGGCCAACCCGCAGGCGCAGTTCGTCTGGGCGATCCTGCGCGACTCGTTCCACTATGTCGCGGTGCACCTGGCCGAGATCGCCGACAGCGCGCGCGATATCGACTTCGCGATGCGCTGGGGCTTCGGCATGAAGCAGGGCCCGTTCGAGCTGTGGCAGGAAGCCGGCTGGGCGCAGGTCGCGCAGTGGGTGAAGGACGATATCGATGCCGGCAAGGCGCTGTCGACCGCGCCGCTGCCGGCCTGGGTCTTCGACGGCCCGGTCGCCGAAGGCGGCGGCGTGCACCGCCCGGAAGGATCGTGGAGCGCGTCGGCCCGGCGCTTCGTGCCGCGCAGCACGCTGCCGGTCTATGCGCGCCAGGCTTTCCCGGATGCGGTGCTCGGCAGCGATGCGGCGTCGCCGCTGAAGGCCGGCACCGAGGAGTACCGCAACGACGAGATCCGCGTCTGGAGCCTGGACGGCGAGGTGCTGGTCGCCAGCATCACCGCCAAGCTGCACCTGATCAGCCCGGCGGTGACCGAAGGGCTGCTGAAGGCGGTCGAGATCGCGGAGGCGAAGTACCAGGGCCTCGTGATCTGGTCGCCCGACGAGGTCTTCTCCGCGGGCGCCAACCTCGAGGCGCTGCTGCCGGTCTTCATGAAGCTGGGTGCGAAGGGCATCGCGCCGGAGGAGAAGAAGCTGCAGGATGCGATGCTGCGCATTCGCTATGCCCAGGTGCCGGTGGTGGCCGCGATGCGCGGGATCGCGCTCGGCGGCGGCTGCGAGCTGGCCGTGCACTGCGCACGCCGCGTCGCCCACCTGGAGAGCTATATCGGCCTGGTCGAGGTCGGCGTCGGCCTGCTCCCGGGCGGCGGCGGGCTGGCCTATATCGCGCGCCGCGCGGCCGAGATGGCCGCGGCCGGCAACGCGAATGCCGACCTGCTGAAGTTCCTGACCGACGGATTCACCAGCGCCGCGATGGCCAAGGTGGCGACCAGCGCGATCGAGGCCCGCCAGTCGGGCTGGCTGCTGTGGGACGACCTGATCGTGCCGCACAAGGACGAGCTGCTGCAGGTGGCCAGCGCGCAGGTCAAGGCGATGGCCGCCAGTGGCTGGAGGCCGCCGCACAAGTCGGTCTTCCCGGTCGCCGGCCGCAACGCCAAGGCGACGATCATGGGCCAGCTCGTCAACCTGCGCGACGGCGGCTTCGCCAGCGCGCACGACTTCCACATCGCCAGCCTGATCGCCGACGTGGTCTGCGGCGGCGATGTCGACGCCGGCTCGATGGTGACCGAGGACTACCTGATGACGCTGGAGCGCAAGCATTTCTGCTCGTTGCTCGACCACCCCAAGACCCAGGAACGCATCATGGGCATGCTGCAGACCGGCAAGCCGGTTCGCAACTGACCCCGGAGACGACGAGATGACCCAGCTTCAAGACGCCTACATCGTCGCCGCCACGCGCACCCCGATCGGCAAGTCCGGCCGCGGCTACTTCCGCAACACCCGGCCCGACGACCTGCTGGTCGCCGCGGTCGAGCACGCGCTGAGCCAGGTGCCCAGCCTCGACCCGAAGGCGATCGAGGACGCCGTCATCGGCTGCAGCTTCCCCGAGGCCGAGCAGGGCATGAACATGGCGCGCGTCGCGATGGTGCTGGCCGGGCTGCCGCACTCGGTTGCCGGCGTGACCGTCAACCGCTTCTGCGCCTCCGGGCTGACCGCCGTGCAGATGGCGGCCGACCGCATCCGCACCGGCCAGGCCGACGTCATGATCGCCGGCGGTGCCGAGAGCATGAGCCTGGTGCCGATGACCGGCAACAAGCCCAGCTTCAACCCCGAGATCTTCGCCCGCGACGAGAATATCGGCATCGCCTACGGCATGGGGATGACGGCCGAGAAGGTCGCCGCGCAGTGGAAGGTCTCGCGCGATGCGCAGGATGCGTTCGCGCTGCAGTCGCACCAGCGCGCGCTGGCGGCGATCGAGGCCGGCGAATTCGCCGACGAGATGACGCCGTTCGAGGTCGTCTCGCGCGCCCCCGATCTCGCCACCGGCGAAGTCGTCGAGACCCGGCGCAAGGTCGACATCGACGAGGGCCCGCGCAAGGACACCTCGCTCGAGGGCCTTGCGAAGTTGAAGCCGGTATTCGCCGCCAAGGGCAGCGTCACCGCCGGCAACAGCAGCCAGACCAGCGACGGCGCCGGTGCGCTGATCCTCGTCAGCGAAAAGGCGCTGAAGACCTTCGGCCTGACGCCGCTGGCGCGCTTCGTCAGCTTCGCCGCGCGCGGCGTGCCGCCGCAGATCATGGGCATCGGCCCGATCGAGGCGATCCCGGCGGCGCTGCGTTACGCGGGGCTGAAGCCTGACGACATGGACTGGATCGAGCTCAACGATGCCTTCGCCGCGCAATCGCTGGCGGTGCTGAATGAGTTGAAGCTCGACCCGGCCAAGGTCAACCCGATGGGCGGCGCGATCGCCCTGGGCCACCCGCTGGGCGCCACCGGCGCGATCCGTGCCGCCACCACCATCCACGCGCTACGCCGCAGGAAGCTGCGCTACGGCATGGTGACGATGTGCGTCGGCATGGGGCAGGGCGCGGCCGGTATCTTCGAGCGCTGCTGATCGCGCCGCGGCGCCGCCGCCAACCGCGGCGGCGCCGGCGCAGCCCAACCGCCGCGCCGCGCGCGGCACGCCCTGGAGACGACGACATGACGCAGCACATCCGCACCGCCACCGTCGACGGCGTGGCGACGATCGAGATCGCGCGCCCCGAGAAGAAGAACGCGCTGACGGTGGCGATGTACCAGGCGATGGCCGACGCGCTGCGTGCCGCGCAGGACGATGCCGCGGTGCGCGCGGTAATGATCACCGGGCAGCCGGGGATCTTCACCTCGGGCAACGATATCGAGGACTTCATGGCGCGCCCGCCGGGCGCCGGCGGCAGCGACCCCGCCCAGTCGCCAGTCTTCCAGTTCATGCATGCGCTGCTGGAGTGCGACAAGCCGGTCGTCGCCGCGGTCACCGGTGCGGCGATCGGCATCGGCACGACGATGCTGCTGCACTGCGACTTCGTCTACGTGTCCGACGAGGCGCGGCTGGCGATGCCCTTCGTCGCGCTGGCGCTGGTGCCCGAATATGCGTCCAGCCTGCTCGTGCCGCAGCTGATGGGGCAGCGGCGCGCGGCCGAGAAGCTGCTGCTCGGCGACCCGTTCACGCCCGAGCAGGCGGTCGAGTGCGGGATCGCGAATGCGGTGCTGCCGACAGCCGAGGTCGCCAAGCACGCGCGCCGCGTCGCCGAGCGCTTCAACGCCTTGCCGCCGTCGGCGGTGCGCGAGGCCAAGCGGCTGATGCGTGCGCCGCAGCGCGAGCAGGTGTTGCGCGTCATCGCCGAGGAGGGCGCGCTGTTCAGCGCGCGGCTGCGCAGCCCGGAGGCGATGGAGGCCTTCCAGGCCTTCTTCCAGAAGCGCGCGCCCGACTACGCCAAGTTCAGCTGAATCTCGACCGGGGAGACCGCTCATGTCGCTGACCGCCAAGCTCGCGTTGTCGCCGCTGCTGGTGGCGCAGGGGCTGCACGTGCGGCGCCGCACGCCGCGCCTGCCGGAGCCGCCGGGCCCGCGCGAGGGCAGCGCGGGCCGCGGCGCGGCGCTGAAGCTGCTCGTCGCGGGCGACTCGTCGGCCGCCGGCGTCGGCGTGGCGCACCAGTCGCGCGCGCTGGCCGCACCGCTGGCGCAGTACCTGGCCGAGGAGGCCCGCCTGCGCGTGCACTGGCGGCTCGTCGCGCGCAGCGGCGCGACGACGGCGCAGACGCTGGCGCTGCTGCAGCAGGCGGGGCATGTCGAGGCCGACGTCGCCGTCATCGTCAGCGGCGTCAACGATGTCGTCGAGCAGGTGCCGTCGCGGCGCGCGGTGCTGGCGCGCGAGGCGCTGGCCAACTGGCTGCGCAACCGCGCCGGGGTGCGCCATGTCGTCTTCGCGCCGCTGCCGCCGGTGCACCAGTTCCCGGCGCTGCCGCGCCCGCTGCGCTGGATCGCCGGGGCCGACGCGCGCCGCCACGACCGCGCGCTGGCCGAATGGGCCGCCACGCGCGGCGATGTGTCGCACGCCGACTTCGGGCTGCGCTTCAACCGCGGCGTGATGGCCGAGGACGGATTCCACCCCGGCGAGCCCGCCTACCGCCAGTGCGCGAGCCTGCTCGCGCAGCATGTCGCGGCGCTGCTGCGCGCCGAGACCCATGAGCCCGCCGGGCCGCCCCAAGGGCGAAACCCGCCGGGCGCAGCCCGAAGCTACCCCGGTGACCGAGGAGAACCCCGATGAGGTCGACGCTGCAAGGCAAGACGCTGTTCGTCACCGGCGGCAGCCGCGGCATCGGGCTGGCGATCGCGGTGCGTGCGGCGGCCGACGGCGCCAACGTCGTGCTCGTGGCCAAGACGGTCGAGCCCGACCCCAGGCTGCCGGGCACGCTGGCCAGCGCCGCCGAGGCGGTCGAGGCTGCCGGCGGCCGTGCGCTGGCGGTGCCGACCGATATCCGCGACGAGGCGGCGGTCGCCGCCGCGGTGCAGGCCGCGGTCGATCGCTTCGGCGGCATCGACATCCTGGTCAACAACGCCAGCGCGATCAGTCTGACGCCGACCGCCGCGACGCCGATGAAGCGCTTCGACCTGATGTTCGGCGTCAACGTGCGCGGCACCTTCGCCTGCACGCAGGCCTGCCTGCCGGCGCTGACGGCGAGCGCCAAGGCCGGGCGCGGCCCGCATGTGCTGAACATGGGGCCGCCGCTGTCGATGAAGCCGCACTGGTTCAGGAACCACACCGCGTACTCGATGGCCAAGTACGGCATGAGCATGTGCACGCTCGGCCACGCGGCCGAGTTCGCGCCGCTGGGCATCGCCGTCAACAGCCTGTGGCCGCGCACCGCGATCGCGACCGCGGCGCTGCAGATGATCCCCGGTGTCGACACGAACAAGTGCCGCCGGCCCGAGATCCTGGCCGACGCCGCGCACTTCATCCTGACCAGCGACACGAGCGTCAGCGGCAACTTCTTCATCGACGACGAGGTCCTCGTCGCGCACGGCGTGACCGACCTCGACCGTTATGCGGTGGTGCCGGGGACGAAGGACTTCATCCCCGACTTCTTCGTCGACTGACGGCCTGTCGGGCGGCGCGTCGCGGACGCCCGCTCGTCGGCCGTCGATGGTCAGGCCGGCAGCGGCCTCGGCCTTCCCCGCTCGTCGATCGCGACGTAGGTCAGGTTGGCCTCGGTCACCTTGACGACATGCCAGTCCTCGGGGTTGCGCTCGGCCCAGACCTCGACGTGCACCGTCACCGAGCTGCGGCCGATGCGCGTGACGCGGGCGTAGAAGCTCAGCAGGTCGCCGACCGAGACCGGCTGCTTGAACAGGAACTCGTTGACCGCGACGGTGGCGATGCGGCCCTTGGCGATGCGCATCGGCAGCACCGCGCCGGCGACGTCGACCTGCGCCATCACCCAGCCGCCGAAGATGTCGCCGTTGGCATTGCTGTCGGCGGGCATCGGAAAGACGCGCAGCACCAGCTCGGCGTCCTCGTGCACACTGTCGGGGCGGCGCAGCACGGTCGGCTTGCGGTTGGATTCGTCGGACATCGCATCGACCTTTCGCGACCCGGGCTGGACCCGGGGCCTCGCCGCATTCTTCCATGAGACGCTCCGCCGCCCTGCCCGCCACCGCCGCCGACGCCGCCCCGCGCAGCGCCGCACGGTCGGACGCGGCCACGCTCGGCCGCCTGCTGCCCTACCTGTGGCATTACCGCTGGCGCGTCGTCGCGGCGCTGGCCTTCGTGCTCGCGGCCAAGGGCGCCAACGTCGGCGTGCCGCTGCTGCTCAAGCGCATCGTCGACGGCTTGCAGATCCCGCCCGGCAGCGCGCAGGCGCTGCTCGTCGTCCCGGTCGGTCTGCTGGTCGCCTACGGCACGCTGAGGCTGGCCACGACCGTCTTCACCGAGCTGCGCGAGCTCGTCTTCGCCAAGGCGACCGAGGGCGCGTCGCGGCGCATCTCGCTCGAGGTCTTCCGCCACCTGCACGCGCTGAGCCTGCGCTTCCACCTCGAGCGCCAGACCGGCGGCATGACGCGCGATATCGAGCGCGGCACGCGCGCGGTGCACTCGCTGATCTCGTACACGCTGTACAGCATCCTGCCGACGCTGGTCGAGGTCGCCCTCGTGCTCGGCATCCTGGCCTGGCAGTTCGACGCCCGCTTCGCGCTCGTCACCGGCGTGGCGGTGGCGGTCTATATCGCGTTCACGGTCGGCGTCACCGAGTGGCGCACCAAGTTCCGCATCCAGATGAACGAGTCGGACTCGGCCGCGCACGGCCGTGCGATCGACGCGCTGCTGAACTACGAGACCGTCAAGTATTTCGGCAACGAGGCCTTCGAGGCGCGCCGCTACGACGCCAGCCTGCAGGCGCTGTACCGCGCGTCGCTGCGCAGCAAGAGCAGCCTGTCGCTGCTCAACACCGGGCAGCAGCTCGTCATCGTCGTCGCGCTGGTGGCGATGCTGTGGCTGGCGACGGCCGGCGTCGTCGCCGGCACGCTGACGCTGGGCGACCTGGTGATGGTCAACGCCTACATGATCCAGCTCTACATCCCGCTGAACTTCCTCGGCTCGGTGTACCGCGAGATCAAGCAGAGCCTGACCGACCTGGACAAGATGTTCGCGCTGCTCGGGCGCGATTGCGAGGTCTGCGACGCCCCCGGCGCGCCGGCGCTGCAGGTGAGCGAGGGCCGGGTGCGCTTCGACGACGTTCGCTTCGGCTACGAGCCGGCGCGCGAGATCCTTCACGGCGTGAGCTTCGAGATCCCGCCCGGCGCGACGGTGGCGGTGGTCGGCGCATCGGGCGCGGGCAAGAGCACGTTGGCGCGGCTGCTGGTCCGCTTCTACGACGTGACGGGCGGGCGCATCACGATCGACGGCCAGGACATCCGCGCCGTGACGCAAGACAGCCTGCGCCGCGCGATCGGCATCGTGCCGCAGGATACGGTGCTGTTCAACGATACGGTCGAGTACAACATCGCCTACGGCCGCCCGGGTGCGACGCGCGCGCAGGTCGAGGCGGCGGCCCGGGCCGCGCACATCCACGACTTCGTCGTCTCGACACCGCGCGGCTACGACACGATGGTCGGCGAGCGCGGGCTGAAGCTCTCCGGCGGCGAGAAGCAGCGCGTGGCGATCGCGCGCACGCTGCTGAAGAACCCGCCGATCCTGGTCTTCGACGAGGCGACCTCGGCGCTGGACTCGGCCAACGAGCGCGCGATCCAGTCCGAGATCCGCGCCGCCGCGCGCGGCAAGACCGCACTCGTGATCGCGCACCGGCTGTCGACGGTGGTCGACGCGCACCGCATCGTCGTGCTGCACGAGGGGCGGGTGGCCGAAACCGGCACCCACGACGAGCTGCTCGCGCGCGGCGGGCGCTATGCCGAGATGTGGCGGCTGCAGCAGGCGGCGGCGGATCGGGAGGCGGGGGGCTGAGCGGGACCCCGTGACCTCGACCCCGTTCCCTCCCCTCTCCCGGTCAAGCGTCCGACAACGCGATGATCTGATCGAGCCGCCTGCGGGCTTCGAGAAAAGACGGATCGGGCAGCTGCTTCAGAGGATGTGGTGAGGCGCGTCTCGTGCGCCAGTCGAACGACTTGGGCTGGTGGCACAGGATGTAGCTGGTCTTGCCTGCGCGTCGCCCCGCGGCCGGCCCGACGGCTACGGCGAACGGGTTGTCGGCGTTGCATTCCGCGGTCGTCATCGGAAACCCGATCACCAACGACGTGCGATCGTTGAATGCCCGCGGTGAGAGCACCAAGAAGGGGTGCATGTCGCGCATCTCCCTTCCGGCCTGCGGGTTGCAGTCGATCCAGATGACCTCCTGCCTCTCGGGCACCCATGGCTTGGTCGCCGCGGCCGAGCGCCCTGGGCCGCCTACCATCGCTCGGCCCCGACCGGGCTGGTGGGCATGCTCTCGCCGCCGTGGCGCGTGGGATCGAACTGTGCCAAGCGCGCTTCGAGACTCGACTCGGCCGCCTCGAGCGGCGTGATGACGACCTTCGTCCCCTCGACCGACACGCGGACACGTTGATCGACGTGCAAGTGCGCCGCCTTTGCCACCGCAGCGGGCAGCCGAACGCCGAGGTTGTTGCCCCAGCGTTTGAGATCGAGAACCGCTTCGGCCATTTGGGCACCTCCAGTTTGTTTAAACGGAGTCTAGACGTGCTGCCTCACCGGGTCAAGTCTCTCGGGATCGCGCAGCGGGACGCGAAGGTGCTCACGGCAACGCCAGAGGGGCTGAAGGCAAGACCCCCTGCCCGCTGCACCGTTTCGGACGTTCGCGCTCGGCCGGTTGCAGCCGTTGGCCGTCGTGGTGCAGGTCGAGGCGACCGCGAATAGGCCCTGCCCCCGCGCTTGCCCCCACCGCCGAAGCGCGTTGCGCCGGCTGTTCTCGCTCCCGCACGCCGCGCCGCTGGTGGGGCCTGGGGCTCGGGAAGGCGGGCGCGGGGCGCGCGGCTGCGCGCCGCGGTCGGCAACCGCCGGGCTGGGGCGGGCTGCCATCGGTTCGTCATCGGATCGCGAGCGCACGCCAGTCGACGATATGTCGAAAAATTTGACAACGCCGCGCAGCGCAGCGCAGCGCGGCGCGCCGCGGCTCAAGTCTTTGATTCGCAAAGCGAAAAGTTCCGCCGGGCGAACTCGGGCGCAAAACTTGCGTCGCGCCAAGCGGCGACCCAGCGGGGCGCCGCCGGGTGCAACGAGGGCAATAGGGGGACAGGCATGAGTGCTTCGGCGATGGCGCGCACGGCGGTGGCCGTGGCGTTGGCGGTGGGGGGCGGTCGCCGCACTGGCTGCGGTGGATACGACCAAGGGCACCTGGTTTGGCACCGATGGTACCGACGGCACGCTGCGCGGCCGGGATGCGAGCGGCAACCCGGTCAGCCTGCTCGTGTCAGGCACGCCGAATCCGGCGCTGAAGTATGTCTACGGCACCGCCCTCGACCTGACCTGGCTGGCTGACTGGAATGCCGGTGCGGGATCGTCGTTCGACAACGGATCGAGTCCCACCGATGGTCGAATGACCTGGAGTAGTGCGACTGCCTGGGCCGCCGCGCTGACCGACTTCGGCGGCGGCTGGTCGCTTCCCGGCGTCACCGATATTGGCAACGACGGTTGCAACTACGGGTCCAACGCCACTGACTGCGGCTTCAACGTCGACACCAGCGGCTCGCCGCTGGCGCACATGTACTACGTCACGCTGGGGAACCTGGCCTATCACGACACCAGCGGGAGCGGTCCACAAGACGGCTGGGGCCTGAAGAACGCCGGCCCGTTCAGCGACATGCTGTCCACGGAGTCCGTCGCCTACTGGTCCGGTACGCCGCATACGTTGGCGCTATCGACCCACGCCTGGTATTTCTATACGCTCAACGGCTACCAGCACTTCAGTCTCCAAAGCAGCGATTACTACGCCGTTGCCGTTCGCCCCGGCGATGTGTTCGCCGTGCCGGAGCCCGCGAGTGTCGTGATGCTGCTGGCCGGCCTGGGCGCGGTAGGCGTGGCGGTGCATCGCCGGCGAACACGTTGACGCTTCGGGCGCTTCGGCTGTTTAGGGGGTTCGCGGGCGCAGCCCCCGACCGCGCCGCTCGGGCACCACCATGGCCCGGCACGAGCACCCGCCGATCGACAAGACAGCACTCAACCTGACGGTGCACTTCGAGTAGCTGGTGGCGGGCTTTGCGCCTGACCACAAGGTCACGCTGGGCGCCGAGCTGCGGCAGGGCAGCCGGGCGCTGCTGATGGGGGTACAGCGCGCCATCAACGCGCGCAGCACAGGCGAGCGCGCCGCGGTGCTGTTGCGGCTGCGCGAGGAGATCGGGGTCAAAGTTCGAGCTCGCGATCCGTCGCAGCCCTACTGCGCCGTACTTCCGGCTGCGTGGGAAGACCGAGCGGCCCAAGGTGAGCGGAAGTGCTGTTGGACGGTCGAGTACCGCAGCGATGGCAGGCCAACGCCAGCGGGCGCCCTTCCGCGCAAGTAGAGGAGGGGCCAGCGGCCGAAGGCCGCTGGCGGGGGACATGTCGCGGAATGGTGCCCGTTGGCCTTGGCTCGCGCGGAAGCACTTGCCCCCACGCATCACGCGCGGCGCGGTTTTCATGCCCGTGGGCGATAACGCGGGATCATGAAGGTCAGGCATCAGAAGCCCGCAACGGTGTTCCCGCACCGAAACGTGCTTGCCTGCCCGATGCAGGCCGCCGCGACCCCGGGACTCAGGAGAACAAGGCCATGGATGCTGCCAGGGGTGCTTGCAGCGTTGATACAGAAATCTGTATCATCGATCGATGAAGACGACCCTCGACCTCAACGACCAGCTCCTCGCCGATGCCAAGGCGCTCGCGGCTCAGCAACGGACGAGCCTGACGCGCTTGATCGAAGAAGGTCTGCAACTTCGACTCCGCGCCAAGACGGACTCTGGCAAGCGCGGTCGGGTTCGCCTGCCGGTCTTCAAGGGTCGGGGTGGGCTGGTCGAGGGTGTCAACCCGCTGAGCAACAAGGCTCTGCTCGAGGCGCTCGACGATGACGCCTGACGTCAATGTGCTGGTCGCTGCCTCGCGCACCGATCATCCGCATCATGCCGTGGCTCGCGACTGGCTCGAGGACGCACTGGGGGCATCCAGCACCGGCGCAGCCTTCACGCTGATGCCTATGGTGGTCGCCAGCTTTCTGCGGCTGGTCACCAGCCCGAGGATCTTCCGGGCTGCAACCCCGACCGACGATGCGGTCGCGTTTGTCGACGCGATGCTGGCTTCGCCGGGTGTGCAACTGGCGTCCCTTGGGCCTGAGTGGTCGACCTTGAGGCAGCTGTGCCTCGACAAGAGGCTGGGTGGAAACGATGTGCCGGATGCCTGGTTGTCGGCCGCGGTCGCGCACCTGGGCGAGCATCTCGTCACCTTCGATCGAGGCTTCAGAAACTTGCTCGCGCGAGGTCGCCTCACGTTGCTTGCGCCGACCTAGACGCGCGGCGAACGGCTCTGAAGGGGACTCGATCGGCCCGCGCAGGCGTTCACCCGCCCACACCCGTCCACACCCACGATCACCCGCCCTCGCCGACGATCCGCCCGTCGACCAGCTCGACGATGCGGTCGCAGCGCTCGGCCAGGCGCGGGTCGTGCGTGACGACGAGGAAGGCCGTTCGCTGCTCGGCGTGCATCCGGCGCATCAGCGCGAAGACCTCGTCCGAGCTGTGCCGGTCGAGGTTGCCGGTCGGCTCGTCGGCCAGCACCAGCGGCGGCGCGTGCACCAGCGCGCGCGCGATCGCCACCCGCTGCTGCATGCCGCCCGATAGCTCCCCCGGCCGCTTGGCCAGCGCGTCGGCCAGCCCGACCTCGGCGAGCAGCGCGGCCGCGCGCTCGCGTGCCGCGGCGCCGACCCGGCCGTCGCGCATCAGCGCCGGCAGCGTCACGTTCTCCAGCGCGCTGAACGCCGGCAGCAGGTGGTGGAACTGGAAGACGAAGCCCAGCGCCTCGCGCCGCCGCAGCGTCAGCGTGCGCTCGTCCAGCGTCGCCGTTTCCTGCCCGAGCAGCCGGTAGCTGCCCGCGGTCGGCCGCTCCAGCAGCCCGAGCAGGTTCAGCAGCGTGCTCTTGCCCGACCCCGACGGCCCGATCAGCGCGACGAACTCGCCGCGCCCGATCTCGAGGTCGATGCCGTGTAGCACCTCGGCCTCGTTCGGGCGCCCGAGGTTGTAGGACTTGCGCACGCCGCGCAGCGCGACGAGCTCGGCCGACCGCGCGTCGGCGGGCGCGACCGGCGCGACGCGCGTGGTCGGCCCGCCCGGGGCCCGGTTAGCCGGGATCGACGTTGCCGCCTCGCGCGGGTTCACAGCCGGATCGCCTGCGCCGGGTCCAGCGCCGCGGCGCGGCGTGCCGGCGTGATCGCCGCCAGCACGCCGGCCAGCGTGGCCGCCAGCGCGATGCGCAGCGCCAGCGCCGGCGCGAGGCCGATCGCGAACAGCGGCAGGCCGTCGCTGCCGCGAACGAAGGTCGTGAAGGCCCAGACCAGCGCCGCCGCCAGCGCCACGCCCAGCACCGACCCCACCGCACCGACAATCGCGCCCTGCAGCAGGAAGACGCGCAGGATCTGCCCGCGCGTCGCACCCATCGCGCGCAGGATGCCGATCTCGCGCTGCTTCTGCACCACCGAGACGACGAGCACGCTGGCGATGCCGAGCACGACGACGACGCCGACGACGCCGCGGATGATCGACGTGCTGACCGACTGCGCATTCAGCGCCGACACCAGCTGCGCATTGGCCTGCTGCCAGCTCTCGACGCGGTCGGGCAGCTGTGCGGCCAGCGCGTCGGCGATGCGCTGCGCGGCCCAGACATCGTCCAGCCGCAGGTCGATGCTGGTCGCGCCGCCGGGCAGCCCGACCAGGCTTTGCACGCTGCGCAGTGGCATATAGACGCTGCGCCGGTTGAGCTCGCGCACGCCCAGGTCGACGAGCGCGGTCACGCGCACGACCTCGCTGACGCCGCCGGTGGCCACCGTCATGCGGTCGCCGATCGCGAGCCCGAGGTCGGCGGCCAGCTCGGCGCCGACGATCGCCTCGCCCGGGCCCAGCCGCGCCTGCCCGGCGACGACCTTGTCGCGCAGGCGCACGATGCGGTCGTAGCGGTCGAGCTCGACGCCGGCCAGCGCGATCGCCTTGCTCGCCTCGCCGCGCAGCGCCAGCCCCGCCGCGGAGACCATCGGCGAGACCGCCGCCACGCCGGGCCGCGCCGCGACCGCGGCCGCCAGCGCCGGCCAGTCGGCGATCGAGCGCGGGCGCTGGTCGCGTGCCTGCGTGCGCGCCAGCCGCACCTCGCCCGCGGTGGCGGCGCGCGCCGGCAGCACGACCTCGTCGCGCACATGGATCGTCACATGCGCCTGCGCGCCCAGCGTCTTCTCGAGCGTATTGGCCTGCAGCCCGCTGATCAGCGCCGAGATGTAGGCCACCACCGCGACCCCGGCGGCGACACCGACGACGATCAGCAGCGTCTGCATGCGCCCCTCGGCGAGGAAGCGCAGCGCGACCTGGACCTCGAAACCGGGGCGGGGCAGCCGCATCGCGGGCGTCGCCTCTCAGCGCCCCATCGTCTGCATCACCGCGGTCGCGGCCTCGGCGCCCT
>JACPVA010000163.1 GCA_016191995.1 Burkholderiales bacterium | reverse complement strand
CGGGTCCCGCAAGGACGCGGGGGCTCTGCGGCCGGGCGAATAGGCGCCGCCGAGCAGCGCAGCGCAGCGGCGGGAGTCCGGCGCCGCAGGCGACGGACCGGCGAGGAGGATTTATGCGACGACGCGGGAGCGTCGGCGCGAAGCCACCGCAGCCGCGCCGCGGAGCGAGCGGCGCAGGGGACCCGGCCGCAGGCCGGGCGGCGACTCTTGAGCCCGGGCGCAGAGCCCCCGCGGCCTTGCCGCGCTACGCGTCGAACGCCCACCGCGGCAAACAGGCAAGCGTCGCGAATGACCGCCATGGGCCGTCAGCCGCCACCCCGCGAATCCCCGCGCTCAGCTCGTCGGCCCAGGCACGCTCCAGCGCCGTGTCACCTCGCCGGCGGCGTCGGCGCTGTCCAGGTGCACCGCGAAGCCCCACAGCCGCGCGACATGCTTGAGCACTTCCTGCGCGCCGTCGTGCAGCGGGCGGTCGCGGTGCTGGAAGTGGCGCAGCGTCAGGCTGCGGTCGCCGCGCAGCGCGACGTTCCAGACCTGGATGTTGGGCTCGCGCGTGCCGAGGTCGTATTGCGCCGACAGCTTCTCGCGCAGCTCGCGGTAGCCGGCCTCGTCGTGGATCGCGCTGACCTCGAGCTCGTCCTCGTGCTCGTCGTCGGTGATCGCGAACAGCCGCATCTCGCGCATCAGGCGCGGGCTGAGGAACTGGCCGACGAAGCTCTCGTCCTTGAAGTTGCGCATCGCGTGGTCCAGCGTCGGCAGCCACGGTGCGCCGGCGATCTCGGGGAACCACTGGCGGTCCTCGTCGGTCGGCCGCTCGCAGATGCGCCGGATGTCCGAGTACATCGCGAAGCCGAGCGCGTAGGGATTGAGGCCGCTGTACGCGGGGTGCCCGACCGGTGGCTGCGCGATCACGTTCGTGTGCGACTTCAGCCACTCGATCATCACGCCGTCGGTCAACCAGCCGTCGTCGTACATTGTGTTGAGCAGCGTGTAATGCCAGTATGTTGCCCAGCCTTCATTCATGGTCTGGGTCTGCCGCTGCGGGTAGAAGTACTGCGCGATCTTGCGCACGATGCGGACGATCTCGCGTTGCCAGGGCTCTAGCAGCGGCGCGTTCTTCTCGATGAAGTACAGCAGGTTCTCCTGCGGCTCCTCGGGGAAGCGCTTGGCCTCGGGCGACTCGGCGGCATCGCTCTCGCGCCGCGGCAGCGTGCGCCACAGCTCGTTGACCTGCTGCTGGGCGTAGGCCTCGCGGTCACGGCGTTCGGCCAGCTCCTGTGCCAGGCTCTTGCGCGCCGGACGGCGGTAGCGGTCCACGCCGTGGTTGGCCAGCGCGTGGCAGCTGTCGAGGAACTCCTCGACCGCGTCCTGCCCGTGCCGCTCCTCGCACTCGGCGACGTAGCGGCGCGCGTAGACCAGGTAGTCGATGATCGACGACGCGTCGGTCCACATGCGGAACAGGTAGTTGCCCTTGAAGAAGCTGTTGTGCCCGTAGGCCGCGTGCGCGATCACCAGCGCCTGCATCGCCAGCGTGTTCTCCTCCATCAGGTAGCTGATGCAGGGGTTCGAATTGATGACGATCTCGTACGCCAGCCCCATGTGGCCGCGGCGGTACTTCTTCTCGGTGGCGATGAACTCCTTGCCGTAGCTCCAGTGGCGGTAGTTGACCGGCATGCCGACGCTCGCGTAGGCGTCCATCATCTGCTCGGCGGTGATGATCTCGAGCTGGTTCGGGTAGGTGTCCAGCCCGTAGCGCTGCGCGGTGGCACGGATGACCTCGTGGTAGCGCTCGATCAGCTCGAAGGTCCACTCGCTCGGCCCGGGCAGAGGCTCGGCCGGGCGCGGGCCCGGCGGGCGCGGCGCGGGCAGCGGGCCGTCGCGGCCGCGGCGGTCGCCGCCGGGCGGGATCGACTGCGGCTGGTGCTGGCGGCGGCGCTCGACCACCGGCCCGAGCTTGCTGGCTCGCGGCGCGCTCATGCCGCCTTCGCCCCTTCCTTGCGGAACAGGTCGCGGAAGACCGGATAGATCTGGTCCGCGCTCGTGGCCTTGCGCATCGCGAAGTGGCGGTGCGTGTCCAGAAGCTGCGTGTACTCTTCCCACAGGTTCTGCTCCTCCTCGGCCACCTGCACGTAGGCGTAGTAGCGGCATAGCGGCAGGATCTGCTCGGCCAGCAGCTCGCGGCAGCGGCCGCTGTCGTGGTGCCAGTTGTCGCCGTCGCTGGCCTGCGCGCCGTAGATATTCCACTGTGCGGGGTCGTAGCGGGCGCGGATGATCTCGTGCATCAGCACGAGCGCGCTGCTGACGACGGTGCCGCCGGTCTCGCGCGCGTGGAAGAAATTCTCCTCGTCGACCTCGGCCGCCTGCGTGTGATGGCGGATGAAGACCAGCTCGATGCGCTCGTAGTGCCGCGTCAGGAACATGTACAGCAGGATGAAGAATCGCTTGGCCAGCTCCTTGCGCTGCTCGTCCATCGACCCGGAGACGTCCATGACGCAGAACATCACCGCCTGGCTGGTCGGTACCGGGACCTTGACGCGGTTGCGGAACCGCAGGTCGATCGGGTCGAGGAAGGGGATGCGCGCGATGCGCGCGCGCAGGGCGTCGATCTGCGCCGTCAGCGCGTCGATCCCGTTCTGGCGCACACGCTCCGCGCCAAGGTCGGCCGGACGCGGCGTGGCGCACAGCGCGGCGAGCTGCTCCTCGAGCTCGTTCAGCTCGCGCCGCGCCTCGGCGCCGAGCGCGATGCGCCGGCCGATCGCGCCGCGCATGCTGCGCACGACGTGCAGGTTGTTCGGCGTGCCGTCGCTGCTGAAGCCGGCGCGGTGGTACTTCCACTCCGGCGTCTCGGCCAGCTGCGTGCGCACCAGGTGCGGCAGCGCCAGGTCCTCGAAGAAGACCTGCATGAATTCCTCCTTCGACAGCGCGAAGACGAAGTCGTCCTCGCCGTCGCCGGAGTCGCTGGCCTGCCCCTTGCCGCGACCGCCGTCGCCACCGCCCTTGGGCCGCTCGATGCGGTCGCCGCGTACGAACTCCTTGTTGCCCGGATGGACGATGTCGCGCACGCCACCCTGCCCGTGGCCGAACACCGGCTCGGAGATGTCGCGCTTGGGGATGCGGATCTCCTCGCCGCGCTCGATGTCGCGGATGCCGCGGCCGTCGATCGCGCGCTTGACGGCGTCGCGGATCTGCGTCTTGTAGCGGCGCAGGAAGCGCTCGCGGTTGCCGACGGACTTGTTCTTGCCCGCCAGCCGTCGGTCGATGATCGATTGCAGTGCCATCGCTCGGCCCCTTTCGCGCGCGCGGCGACCTCCCCGGCCCGCCTCACGAGCTCTTGCGCACCCGCAGGTACCACTCGCACAGCAGCCGCACCTGCTTGGGCGTGTAGCCCTTGTCGACCATGCGCTGGACGAAGTCCTCGTGCTTCTTGGCCTCGTCGGCGCTGGCCTTGGCGTTGAAGCTGATGACCGGCAGCAGCTCCTCGGTGTTGGAGAACATCTTCTTCTCGATCACCGCGCGCAGCTTCTCGTAGCTGGTCCACAGCGGGTTCTTGCCGGCGTTGCTGGCGCGCGCGCGCAGCACGAAGTTGACGATCTCGTTGCGGAAGTCCTTCGGGTTGGCGATGCCGGCGGGCTTCTCGATCTTCTCCAGCTCGGCGTTCAGCGACGCGCGGTCGAAGACCTCGCCGGTGTCGGTGTCGCGATACTCCTGGTCCTGGATCCAGTAGTCGGCGTAGGTGACGTAGCGGTCGAAGATATTCTGGCCGTACTCGCTGTAGCTCTCCAGGTACGCGGTCTGGATCTCCTTGCCGATGAACTCGGCGTAGCGCGGCGCCAGCGTCTCCTTGACGAAGCCGACGAACTTCTGCTCGAGCTCGGGGGCGAACTGCTCGCGCTCGATCTGCTGCTCGAGCACGTACATCAGGTGCACCGGGTTGGCGGCGACCTCGGTGCTGTCGAAGTTGAAGACCTTGGACAGGATCTTGTACGCGAAGCGCGTGCTGACGCCGCTCATGCCCTCGTCGACGCCGGCGTAGTCGCGGTACTCCTGGTAGCTCTTGGCGCGCGGGTCGGTGTCCTTCAGGCTCTGGCCGTCGTAGACCAGCATCTTCGAGTAGACGGACGAGTTCTCCGGCTCCTTCAGGCGCGTCAGCACCGCGAACTGCGCCATCATCTTCAGCGTGCCGGGGGCGCAGGTGGCGTCGGCGAGCGAGGAGTTGCGGATCAGCTTCTCGTAGATCTTGACCTCCTCGGTCACGCGCAGGCAGTACGGGACCTTGACGATGTAGATGCGGTCGAGGAAGGCCTCGTTGTTCTTGTTGTTGCGGAAGGCCTTCCACTCGCTCTCGTTGCTGTGCGCCAGCACGATGCCGTCGAACGGGATCGCGCCGAAGCCCTCGGTGCCCTTGAAGTTGCCCTCCTGGGTCGCGGTCAGCAGCGGGTGCAGCACCTTGATCGGTGCCTTGAACATCTCGACGAACTCGAGCAGCCCCTGGTTGGCCAGGCACAGGCCGCCCGAGTAGCTGTAGGCGTCGGGGTCGTCCTGCGCATAGGTCTCGAGCTTGCGGATGTCGACCTTGCCGACCAGCGAGCTAATGTCCTGGTTGTTCTCGTCGCCGGGCTCGGTCTTGGCGACCGCGATCTGCTTGAGGATGCTCGGGAGGCGCTTGACGACGCGGAACTTGCGGATGTCGCCGCCGAACTCCTCGAGCCGCTTGACCGCCCACGGCGACAGGACGCGCGTCAGGTAGCGGCGCGGGATGCCGTACTGGTCTTCCAGGATCTGCCCGTCCTCGTCGGGGTCGAAAAGCCCGAGCGGCGACTCGTTGACCGGGCTGCCGGCCAGCGCGTAGAAGGGCACGTGCTCCATCAGCTGCTTGAGCCGCTCGGCGATCGAGCTCTTGCCGCCGCCGACCGGGCCGAGCAGGTACAGGATCTGCTTCTTCTCCTCCAGCCCCTGCGCCGCGTGGCGGAAGTAGGACACGACCTGCTCGATCGAGTCCTCCATGCCGTAGAACTCGGCGAAGGCGGGGTAGATCTTGATGAGCTTGTTGGCGAACAGCCGCGACAGCCGCGGGTCGTTGCGGGTATCGACCTGGGTCGGCTCGCCGATCGCCTCGAGCATGCGCTCGGCGGCGGTCGCGTAGGCCAGACGGTTGCGCTTGCACTCGGCGAGGTAGTCCTCGATCGAGAGCGTCTCCTCGCGCGAGCGCTCCCAGCGCGAGGCGAAGTGGCTGATCACGTCCATGCGGACCTCCTGCTGAGGTGCGCCGGGCGGCGACAGGGCCGTCCGGCGGGGGAAGTTCTGATGGCGTCCCGGCTGTACGGGCCCGGGCGCCATCAGAGCTTTCCGAAGGTCACGCTGGCATGGTCGGACGATGAGGCAATTCGGTGACGGGGTACAGCCCGAGTATGACGGTGAATGCCCGGCAGATGCGCGTGATGGATTTCGCTCGGGGAGCCTGAGTTCCGTCTTCTCGGCGTTCTCGGCGTTCTCGGCGCTCTCGGCGTCAAGCTAGGGCTTGGCACGGCGATGCCAACGTCCGATGCCGCCCGGCCGTTGACCGGCACCGAAGGCCGATCGCGCCGCGCCGCCACGATGCAGCGCGCTGTTGTATCTTTGGACCATGACATCCGACGGCCCGCCGGCGCGCGACGCGCCCTCGCTCGCACTCGGCGCGATCGGCAACTGCGCGATCGCGGCGCTGGTCGATGCGCGCGCGCGCATCGTCTGGGCCTGCCTGCCGCGCCTGGACGGGGATCCGGTCTTCCACGCGCTGCTGGGTGTACCGGAGGGCGGCGTCGACGGCGACGGTGCGTTCGCAGTCGAGGTCGAGGGCTTCGCACGCAGCGAGCAGTTCTACGCCGGCAATACCGCGGTGCTGGTGACCAGGCTGTGGGACGACCGCGGCCAGTGCGTCGAGGTGACCGACTTCGCGCCGCGCTTCATCGCCAAGGGCCGCATGTACCGCCCGCTGATGCTGGTGCGCCGGCTGCGCGTGCTGGCCGGGGCGCCGCGCGTGCGGGTGCGGCTGCGGCCGCGCTTCGACTGGGGGCGGGCGGCGCCGCGGCTGACGCAGGGCAGCCACCACCTGCGCTATGTCGGCCCCGACCAGGTGCTGCGGCTGACGACCTCGGTGCCGCTCGCCTATGTGCTGCGCGAGGAGCCCTTCGTGCTGACCGAGCCGGTCAGCCTGGTGCTGGGGCCGGACGAGTCGCCCGACCTCGGCCCGGACGAGATGGCGGCCGCCTACGAGCGCGAGACGCTGGCCTACTGGCGCATCTGGGCGCGCCGCCTGGCGCTGCCGCTGCAGTGGCAGGAAGTCGTCGTGCGCGCCGCGATCACGCTCAAGATGTGCGTGCACGAGGATACCGGCGCGATCGTCGCCGCGCTGACGACGAGCATCCCCGAGGCACCTGGGACTGCGCGCAACTGGGACTATCGCTACTGCTGGCTGCGCGACGCCTTCTTCGTCGTGCGGGCGCTGAACTCGCTGTCCGAGGTCGGCACGATGGAGGACTACCTGCGCTGGCTGCGCAACGTCGTCGCGCATGCCGACGGCGGCCACGTGCAGCCGCTGTACGGCATCGCGCTGGAGCGCGAGCTGCACGAGGAGATCGAGCCGCAGCTGCCCGGCTACCGCGGCCACGCGCCGGTGCGGCGCGGCAACCAGGCCTGGGAGCACTTCCAGCACGATGTCTACGGCAATATCGTGCTCGGGGCGGCGCAGGCCTTCCACGACCGGCGGCTGCTGTATCCGGCGGGCGAGCCCGAGTTCCGCCTGCTGGAGGCGGTCGGCGAGCAGGCGGTGCGCGTGCACGACCAGCCCGATGCCGGGATGTGGGAGCTGCGCACGCGCGCGCGCGTGCACACCTCGTCGATGCTGATGTGCTGGGCGGCGTGCGACCGGCTGGCCAAGATCGCGCTCCGGCTGGGGCTGCGCGACCGCGCCGCCTACTGGCACGGGCACGCCGGGCGCATCCGCACGAAGCTGCTGGAGGGTGCCTGGAACGCCAGGCGCGGCGCCTTCGTCGAGAGCCTGGGCGGCGAACACCTGGATGCCAGCGTGCTGCTGATGGCCGAGGTCGGCATCATCGACCCGCGCGACCCGCGCTTCGTCGCCACCGTCGACGCGCTGCAGGCCACCCTGTGCGACGGCCCCTACATGCGGCGCTACGAGGCAGCGGACGACTTCGGCCTGCCCGAGACGGCGTTCAACATCTGCAGCTTCTGGCGCCTGGATGCGCTGGCGCGCATCGGGCGGCGCGACGAGGCGATGGCGATCTTCGAGGCCATGCTGGCGGCGCGCAACCACCTCGGGCTGATGAGCGAGGACACGCATCCCGCGAGCGGCGCGATGTGGGGCAACTTCCCGCAGACCTACTCGATGGTCGGGCTGATCAACGGGGCGGTGCGGCTGTCGCAGCCCTGGGAGACCGTGATCTGAGCCGTTAGCACCCGGCGGCAGCCCCCCCGTTGGCCGATCGCGGGCCGGGGGCGCTCGCGCAGGCCGGCCGCGGCGCTGCGGCGCGGCCTGGGTGCCGGCACGCGGCGCCGGGTGAAGGGTTGGCCGGCGTGCCCGCGCGCGGCGCTTCGAGGCGCTTCGCGTCGCCTCGGCGCGCTGCCGCGGCCCAGGGGGGTACGCAACAGGAGGACGAGAGATGAGCAGGCTGGTCGTGGTCTCCAACCGCGTGGCCGACCCGCGCAAGCCCGGCGCCGGCGGGCTGGCGGTGGCGCTGGGCGACGCGCTGCATACCAGCGGCGGGCTGTGGTTCGGGTGGAGCGGGCGCACCGCCGAGGCGAGCGCGGCGCAGGCGGTGCAGGTTCAGCGCGCCGGCGACGTCACGCTGGCGACGATCGACCTGTCGGCAGCCGACCACCGCGCCTACTACCTGGGCTACAGCAACAGCGTGCTGTGGCCGGTGTTCCATTACCGGATCAACCTGGCCGACCACGAGGCCGGCGACATCGAGGGCTATCGGCGCGTCAACCGCCTGATGGCGCAGGAGCTGCGGCCGCTGCTGCGCGCCGACGACCTCGTCTGGGTGCACGACTACCACCTGATCCCGCTCGCCGCCGAGTTGCGCGCGCTGGGCTGCGCGCAGCGCATCGGCTTCTTCCTGCACATCCCGCTGCCGCCGCACACGCTGCTCGCCGCGATTCCGCAGCATGCCTGGCTGATGCGCTCGCTGATGGCCTACGACCTGGTCGGGTTCCAGAGCCGCACCGACCGCGAGCATTTCGCCGACTACCTGCTGCGCGAGGCCGGCGGGCAGGCGCTGGGCGACGACAGGCTGCTCGCCTGGGGCCGCACGGTGCGTGCGCGCGCGGTGCCGATCGGCATCGACGTCGACGAGTTCCAGGCCCTGGGCCGCGGCGCCGACGCGCGCGAGACCCTGCAATCGATGCGCGAGACCTATGCCGCGCGCCGCCTGCTGATCGGCGTCGACCGGCTCGACTACAGCAAGGGGCTGCCGCAGCGCATCCGCGCCTTCCGTCGCCTGCTCGAGGCGTACCCCGAGAACCGGCGCCGCGCGACGCTGATCCAGGTCGCCGCGCCGTCGCGCGAGGATGTCGGCGCGTATGCCGACATCCGGCGCGAGCTGGAGGGTCTGTGCGGCGCGATCAACGGCGACTTCGGCGAACTCGACTGGATGCCGGTGCGCTTCATCCACCGCACGGTGGCGCGCAAGCGCCTGCCCGGGCTGTACCGCGCCGGCGCGGTCGGCCTGGTTACGCCGCTGCGCGACGGCATGAACCTGGTGGCCAAGGAGTATGTCGCGAGCCAGGATCCGGCCGACCCGGGGGTGCTGGTGCTGTCTCGCTTCGCCGGCGCGGCCGAGCAGCTGACCGACGCGCTGCTCGTCAACCCCTACGACATCGCCGGCACGGCCGACGCGATCCAGCAGGCGTTGCAGATGCCGCTGCAGGAGCGCGTGATGCGACACGCCGCGCTGATGCGCAACCTGCGCACGCACGACGTGCACTGGTGGGCGCGCGAGTTCCTGCACGCGCTCATGGACCGCGCGAGCTGACGAGTCGACGCGGCGCTGGCGCGTTCAGGCCGCCCGGCCGCATACCCGATCGGGCATGCGATGATCCGCGCATGAACCGCCACCTGCTGTTGCTCGCGCTGTGCCAGGGCCTGTTCCTGACCAACAACGTGACCTTCATCGCGATCAACGGGCTGGTCGGGCTGCAGCTCGCGCCCTGGGGCTGGATGGCGACGCTGCCGGTGGCGGGCTATGTCGTCGGCGGCGCGCTCGCGGCGCCGCTGGTCGCGCGCATGCAGTCGCGCATCGGGCGCAAGCGCTCGTTCCAGGCCGGGTTGCTGGTGGCGGCGGGGTCGGCCGCGGCTTGCGCGCTGGCGGTGACGCTGGGCAGCTTCTGGATGCTGGTCGCATCCACCGTCGTCGCCGGCTTCTACAGCGCCAATGCGCAGTTGTACCGCTTTGCCGGGCCCGAGCTGGCGGCGCCGGGGTTCGCGGAGAAGGCCTTGTCGCTGGTGCTGGCCGGCGGCATCGTCGGCGCCTTCGTCGGCCCCAACCTCGCCAGCGCGACGCGCAGCATGCTGCCGGTGGCCTTTGCCGCGTCCTACCTGGCGCTGATTGGTGTGGCGGCGCTGGCGCTGCTGGCGCTGTCGTTCATCCGCTTCCCGGCGCATGTCGCGCCGGCGAAGGGGGCGAGCACGGGGCGGCCGCTGGCCGAGATCGCGCGCCAGCCGGCCTTCGTCGTCGCGGTGGCGGCGGCGGCGCTGGGCTATGGCGTCATGAACCTGCTGATGGCGGCTACGCCGCTGGCGATGCAACAGTGCGGGCTGCCGTTCTCCGACGCCGCCTTCGTCCTCGAGTGGCATGTGCTGGGGATGTTCGTGCCGAGCTTCTTCACCGGCCACCTGATCAGGCGCTTCGGCAGCCTGCCGATCATGGTGGCGGGCGCGCTGCTGAATTTCGCCTGCGTCGCGGTCGCGCTGTCGGGGGTGGACCTGATGCAGTTCCTGGTCGCGCTGTTCCTGCTCGGGGTGGGCTGGAACTTCCTCTATACCGGCGGCTCGGTGCTGCTGACGACGACCTACGCGCCCGAGGAGAAGACACGCGCGCAAGGCGCGATGGACACCTGCGTCTTCGCGACCATGGCGGTGACGTCGATCGCGTCGGGCGCGATGGTGACGACGCAGGGCTGGACCTGGCTGAATATCGGCTCGCTGCTGCCGATCGCCCTGGTATCGGCGGCGCTGGCGTGGCTGGCCTGGCGCCAGCGGGCCGAGCGAGCCGAACGCGCTGCGGCGATCGCAGGCTGAGCGCCTGGGCGCCCGGGCTGCGTCGACGCGGCCTCACCTTGGGGTTGCGAGTCGCCCTGGCGCGGCCCGGCGACGACTCCAGACTTGCCATGGCAGTGCCTTGCTCGGTCATCGCCGATCGATCAGGGTTGACCCCAGATATCTCTTTCGGAGATAGCTCGGCGGCGATCGATTGAATTTCACAAGGCCGGCGGGGGCGCCTATCGTGCGCCGCGTTTCGATTCCCCGAAGCGACAGGAGGCTCCATGTCCCGCAACACCCTCATGCTGGCGGCCGTCGCCGCCGCTGCGCTCGCCGCCCACACCGGCGCGACGGCCCAGCAGCCGCTGGCCAAGATCGGCAAGGGCGAAGGCCAGGTCGATATCGTCGCCTGGGCCGGCTATATCGAGCGCGGCGCGACCGACAAGGCATTCGACTGGGTGACCGATTTCGAGAAGGCCACCGGCTGCAAGGTCAACGTCAAGACCGCCGGCACCTCCGACGAGATGGTGGCGCTGATGAACGAGGGCGGCTTCGACCTCGTCACCGCGTCGGGCGACGCCAGCACGCGGCTGATCCGCGGCAAGAAGGTGCAGCCGATCAACGTCGCGCTGATCCCGAGCTACAAGAACATCGACCCGCGGCTGCAGAAGGCGCCCTGGCACTACGAGAACAACACCCACTACGGCGTGCCCTACCAGTGGGGCTGGAACGTGCTGATGTTCAACACCAAGGTCTTCGGCGACAAGAAGCCGACGAGCTGGAGCGTGGTCTTCGAGGAGACGACGCTGCCCGACGGCAAGAGCAACAAGGGCCGGGTGCAGGCCTTCGACGGCCCGATCTACATCGCCGATGCCGCGCTGTACCTGATGAAGAAGGGTCTTCAGGATGTCGTGTGGGTGAAATCCAGTGTCTGATGGGCCTGTAACCCGCATGGCATCGAAGTTTGGCGGCAGTCGCGGCATAAGGGGTTTTGCGATCATGCGCGGATGCCTACCTCGACGAAGAAGAAGCG
>JACPVA010000160.1 GCA_016191995.1 Burkholderiales bacterium | reverse complement strand
GTTGCCGGCAGCCGTGCCGTCGGCCACGCCGACGACGTCGTCGGCGCGGCCCTGCCAGCGCCCGCCGCCGAGGTCGGTCAGGCGCCAGACGCGGCGCTCGGTGGCGCCGTCGCTGTAGCGGAAGCGCTCGTCGAGCACGCCCTCGTTGCCGCTCCAGCGCCCTTCCATCTCGACCACGAAGCGGCGCACGACCTTGCCCGCGCGGTCGCTGAAGATGCCGTGCGCGGTCAGCGGGCCGTCGAAGTAGGTCCTCAGGTCCAGCCGCGGCGTCTCGGCGGCGTAGTCGGCGGGCTGCGGCGTGGCGCAGCCGGCCAGCAGCAGCGCGCCGGCCAGGACGGCGGCACCGAAGGCGCGGCGGTTGGTGGTCGATCGGTCGGTCATCGGGTGGGCTCCGCGGCGGCGCCGGATCCGGCGCCGGTGATCTCGAACAGGGCCGGGGGCTGCGCCGGCCGCTCGGCGTCGGCCGGGCGGGCGATCACGTCCGCGCGCGCTTCGTCGTCCTCGGCGCGGCCGTCGGCGTGCGCGATCCAGCGCCGCCACAGCAGCGCGGCCGCGGCCAGCTTGAGCGCGCAGGGCAGCAGACAGTAGGCGATCGTCAGCGCGCGCAGCGCTCCGGGGTCGGTGCTGCCCGGCGTGTAGCCGAAGGCAGCCAGCAGCGGCAGTGCCAGCCCGGCGGCGAGCGCCAGGTTGAGCTTGGTGGCAAAGCTCCACCAGCCGAAATAGGCGCCCTCGGCGCGTCCGCCGTGGCCGGCGCGGCGGATCAGGCCGGCGAGCAGCGCACCCGGCAAGGCCAGGTCGGCGCCGAGCGCGATGCCGCTGGCCACGCACACCGCGACGAAGGCGACGACGTCACCAGCGCCCAGCCGCGCGGCCCAGACGAAGGCGGCGATCGCCAGCAGCATGCCCGCCAGCCAGGCGCGCGCCAGCCCGATGCGCGCCACCGCGCGCACCCACAGCGGCATCGACAGCGCGGCGGCGGCGAAATAGCTGGCGAGGAAGAGCGGCTCGTAGGCTGGTGCCTGCAGCCGGTCGCGGACGAAGAACAGCAGCAGCGTGGCCGGGATCGCGCCGGCGATGCCGTTGACGAGGTAGATCGCCAGCAGGCGGCGGAATGCGGACGTGGCCAGCGGCAGCTGCCAGTTCGGCGCCGGCGCGGCGCCCGGCGCCGGGGCCGAAGACCGGCCGGCCTGCCCGGCGCGCGCCGGCTGCAGCGTCGAAGCAGCGGTCGACGCAGGCGGCTGCGGCTGAGGACGCGGCGCGAACGCCATCAGCGCCACGCCGCAGGCCAGCAGCAGGGCGAAGGCGACCGTCGACACGCCCAGCCCGGCCAGCGACGGCAGCACGCTGGCCACGAGCACGCCGACCAGCGCCAGCGCCTCGCGCCACGAGACGATGCGCGCGCGCTGCGTCGCGCCGCCGCCCAGCCGCGCGCCCCAGGCCTGGTGCAGCACCGCGAGCACGCTGTAGGCGAGCGTGCTGACGAGCAGCGCCGCGCCGCACCACAGCAGCAGCGCGGTCATGCCGTCGACGGCGGGAAAGAACAGCGCGCGAAATCCCAGCGCGAGCACCACCGCGGCGACCGCGGCGGCCGCCAGCACGCGCGCGACCGAGTGACCGAACCAGCGGTCGGCGAGCCAGCCGATCAGCGGGTCGGTGACGGCGTCGAACAGCCGCACCCCGAGCAACAGCGCGCCGAGCGCGGCCAGCGGGATGCCGAACGCGGTCGCATAGTGGTTCGGCAGGATCACGTACAGCGGCAGCGCGACGAAGGCCAGCGGCAGTCCGAGCCCGCCATAGCGCAGCCCGTCGGCCCAGCCGCCGCGCCAGGGCGTGTGCGCGCGCGAAGGGCTCATCGCGGCGCCATCCCCAGCAGCTGCCCGCGCAGCGCCGGCTCGGAGGTCTCGGGGGCGAGCCAGATGCCGAAGAACAGGCGCGCGAAGTCCGGGTCGCGCAGCTCGCCGCGCGGTTTGCCGTTGAAGTAGAAGCGCGCCGCCTCGCCCGGCAGCAGCACGCCGCACAGCCGGTCGCCGCCGGCGACGTCGGGGAACAGCTCGCTCATCGCCGCCAGCCAGTCGTCGGCGCGCTCGGCGGCGATCGGCTGCTGGCGGCGCATCTCCTCGATCGAACGCTCGGCGATCAGGCGGCCGACGAGCCGGCGCGCGTACTGCAGCTCGAGCGCCAGCGGCGAGCTCCACCATCGATCGGCGTCGACCACGGCCGGCGCCCACAGCCGGGCGTCGTAGACGTGCAGGCCGAGGAAGCGCAGCCGCCCCTGCCCTTGCAGCCGCGCGGCCGGCCAGCGCGCTGCGACCTCGGGCGGCGCCGCGCTGGCCCGCGCCATGCCGGGCAGCGCGGCGGCTGCGGCGAGCGTGGTGGCGTCGGCCAGCAGTTGACGGCGTGAGCGTTGCATGGTGGTCAAGCGAGGTTCAGTCACGCACGAGGGTGAACTGGACGACGTCGGTATTGCCGGTGGCGAATGCCGCCTCGCAGTACGCGAGGTAGAACTCCCAGGTCCGCACGAAGCGGGTGTCGAAGCCGAGCCGGCGCAGGTGCGCGTCGCGCGCCAGGAAGGCCGCGCGCCAGCGCCGCAGCGTCTCGGCATAGTCGGCGCCGAACGCGAAGCCGTCCTCGACGCGCAGCCCGGCGCGCTCGGCGCCGGCGCGGAAGGTCGCGCGGCTGGGCAGCATGCCGCCGGGGAAGATGAACTGCTGGATGAAGTCGGTCGACCGCGCGTAGCGCTCGAACAGGTCGTCGCGGATGACGATGGTCTGGATGCAGGCGCGGCCGCCAGGGGCGAGCCGGTCGTGCAGCATGCGGAAGTAGTCGTCCCAGTAAGCGCGGCCGACGGCCTCGAACATCTCGATCGAGACGATGGCGTCGAAGCGCGCCTGGTCCAGGTCGCGCCAGTCCTGCAGCCGCAGGTCGACGCGGTCGGTCAGGCCGCGCTGCGCGATGCGCTCGCGCGCGAACGCGAGCTGCTAGTCCGACAGCGTCAGCCCGACGACGCGGGCGGCGTCCTCGCCGGCCGCCTGCTCGGCCAGCGCGCCCCAGCCGCAGCCGATTTCCAGCAGCCGCTGGCCCGGGCGCAGCCGCACGGCGTCCAGCGCGCGCCGGATCTTGGCGCGCTGGGCGTCGGCGGTCGGCCGCGTCAGGTCGCCCTCGAACAGCGCGCTCGAATAGTTCATCGTCTCGTCCAGCCACAGGCGGTAGAACGGGTTGCCGATGTCGTAGTGGGCGTGGATGTTGCGCCGGCTGCCGCGGCGCGAGTTGCGGTTCAGCAGGTGGCGCACGCGGTCCAGCAGCGATCCCCACCAGCGCCCGTAGACGACCGCCTCCAGCGCGTCGCGGTTGGCCAGCAGCAGCTCGAGCAGCGCGACGACGTCGGGGCTGGTCCAGCGGCCGTCGATGAAGGCCTCGGCGAACCCGATGTCGCCACGCCGCAGCGCGGCGCCGAAGACCGACCAGTCGGCGATCCGGATCGCCGCCTGCGGCGCGCCGGCGCGCGGCGTGCCGAAGCGCGCCTGGCTGCCGTCGGGGAGTTGCAGGTCGAGCACGCCGACGCGCAGCCGCTGCAGCAGGCGCAGCACGCTGCGGGCGGCCGCCGGCGTGCGCGGCGGCAGGGTCATCGGCGCGGTGCGGGTGGTCTCGGTCATGGCGGTTGGCGTGGCGGAGGCGGGTAGCGGGGCGGCTCGTCGCGGGGGACAGGGCGGAAGGCGGTACGGGCAGGTTGCGAGCGGGCTGCGGCGTGAGGGCGAACGGGGGTCGGCAGCTGGGTCAGCGCGTGACCGCGACGCCGGGCGGCGCGGGCTTGCGCAGGAACGGCACGCGCTTGACCCACAGCCTCAGCGCCTGCCAGTGGATGCGCGCGATAACGCCCAGCGTCATCAGCGGCATGCCGAAGAAGGCCGCACGCGCGCTGGCCGCGGTCAGCGGCGCGAGCCGGCCGCCGACGCTGGTCAGCAGCAGCGGCCCGTCGGCGTCGTCGTGGTCGACGCGGGCGACGATGCGCTCGGCGTTGCGCATGAAGCGGAAGCGGTAGCGACCCTGCACGTCGCAGAACGGCGAGACGTGGAAGACCTTGCGCGCCTGCAGCTCGCGCCCCCAGGCCAGGTTCTCGCCGGCGAGCAGGTAGCAGTGGCGCTCGCCGAAGGTGTTGTTGACCTCGGCGACGATCGCCGCCAGCGTCCCGTCGGCACGCTCGCAATACCAGAAGCTGACCGGCTTGAAGACATAGCCGAGCACGCGCGGGTAGGTCTGCAGCCAGACTTCGCCGTCGGCGTCGGCGATGCCCTCGCGCGCCAGCAGTGCATCCAGCCAGGCCAGCGCATCGGGCCCGCCGTCGCCATGGTCGCGGTCGTGGAAGTTGACCAGCCCGAAGCGGTTGCGGCGCAGCGCGGTCTCAGGCTGGCGTGCCAGCGCGCGCATCGGCAGCAGCAGGAAGTAGGTCGGGTATTCGAAGGCGTTGGCCGCCGGTCGCAGCCGGCGGTGGCGGACGATGCCGG
Source organism: Burkholderiales bacterium (assembly GCA_016191995.1). Taxonomy (GTDB): domain Bacteria; phylum Pseudomonadota; class Gammaproteobacteria; order Burkholderiales; family Burkholderiaceae_C; genus Rubrivivax. Next base: position 34,349 of record JACPVA010000160.1, on the reverse strand, counting down.
TGGCGATCAGCGCGCGCGCGGCGGCGCTCCCGGTGCCCATCGCGCCGGCGGCCGTGCCGGGCGCGACCGGAAACGCCTCGTGCGCGGCCTCGCGCGGCCCGTGCCCCGTCGCGTCCCGACCCGGCGTCCGGTCCATCACGCTGCCTCGACCAGCTCGGCGTCGCGCGCGGCCCAACGCGCGCACATCGCGTCGACGACCGCCAGCGCCGACGCCAGCCCGTCCTCGTGAAAACCGTAGCGCGTCCAGGCGCCGCAGAACCAGACATGCGAGCGGCCCTGGATCCCGGGCAACCGGCGCTGGGCGTCGATCGCGCCGAGGTCGAACACCGGGTGCGCGTAGTCGAACTCGGCGGCCACGCGTGCCGGATCGATCGGCCGCACCGGGTTGAGCGAGACGATGACCGGCGTCGACCAAGGCAGCGGCTGCAGCCGGTTGATCCAGTAGTGCAGGCACACACGCGCCTGCTCGGACGAGGCGTCGGCGGCGCGCTCGTAGTTCCACGCCGCCCAGGCGCGGCGGCTGCGCGGCATGACCGCGGTATCGGAGTGCAGCACGGCACGGTTGGGCTGGTAGCGGATCGCGCCGAGCAGCGCGCGCTCGTCGGGCGCGGCGTCGGCCAGCAGCGCTAGCGACTGGTCGCTGTGGCAGGCCAGCACGACCTCGTCGAAGCGCTCCTCACCGGCGTCGGTGACCACCATCACGCCGGCGCCGCCATGACCAGGCGGCAGGCGGCGCACCTGGCGCACCGGCGTCGCCAGCCGCGCATCGTCCAGTCCGCTGACGATGCGCTGGACGTATTCGCGCGACCCGCCACGCACGGTGTGCCACTGCGGCCGGTCGCTCACCTGGATCAGCCCGTGGTTGTGGCAGAAGCGGATCATCGACCCGACCGGGAAGCGCAGCATCTGGTCGGTCGGGCAGGACCAGATGCAGCCGATCATCGGCAGGAAGTAACCGCCGCGAAACCCGGCGCCGAAGCGGTGGCGGTCCAGGAAGTCGCCGATCGGCTCGTCGAGCTCGACGTCGGCTCCGCGCGTGGCGATCGCGGTCGCCAGGCGGTTGAAGCGCAGGATCTCGGCCAGCATGTGCCAGAACCGCGGCCGCAGCAGGTTGCGGCGCTGCGCGAAGACACCGTCCAGGTCGGACCCGCTCCACTCCAGCCCGGTCGCCGGCGACTGGACCGAGAACGACATGTCCGACGCCGCGGTCGGCACGCCGAGCTCGTCGAACAGCCGCACCAAGTTCGGATAGGTGCGGTGATTGAAGACGAGAAATCCGGTGTCGACGCCGTGCGTGACCGGGCCGTCGGGGCCGTCGAGCGTCAGGTCGACCGTATTGGCGTGGCCGCCGAAGCGATCACCGGCCTCGAACAGGGTGACGCGGGCGTCGCGCTGCAGGTGGTGCGCCGCGGCCAGCCCGGCAATTCCCGAGCCGACGATGGCGACCCGGCGATCGGCGAACGGCTTGCCGTCGGTCGCAGCGCGCCCGACGCCGCGCAGGGAAGTCGGCGGCGTCATCGGCGCGACCCCCGCCCCGCCGCCGGGGCAGGGAGATCAGCGCGCCGACCCCGAAGAAGAACCGTCGCGCAGCGCCCCGGGATGAACGAGGGAGGGAGGGAGGAGGAGGAGAGACATCCCGGGATTGCAGCCTTCACAGGCCGTCTGCGCGACAGGAAAACGGATCTGGCGCCCCAGCCTCGACTCCTCGCGGTCTGTCCAGCGAAGCGCTTCGGCGCCACAAAACTGAGAACGCCGCGGCGACGTGGAGTTCCGCCCAGATGTAGCCGGATGTTTCCACGAAGGCCGACGCGGGCTGCCGAAGGCATCCGGCATGCAGAGGGGGCGAGGTGAGAGTGCATACTGAGAAGTTCACGAAATAAACTGATGCGTATGCTATCCCGCACAAATAACCATGGCATCGACATGCGTTTCCACTGTCGGCTCCGCGCAATCCGCGCGAGCCACCCGCCACGACACGCATGGACGAACCCGGCCAAGTGGCCCGGCCGACGATCGCGATCGACGCCGTGGAGCGCGACACCGGGCTGAGCGAGGACACGCTGCGCACCTGGGAGCGGCGCTACGGATTCCCGCAGCCGCTGCGCGACGCGAACGGCGCTCGTGCCTACCCGCTGGACCAGGTCGAGCGGCTGCGCCGCATCAGGCGGCTGCTCGATGCCGGCCACCGCCCGGGCCAGGTCGTCATGCTGGCGCTGCCGGCGCTGCTCGATCTCGAGCGTGCAGGCGGCGCGCTCGAAGCGCCGCCTGCGCCCGCCCTCGACGATGGCGCCTGCCGTGCCTGCCTGGAGGCACTGAAGGCGCACGATCTGGACGCCCTGCGCGGGCGGCTTCGGCGCGAGCTGGCGGCGCTGGGGTTGGGCCGCTTCGTGACCGAACTCGTCGCGCCGCTGAATGCCGCCGTCGGCGAGGCCTGGCTGCATGGCCGGATCGAAGTGCACCATGAGCACGCCTGCAGCGAGGCGCTGCAATCGCTGCTGCGGCAGACGATCGCGGCGCTGCCGCCTGCGCCTGCCGAGGCGCGACCACGCGTGCTGCTGTCGACGCTGCCGGGAGAGCCGCACGGCCTCGGGCTGCTGATGGCCGAGGCGCTGCTCGCGCTGCACGGCGCCGCATGCATCCCGCTCGGGGTGCAGACCCCGGCCTGGGACCTGGTGCGTGCGGCGCAGGCCTGGCACGCCGATATCGTCGCGCTCGGATTCAGCGGCTGCACCGCACCGCAGCCGACGCTGCAGGCGCTGCGCGAGCTGCGCGCCAGGCTGCCGGCGACGACCGCGCTGTGGGCCGGGGGGTCGGCGCCGGTGCTGCGGCGCCGGCGCATCGACGGCGTGCTCGCGCTGCCGTCGCTGGACGAGATCGATCCGGCTCTGCAAGCCTGGCGCGCGCGCACGGCGACGCCTCCCTAGAATCCGTTCGAGCGATCGCATCCGATCCCGCCCGCCGTCGACGCTCGCCGGACTTCGACCACCCTGCGGCGCGCCGCGCATCGGCCGGTGCGCTGACTTCGGCCACTATCCCGCCGCCGCGCCCCCACCGAGGACCCGCCATGCTGTATCCGGAACTGTTCAAGCAGCTCGAGGCCGTGCGCTGGAGCATGGACCGCGACATCCCCTGGGACCGCTTCGATGCCGCGCGGCTGAGCGACGAGCAGGCGACGACGGTCAAGATGAACGCGATCACCGAGTGGTCGGCGCTGCCGGCCACCGAGATGTTCCTGCGCGACAACCGCGACGACAGCGACTTCGCCGCCTTCATCAGCGTCTGGTTCTTCGAGGAGCAGAAGCACGCGCTGGTGCTGATGGAGTACCTGCGGCGCTTCCGCCCGGATCTGGTGCCGACCGAGGACGAGCTGCACGCGGTGCGATTCGAGTTCGACCCCGCGCCGCCGCTGGAGACGCTGATGCTGCACTTCTGCGGCGAGATCCGCCTGAACCACTGGTACCGGCGCGCCGCCGAGTGGCACACCGAGCCGGTCATCAAGGCGATCTACGAGACGCTGGCACGCGACGAGGCGCGCCACGGCGGCGCCTACCTGCGCTACATGAAGCGCGCGCTGGCGCGCTTCGGCGACGAGGCGCGCGCGGCCTTCGCCAAGGTCGGCGTGCTGATGGCGAGCGCGCGGCGCACCGCGCAGGCGCTGCACCCGACCAACCTGCACGTCAACGTGCGGCTGTTCCCGCGCGACACTGTGCAGAGCCGCGTTCCCGACCCGCAGTGGCTCGACCAGTGGCTGAGCCGCCAGATCCGCTTCGACGACGTCTGGGAGGGCAAGGTCGTCGATCGCATCCTGCACAACATGGGGCTGCTGATGGAGCGCAGCTTCGCCAGCGTGCAGGAGCTCAACCGCTTCCGCAAGGAGGTCGCGGCGCGGCTGGCGGCGGGCGCCGCGGCCCCGCAGCCCGGCGCGGCCTGAGCGCCTGCGGGGCCGGGCTGCAGCCAGCCCGCCCCCGAGGGCGCGAGCCATCTCGGGGCGCCGCGGCTCGACTCGGGAGCCAGGCCGCGCCGCGCGGCCTCGGTCAGTGCTTGCCGTGCCCCTGCATCATGCCGCCGGCCTTCCCGAGTGCACGCACCGGGGCCTGCACCTCGACCGTCTCGCGCTTGCCGTCGGCGCCCTCGATCACCAGCGTCACCGGCACGGTCTGCCCGGCGGCCAGCGGCTGCTTGAGGTCGATCAGCATCACGTGGTAGCCGCCGGGTTGCAGCGCGACCGCCTTGCCGGCGGGCAGTTCGAGCGCTTCGATCGCGCGCATGCGCATGACGTTGCCGTCCATCGACATCTCGTGGATCTCGACCACGCCGGCCACCGGCGACGAGGCCGCGACCAGCCGCCCGCCCTGCGCGGAGCTGATCGTGGCGAACATGCCGGTGGCCTTCTGCTGCGCGACGGTACCGCGTACCCAGGGGTCGGTCACGGTGGTCTGGGCGTGGGCCAGCGGCGCGGCCAGCAGGGCGGCGAGCGCGAGCGGGGCGAGGGTCTTGATCGACAGGGTTCTCATCGGGGGTTCCTTGGGCGTGGGAGTCGGGAAAGATGGGGGACTATCGACGCCGCGGCGGCGCCCAGCCGGCACGGCGCCGGCGGCGTGTCGGGCGTCCGGCGCGAAGCCCGCTGCATCACGAAGCCTCGGCCAGCAGCAGCTTCAGGTCGGCCGCGACCTGTTCGGCGTCGGCCCCGTGCGCGACCGCCAGCCGCAGCCGGCCTGCGGTGTCGTAGGCGAAGCTCAGCGCGGTGTGGTCCATCGTGTACGTGCTGCCGGTCGGCACCTTGCGGTAGAAGACCTTGAATTCGCGCGCCGTCGCCTCGGTCGCCGCGAGGTCGCCGCGCAGTCCGAGGAAGCGCGGGTCGAAGGTCTTGGTGTACTCGCGCAGCAGCTCCGGCGTGTCGCGCTCGGGGTCGACGGTGATGAAGATCACCTGCACGCGATCGGCGTCGGCGCCGAGCCGCTGCATGACCTCGGAGGCGCGCGCCAGCGTCGTCGGGCAGACGTCCGGGCACTGCGTGAAGCCGAAGAACAGCAGCACCGCGCGGCCGCGAAACTCGGCCAGCGTGCGCGTGCGGCCGTCCGGGTCGACGAGCGCGAAGTCGCGCCCGAACTCGGCGCCGGTGATGTCCATCGACCGGAAGCCGGCCGTGCGCGTTCCTTCGCGCCCGCAGCCGGCGAGCGCGCCGAGCGCTGCCACCAGCGCGCCGGCGGTCCCTGCGGCGATCAGCGCGCGCCCGAAGCGGCGGCGCGCGGGCGACGGTGCGCCGCCGCGGCGTGATCGGCCGGCGCGGGGGCCGGGCGGATCGTCGTGTTCGTCGAGCATGGCGGGGCCTGGTTGCCGGCCGCGGGGCCGGCGGTTGTCGGGATGGATCGAGGGCGTCGTCTCGCGCTGCCGTGTCGGCAGCGCCAGTGGCAGCGTCGGCGCCGGGCGCGCCGCGGGCCGATCACGAGCGCGCCGCACACCGGCGGCGCTGCGCGGTCGCTGCGCTCAGGCGCGCGCGAGAGCGGGCGGTGCGCGCGCCGCCGTGCCTGGCCACCAGCGGCCGGGGCCGGCCACCCGGGCCAGGAACGGCGGCTGCGAAGCTGCGGCCCGTTCCGGCTCCGGCAGCGAGGCCGGCGCCGGCGGCGGCAAGCCGGCCGACGCGCTGCACAGCGGGCAGTGCGCCGGGTGGGTCGATCGCGACGGCGCACCGGGGTCGTCGGTGGGGTCGCCGATGGCGACCCGCTCCAGCCCCTGCGCGGTGCAGACCGCAGCCCAGCCGGTCGCCGGCGAGGCCGCCGGCTGCGCCAGGACCGGCGCGAGCGCCATCCACCCCAGGACGACCAGGGCAGTCCAGCTGCAGGCGCGCAGGCGACGACGGATCGACTCGATCACGCGATCAGTGTAGCGAACGCGGCGCGCGGCGCACGCGTTCAGCCCGAGACAGATTGATTTCGGTCAACCCGGTACTGGCGCCGATAATGCCGCGCATGGCGATCGAGACCGACGACTTCGAGCCCGCGCGACGCATCGTCAGCGCGCGCCCGGCGTCGCCCGGCGAGGAGGCGATCGAGCGGGCGCTGCGCCCGAAGGCGCTGCCCGACTATGTCGGCCAGGTCAAGGTGCGCGAGCAGCTCGAGATCTTCATCGGTGCGGCGCGCCAGCGCGCCGAGGCGCTGGACCATGTGCTGCTGTTCGGCCCGCCGGGGCTGGGCAAGACGACGCTGGCGCATATCGTCGCCGCCGAGCTCGGCGTCAAGCTGCGCCAGACCTCGGGCCCGGTGCTGGAAAAGCCCAAGGACCTGGCGGCGATCCTGACCGGGCTGGAGAAGCACGATGTGCTGTTCATCGACGAGATCCACCGCCTGAGCCCGGTCGTCGAGGAGATCCTGTACCCGGCGCTGGAGGACTACCAGATCGACATCATGATCGGCGACGGCCCGGCGGCGCGGTCGATCAAGCTCGACCTGCAGCCCTTCACGCTGGTCGGCGCGACGACGCGCGCGGGCATGCTGACCAACCCGCTGCGCGACCGCTTCGGCATCGTCGCCCGGCTGGAGTTCTACACCGCGGAGGAGCTGGCGCGCATCGTCGTGCGCTCGGCCGGGCTGCTGCAGGTGCCGATCGACGACGCGGGCGCGCTCGAGATCGCCCGCCGCAGCCGCGGCACGCCGCGCATCGCCAACCGGTTGCTGCGCCGGGTGCGCGACTGGGCGCAGGTCAAGGGCAGCGGGCAGGTCGATGCGGCGAGCGCCGACCGCGCGCTCGTGATGCTCGACGTCGACGCGCTCGGATTCGACGTCATGGACCGCAAGCTGCTGGAGGCGGTGATCCACCGCTTCGACGGCGGGCCGGTCGGGCTGGAAAACCTCGCCGCGGCGATCGGCGAGGAGGCGGGGACGATCGAGGACGTGATCGAGCCCTACCTGATCCAGCAGGGCTACCTGCAGCGCACGCCGCGCGGCCGGGTCGCGACGCTGGCGGCGTACCGCCACCTGGGGCTGGCGGCGCCGCAGCGGGCGGGCGGCTTGTTCTGATCGCGAACGCCGCGCCCGGGCCGCATCAGGCCGCCGGGCAGTCGGTGGCGCGGCTGGGGTTCGAACTCCTGCAGTTCTGGTGCAGCGTCAGCTCGAGCTCGACGGCACTCTTGCCGGTGCCGACGACGCTCTCGGTCGGGCAGGTGCTCGCGGTCGTGATCTTGTAGTTCTGCGTGTCGAGCGAATCGTGCACGCCGACATAGGGCTGCACGTTGCGCTCGTTGGGCGACATGCCCTCGACCGCCGGATACTGGTAGCGGCACACGAGCCGGCTGGTGCCGCTGTTCATGCCGGTGAGCTTGATCTTGCCGGACCAGGAGTGTCCGGTCTCGGCCACCGGCAGCACGCACATGTAGTAGCGGTAGTCCGCGATCGATTCCCCCGTGCCGACGTCCTTCGCCGCGCCGATGGTGCACTGCGCCGCGCCCGACAGCCCGGCGAGGCCCGAAGTGTCGATCCCCAGCGGCGTCGGCATGCTGCCCGAGACATAGCCCGCCAGCAGGTAGCCCGGGAATTCGTTGCAGCCGACGAGATCGTCGGCGTCCTCCACCTCGAACGGGCAGGTCATCACGACATAGCCGGTATCGTTGCTGAAGACAACGGCAAGGTCGGACGAGAACTGGTAGACACTGCGGCCGTCGCCGAGGTCCAGCGACGGCACCGGGATATTCAGGCTGCGGTTCTTCGGCCGCTTCAGCGCGCGCTGCCCCTCGCGCGGGAAGGCCAGGCTGCCGGCGGTCTCGGGGTCGGTGCGCGAGACGACCGAGTTCAGCGTCAGCGTCTCGGTATCGTCGCTCGCCCGGTTGGCCCAGGCGACGCTGACCTGCAGCGGCCGCTGGGTATCGTCGGCCGCGCCGCCCAGCGTCCAGCTGCGCGTGAAGCTGGTGTTGCTCGTCAGCCCGGCGACGGTCTCGTCGCCGGCGGCCAGACCCTCCCACGACGCGACGCCGGCGCCGGCGTCGATCTGCGTGAAGGTGCGCAGCTCCTCGAGTTTCTCCTGCGCCAGCCGGGCGGCCTCGGTGCGCTGCTTGGCGACCTCGGCGTTGCGCGACAGGCGAAGCTGCACGCCGACGAGCGTGACCAGCCCGACGGCGACAACGACGAGCGCGATCAGCGCCTCGAGCAGCGTGAATCCGCGGGACCTGGGGAATGGGCGTGGCGTCATGGGGGTCACCTCGTCGGAGGGGGCGGGAGGGCGGTGGGCCGAAGGGCTAGCTTGCGGCGGCGCTCGGTGGCGCTGCGACGGCATGGGATCACCAGTCGCGCCAGCTTCCGGGAACGCGCACCAGCGTCGCCGACATCCGGCGCGCATTGCGCAGCGCGTCCGGGTCGTAGGTGATGGTCCCGTTGCCGTTGTTCTTGTAGTTGGCGCAGGACAGCTGCGCACCATTGAGCTTGGAGCTGCCGGTACCCAGGTTGTCCCACTCGGAGTTGTTGGAGAAGATCAGCCCGGTGATCTCCCAGGTGCCGGTGATCTTGAGGTTGTTCTCGGTGACCAGGATCACCGGCTCGAGCGTGCTGCCCAGCGTGTGGTTGCCGGCGAGCTGGACGTCGCTCTCGAAGAAGAACGACCGCCAGCCGTCGTCGTAGGCGTCGAGCAGCTTGCTGGTGCAGTCGGCGCTCGATCCGCAGGAGAGCTTCTTGGTCGATGGCGAGCTCGCATACTCCTCGATCGGCGCGCCGAAATACTGCTGGAAGATGCCCGAGTTGCTGCAGTCGGCGTCGGCGCTGGCCACGTTCTTGAGCGTGTCGTCCGTGGCGACGATCGAGTTCTGCGCCGGCATGCCCGGCAGCGTCGTCAGCGTCACGCCGCCGCCCTGGGTCACCGTCTCGCCCGCGTTGACGAGCATGCCGTTGGTCAGCGGGTCGAGGTTGACGATGTTGTACGAGCCGCTGAGGTTGCAGTTCAACCCGCAGGTCAGCGGCGTGGCCGGCGCGGCGCGCAGCGCCGGCGCGAGCTTGACGATCGTCGAGACGGTGGCGACACCGTCGGCATTCGGGTCCGCGGCCGACGCCGCGGTGCAGGCGCCGGCCTGCGCCGCGCAGCCCCAGGCGACGACGCGCACCGCCTCGTGGTCGGTGGCACCGGTCGCAGGGTCGGTGACGACGGTCTCGAAGCGCACCGTGAAGCCGGGCTGCTGCGCCGCGCCGAGCGCCGCGACCGCCGTCCCGCTGCCCGGCACCGCCGGGCAGCTGCAGGCCGTCAGCACCCCGCCGTCGACCTTGCACCCGGGCAGGACGGTGGTCGCGATCGCGAAGTCGGTCGTTGTCGCGTCGGTCAGCAGGTAGCGGCGGCGGAACGATCCGCTCGCGCTGGCCGCGCTCAGCGTGCATGCGGCGTCGACCGCCTGCGGCGCATTGAGCATGCCGGTGGCCCACTCGATGCCTGCCTCGGCGGCCTCGAAGGCCTGGGTGGCGCGAAGCTGGTTGGCCGAGGTCCGCTGCTCGAACAGCAGCCCGCGGTTCAGGTACAGCGCCACGACCGACATCGTCAGCAGCAGCAGCACGGTGACGCCGAGCGCACCGGCGCCGCGCTGCCGGCGGCGCGGGTGCGCCGCCGCGCGAGGTGCAGCGCGAGCCGCCGGGCGGGGGATCGGTTGGATCGTCGACGGCAAGGGGGTGGGCATCGCGGGCTCCTTCAGGCAGGGCACACACCGGCGGCGCGGTCGTTGCGCACGCGTACGCTCGATCGCAGCTCGCGCTCGATCTGCGGCTCGCCGCGGGCGCGGCCGCGGATGACGAGGTCGTAGCGGCCGACGGTCACCGTCGGGCAGTTCACGGCCCCCGGCGCGCAAGGCGTCGGGCAGAAGTGGCCGAGCGGGATCACGGTCTCCTGCGGCGCGATCGAGAATTCGACGATGTCGACCAGCGCCGGATTCGTCAGCAGCTGCCAGGTGCCGTCGGCGGTCTGCATCTCGACCGTGCCGGCGCTGCCGCCCGCGCCGGCGGTGAAGCGGAAGCCGAACTGCTCGTCGGCATCCAGCGTGTCGTTCTCGACCTCGTCGCGCGAGAAGGCGTAGACGACCTGGTCCGCATCGGCATCGGCGGCGAGCGCGGCGTAGGGGTTGGCCGCGCCGGCGCCGGTGCCCGGGATCTCCCGCGTGCCGTCGATCGCATTCGCCCAGTAGCCGGCGCGGCGCAGGTCGCGCACGACGAGCTCGTTCAGCGCGCGCAGGTCCTGGATCACGCGCGTCTCCAGGATCATCGTGCGCGTGTTGGTCATGTGGCTGGCGAAGATGTTGAGCGCGCCAGCGACCACGATCAGTCCCACCGCCACCCCGATCAGCAGCTCGACGATCGACAGGCCGCGCTGCCTGCGCGCGCGCCAGGTCCGCGGATTCAGCATGTCGGATACCCCTTGAACTTGCCGCCGGTCGAGCACAGCGTGACGCGGCCCATCGGGTCGCTGTTGACCGACAGCGTGGTCGCGGTGCCGTTGGCGGCCACGGTCAACGTCGCCGTCTGCGCCAGCCCGCGCAGCGGCTCGAAGCTGACCGTGGTGCCGGCGCTGATCGAACTGCCCGCGGGCAAGGTGACCGTCTTCAGCACGTTGGCGCCGAAGGCGATGGTGTACGAGGTGCCGCCCGCGTTGGTCGCGAGCGCGACCGCGGTATTGCGGCGCAGGGCCTCGCTGCGCGCGTACTGCAGGTCGGTCGCCAGCTCGTTGCCGATGCCCTCGACGCGCAGCCGCGCCAGCAGGTCCCGGAACGACGGCACGGTGACGAGCGCGAGGATGGCGAGCACGGCCATCACGACCATCAGCTCGATCAGCGTCAGCCCACGCGGCGGGCGGCAGCGGTGCATGTTCATCGCCTCCAGCAGTTCGCCGGCGTGTAGGCGGGGTTGCCGTTGGTCACGGTGACCGTCAGCGCGGCGCAGCCGGAATCCTTGGCCTGGTCGCCCTGGCCGGTCAGCGTGATCGTGTAGTTGCGCCCGGGCGCGGCGGCGTCGAGCGCGAGCGCGACCGCATAGCGTCCCGCCGGGCTGGTCGCGGCCAGCCCCAGGGTGGCGAGGCTGGCGGTGTAGCTCGGCTGGTTGGCGCGCCGGCGCTCCTGCGCCTGCAGCACCGCGGTGCTGGCGTCCATCGCGTCGCTGCGCCGCCCCTTGCGCACCTGGTCCATGAACGACGGGTAGGCGATCGCGCCGAGGATGCCGACCACGGCGACGACGATCATCAGCTCGACGAGCGTGAAGCCGCGCGCGCGGCGCGGCGTGGGCAGGTGGTGGCGGGCGGCGGCGGCGGGCATCCGGGGTCTCCAGGCTGGGCGAGGCGACGTCCCCCCGCGGCCGCCATCGGGCGGGCCGGGGACACCACGTCAGCCCAGTTTGTCGGCGCCGCGGGCGGATTCTTGAGGGCCGCGGGCGCGCATCAGGATCGCGCAACCGTTACCGCGTGCGTCTGCGCGAAATCGCTCACGCGATCCGGGGCGGCGCAAGGGCGGTCGGCCCGCGCGCCAGCTCCCGCGCGGCCTGCCCCGGGCCGGTCGCGCGTCGTCCCGGATCACCTGTCCGGGGCCGCCACCATCGCCGCCTCCGGCGCTGGCCGCTTCAGCCGCCCCTCAGCCGCCGGTTCAGCGTGTAGGTTCCCGAGAAGGTCGCCTCGCCCAGCACATGGCCGGCCAGCGCGGCGCGGACCTGGGCGCCGGTGAAGGCGCCCTGCACCGGCAGCCGGTCCACGTCGACCGCGTACAGCGTGAAGACATAGTGGTGCACGAGCGAGTCGTTGAACGGCGGAAACGGGCCGTCGTAGCCGAAGTACTGGCCCGCCATCGCCGCGTCGCCGGCAAACCAGCCCGTATAGTCGTTCAGGCCCTGGCGCGCGCCCTGCGGCGTCCCCGGGCCGGGTTTGCCGCGCGGCGTGAAGCAGCGGCTGAACTCGCCCTCGGCGATCACCGTCGGGCGCGGCGGCAGGTCGATCAGCACCCAGTGGAAGAAGTCGGTGCGCGGCAGGTCGGCCGGCACCTCTCGCCCGGGCTGGTTGACGTCGGTGGCCTCGGTCGGGACGTCGAAGTCGTGGCAGATCAGCACCATCGACTTCGCCCCCGCGGGCAGCCCGCTCCAGGCCAGGTGCGGGTTCAGGTTGTCGGAAAAGCCCACGCTGCCGTCGGGCAGAAGCCGGCCGGCGGCGTAGCGTTCGGGGATCGAGTCCCCGCTGGTCCAGCTCTCGCTCCACAGTTCCATGGCGTCGTTCCCTCGTCGGCGCCGAGATGGCGCTCGGTTCGTTGCTTGTCGGCGTCCCGGCGGCGTCCCGGCGGAGCCCGGCGGCGGCCTATACGCCCCAGACGATCGGCCGGTCGGCCGCCTGCGCCTGGCGGATCATCTCGACCATCGGCCACAGGCGCTGGCGCAGCGGGATCGGGTCGGCGCCGGGGCGCTCGTCGTCCTCGCCCTCGTCGTCGCCGCGCGGGCGGCCGCGCGCGGCCTCGTCGGCCTGCACCGCGGCTTCGAGGCGGCGCAGCGCCTGGGGCATGTGCGCGACCTCGAGGATGCCCTTGGGCGCGGGATCGCGCCCGAGCAGCGCCAGGAAGTGGTCGCCATGCGGCCCCAGCATGATGAGGTCGCCGGTGGCCTGGCAGCGGAATTTGTAGATCATGCGGCCATGTAGTCGCGGTTGAAGGGATAGTGCGATTGTGCGCCGCGCATCGGGCCGGCGGCCAGCTCGCCGCTCGGGCGCGAGGCCAGCGTCTGGTGCAGCGCCATCCAGCCGCGCTCGAACGCCATCGCGCTGCCAGCCAGGTACAGCCGGTAGGCGCGTACCGTGCGCTCGCCGGCGATCGTGCGCGCCTCGTCGATCCTGGCCTCCAGCGCGTCGGACCAGGCCCACAGCGTGCGCGCATAGTGCGGGCGCAGGTTCTCGGTGTCCAGCCCTTCCAGCCCGGCGTCGGCGAGCACGCGCAGCACATGCGAGATATGCAGCAGCTCGCCGCCGGGGAAGATGTAGCGCTCGATGAACTCGCCGATGCCGGCGCCCAGCCCGAAGTTGCGCGTGCCGCCGGCGGTGATGCCGTGGTTGAGCAGCAGGCCGCCCGGCACGAGCAGCGCGTGGATCTTGGCGAAGTAGCGTGGCAGGTTGGCGCGCCCGACATGCTCGAACATGCCCACCGAGGCGATCTTGTCGAACGGCCGGTCCTCGGGCAGCTCGCGGTAGTCGAGCAGTTCCATCGCGACCTGCCCGCGCAGCCCGCGCTCGTCGATCAGCCGGGTCACATGCGCATGCTGGTTGCGCGACAGCGTGATGCCCAGCGCCTGCACCCGGTAATGCTCGGCCGCCCACAGCAGCAGGGCGCCCCAGCCGGCGCCGATGTCGAGGAATCGCTCGCCGGGCTGCAGCCGCAGCTTGCGGCAGATGTGCTCCAGCTTGGCCTGCTGCGCCGCCGCCAGGTCGAGCGACGGATCGCGGAAGTAGGCGCAGGAGTAGACGCGCCGCGGGTCCAGCCACAGCGCGTAGAAGGCGTCCGAGATGTCGTAGTGCTGCTGCACCTGGCGCGCGTCGGCCTCGCCGTGGTGGCGGCGCAGCGAGCGACCGCGCAGCAGCATCTCGCGCCACCAGTCCAGCGGAGCGGCGAGCCCGGGGGCCTCGGTCGGGTCCTGCCGCACCAGGGCGCCTGCGACTTCGATCACCGCGCGCATCGGGCCCTCGATGTCGATGCGGCCCTCGACGCAGTCCTCGGCCAGGCTGCCGATGCGGCCGCTGGCCAGGTGGGCCAGCGGCGCGGCGTCGTGCAGCACCAGCCGTACCGCGGCGTCGGCAGGGCCGATCGCCTGCCCGCCCGGCAGCACCACCGCCAGCGGCGGCACGCCGCGCGCGATGAGATCATCCAGGCGTGAGCGGACGCGGTCGACGACGAGGGATTCGAGCATCTCGGGTCGGCATTCTCGGCACGACGGGCGCAGCCGGCCATGGGGTGCGGCCCGGGGAGGGCAGCGCGCGGGGCCGGGTCAACGGGCGCGCTGCCCAGGCCGCAGCGGGGCGCTGGCGAAGTCGCCCGTGACCCCGGGGCGCCGCCCCGGGGCGACGAAGCTCAGCGCGCGTCCGGCGGCGGCACGAGCGCGAGGTGCCGCGCGCGCGCCGTGGCGTCGGCGGCGACGTGCCGCGACGACGGCGCCGGCGGCCGCGCGCGACGCGGCTGGGACTCGCGCAGCCGGCGCTCGAAGCTCATCGGGTCCAGCGCCGGCGCGTGCAGGAAGCCCTGGAAGACCTCGCAGCCGGCCTCGGCGACGAAGCGGCGCTGCGCCTCGGTCTCCACCCCTTCGGCGACCACCTCCATGCCCAGCGCATGTGCGAGCTGCACCGTCGCGCGCGCGATGCCGGCGTCGCGCGCATCGTCGGGCAGGCCCTGGACGACGCCGCGGTCGAGCTTGAGCCGGTGCAGCGGGAGCTGCTTGAGCGTGCCGATGCCCGAGTAGCCGGCGCCGAAGTCGTCCAGCGCCAGCCGCACGCCGGTCGAGGCCAGCGCGTGCAGCCGCGCCAGCGCCTGGTCGGTGTCGTGCAGCAGGATCGACTCGGTCAGCTCGAGCTCGAGCAGCGCCGGCGGCAGTTCGTGGTCGCGCAGCAGATTGCGCACCCGGTCGAGAAACTGCGGCTGGCGCAGCTGCAGTGCCGAGACGTTGACCGCCACCGGCAACTCCAGCCCGCTGCGCTGCCAGCGCGCGGCCTGGTGCACCGCGCGGCCGAGCACCCAGTCCCCGAGCGCGATGACGAATCCGGTGTCCTCGGCCACCGGGATGAAGCGCGACGGCGACACCTCGCCGAGCGCCGGGTCGCGCCAGCGCAGCAAGGCCTCGGCGCCGACGACGCGCCCGTCGGCGAGCGAGACCTGCGGCTGGTAGTGCAGCCGGAAGCGCCCGGCGGCCAGCGCCTGGCGCATCGCGTGGTCGAGCTGGAGCTGAGCGCGCAGGTCGGTGCCGCCATGCTGCTGGTGGAAGCGCAGCCCGTTGCTGCCGGCGAGCTTGGCCAGTCGCACTGCCGCCTCGGCGTGCGCGAGCAGCTCGTCGGCGCTGCGCCCGTGCGCCGGGCATAGCGCGATGCCGACGCTGCAGGTCAGCGTGAACGGCTCGCCGTCGGCCTGCCAGGGGCGCGCCACCGCATCGAGCACGCGCGTGGCGGCGGCCTCGGCGGCAGCGGCGTCGGCGTGGCGCAGCAGCAGCGCGAACTGGTCGCCGCCGGTGCGCGCGATCTCGTCGCCCTGGCGCAGGCCGCGCCGGATTCGCTCGCCGGCGTCGCGCAGCACGCGGTCGCCATGCTCGTAGCCCAGCGTGTCGTTGATGCGGCGGAAGCGGTCGAGGTCGACGATCAGCAGCGCGAAGGCATCACCGCTGTGGCGCATCGTGCGCACCGCGTGCTCGACCTGCGCGGCCATCTGGCGCCGGTTCGGCAGCCCGGTCAGCGCGTCGCTGCGCGCCAGCGCATCGATGCGGTCGTCGGCACGCAGCCGCTCGGTCAGGTCGCGAAACGAGTCGACGCGGCCGATCGTGCGCCCGGCGCTGAGCTGTGGCTGCGAGACGCGCTCGAGCACCAGCCCGGAGCGCAGCGCGATGCGCTCGGTGGTGCGCAGCGCGGGTTCGGCCGCTCGTGCGAGAAGGTGGCGCGCGTCGGCGCCGCACAGCGCGCCTCGCATCCACGCCAGCACGTCGGCGCCGCGGCCGGCCTCGGCGAGCTCGGGCGGCAAGGCCCACAGCTCGGCGAAGCGGCGGTTGAAGCCCCGCACCTGGCCGTCCAGCCCGGTCACGAGGATGCCGTCGGCCGTCGCCTCCAGGGTCGCGCGCAGCTCGGCCAGCGCCTCGGCCAGCCGCGCCTGCGCCTCCTTGGCGGCGCTCGCATCCTGCACCGCGACCAGGCAGTGCGTTGCCGTGGCACCGCCGAGCGGCCGCGCGACGCGGCGCAGGTGGCGCAGGCGGCCGTCCGCACCGGGCAGCACGGTGTCCGAGTCCAGCGGCAGCGGCGTACGGCCGGCCGCCAGCGCGCTGCGCAGCTCGCCCCACCAGGCGAGGTCCTCGGGGGTCGCGAGCAGACGTTCGGCGGGCGCACCGCGCAGCTCGGCGGCGTTGCGACCGAGCAGCGCGCAGGCCGCCGCATTGACCGCGCAGACGCGGCGCGCGGGCAGCTCGACGAGCCAGGCGGCGTCGGGCAGCGCGTGCAGCAGCAACTCCTCGGGCGGCCGGTCCGCGCCATCGGCCGCAGCCGGTGCATCGCCCGGCGCGTGCAGCGGCATCGCGGCAGTCGTCATCGCGATGCCTCGGGCGCGCCGGCCTCGTCCCCGGCGCGCGGTTCGATCGGCGGTTCGACCGCCTGGGGCGCGGGCGGCTCGAAGAAGTAGGTCAGGCGCGCGTGCGGCGCCAGGTCGCGCCGCGCCGCCGGCGGCAGCGCGGCGGCGTGCAGGCTGCGCCGGATCGCCAGGCCCTCGCAGCGCGCGAGGTCCAGCAGCAGCGCCTCCTCGGGCGGGAGGCGAGGATCGTGCACGCGCACGCGCGGACGCAGCGGGCGCGCGGCGTCGACGCTGACGACGACGGCCAGGCGGCCGTCGCCGAGCTCGACCAGCGACCCGGGCGGGTAGACGCCCATCAGCCGCACGAAGGCGGCCAGCATGGTCGCGTCGTCGCGCCCCTGGCTGCCGCAGAACAGCGCGGCCATCGCCTCGTGCGGGGTCAGCGCCGCGCACGCTCGCGCCGGGTTGCACAGGTTGTCGTAGCGGTCGGCGAGCGAGACGATGCGCGCACCCAGCGCGATATGCTCGGCCGCCAGCCCGTGCGGGAAGCCGCTGCCGTCGTCGTGCTCGTGGTGCTGCGCGACCACCGTCAGCGCCCCGCTGGCCAGCCCCATGCGCTGGCCGAGCTGCAGGCCCAGCGGCACATGCTCGCGCCAGCGCCGCAGCGCCTCGGCATCGCCGGCGCTGCCGGGCGGCGCGCGCAGCGCCTCGGGCAGTTCGAGCTTGCCGACGTCGTGCAGCAGCGCGCCTTGGCCGAGCTCGACCAGCTCCTCGTCGCCGAGCCCGAAGACGCGCCCCATCAGCAGCGCGACGACGGCGACGTTCATGCCGTGCGCCGTGGCGCGGTCGCCGCCGGCCACCGGCAGCAGCCGGATGCAGGCCTGCGTATCGTCGGGCAGGCGGTCGACGAGCGCGCGCGCCAGCGTCTGCGCGTTCGCGCCGGCCTGCTGCGGGCGTGCGCGTGCGCCGCGCAGCACCTTCAGCAGCGCACCGCTGGCCTGTGCATGGTCGCGCTGCAGCCTGCGCTGCACGGCCTGCTGCACGCGCAAGGCGGCCGAGGGCGGCGGCGCGGAGCGCGCACCATCGACGGCGGCGAGCACCGGCGCGCCGGCGCGGCGCGGCGCGGTCGCCGTGCTGCGTGCCGGCGGGGCCGGGGCCGCACCGTGGACCGGATGCGGCGCCGCGGCCTCGGTGGATGCACCTCCGGCCGCAGCCTGCGCGTGCTCCGGGGGCTGGCGCTCGGGCAGGCTTCTTTCGGGCGCCCAGCGGACCTCGCGCAGCCCCAGCTCGCGGATGACCTCGATCTGCGCCGGCGAGCTGATGCGAAAGCTCGAGCGCGGGAACGGATGGCGCACCCAGGGCAGGTCGAGGTGGACGTACATCCCGACCATGAGGTCCTGCGTGGCGACGAGCGGATTCATGGGTGGCGGCTGGGCATGGGCGTTCCGCGGCCGCGGAGCGCTGCCCGTGCTTTCGGCCGCCGCCGCCGCGACTTGAGGCCCGCGGCTGCGCCGGCGTTTACATTGCGCTCCCTGACCGGAGCGATGCCATGACCCGACATGCCTTCATCTGTGACGCTGTTCGCACCCCGATCGGCCGCTACGGCGGCGCGCTGTCGTCGGTGCGCACCGACGACCTGGCCGCGATCCCGATCCGCGCGCTGATCGATCGTCATCCCGGCGCCGACTGGCAGGCGGTCGACGACGTGGTCTACGGCTGCGCCAACCAGGCCGGCGAGGACAACCGCAATGTCGCGCGCATGGCCGCGCTGCTGGCCGGACTGCCGCAGGAGGTGGCCGGCGCCACCGTCAACCGGCTGTGCGGGTCGGGGCTGGATGCGGTCGGCAGCGCGGCGCGCGCGATTCGCGCCGGCGAGGCCTCGCTCGTGATCGCCGGCGGCGTCGAGAGCATGAGCCGGGCGCCCTTCGTCATGCCCAAGGCCGACAGTGCCTTCAGCCGCGCCAATGCGATCTACGACACGACGATCGGCTGGCGCTTCGTCAACCGGCGGATGTTGCAGAAGTACGGCGTCGACTCGATGCCCGAGACGGCGGAGAACGTCGCCGCCGAGTTCGGCATCGGGCGCGAGGCGCAGGACCGGATGGCGCTGGCGAGCCAGACCAAGGCGCTGGCGGCACAGGCGGCGGGGTTTTTCGACGCCGAGATCGTCCCGGTCACGATCCCGCAGAAGAAGGGCGAGGCCGTCGTCGTCGCCCGTGACGAGCACCCGCGCCAGACCTCGCTCGAGGCGCTGGCGAAGCTGCAGGGCGTGGTCAGGCCCGACGGCACGGTGACGGCGGGCAATGCCAGCGGCGTCAACGACGGTGCCTGCGCGCTGCTGCTGGCCGACGAGTCGGCCGCCGCGCGCCATGGGCTGCGGCCGCGCGCGCGCGTCGTCGGCATGGCGGTGGCCGGCGTGCCGCCGCGCATCATGGGCATCGGCCCGGCGCCGGCGACGCGCAAGGTGCTGGCGCTGACGGGGCTGAGCCTGGCGCAGATCGACGTCATCGAGCTCAACGAGGCCTTCGCCGCGCAGGGCTTGGCGGTGCTGCGCGATCTCGGGCTGGCCGACGACGACCCGCGCGTCAACCCCAACGGCGGCGCGATCGCCCTCGGCCACCCGCTGGGCGCCAGCGGTGCGCGGCTGGCAACGACCGCGGTCAACCAGCTCCACCGCAGCGGCGGGCGCTACGCACTGTGCACGATGTGCATCGGGGTGGGGCAGGGGATCGCCGTGGTGCTGGAGAAAGTCACATCCCCTTGAACAACCCCGCATAACTGCGGCTGACCTCGAGCTGCTCGGGGTGGCCCTTGACGTGGACGATCTGGCGGCCGCGGAAGTCGCGCGTGACCTCGGCGATCGCCTGCACGCTGACCAGCGTGCTGCGGTGGATCTGCCAGAACTGCGCCGGGTCGAGCTCCTCGACCAGTTCCTTGATCGGCTTCCTGATCAGCGCCTCGACGCGCGCGGTCTGGACCCGCGTGTACTTCTCGTCGCTGATGAAGAACAGCACCTCGTCGATCGGGATCATCTGGATCGTGCTGCCGACGCCGGCCTGGATCCAGCGCAGCCGCGGCGGCGCGCGGCCGGGCTCCAGCCGCGTCGCGAGTTCGTGCAGCAGCTTCTGCAGCGGCACGCCGCCGCCCTCGTCGGGCGTGCCGCGGCGCGCGAGCCGGTCGCGGATGCGGTCCACCGTGAGCTGCAGCCGCTCGCGCTCGGCCGGCTTCAGCACATAGTCGGCCGCACCCTGCTCGAAGGCCTGCACCGCATACTGGTCGTAGGCGGTGATGAAGACGATCTCGGGCAGCCATTCGTCGGGGCCGAGCGGAAGCTGCGCGATCTCGCGCGCCGCCTCGACCCCGGTCAGCCCGGGCATGCGGATGTCGAGGAAGACGACATCGGGCCGCTGCGCGGCGACGAGGTCGACCGCCTCGCGGCCGTTGCGCGCCTCGGCGACGATCTGCAGCTCGGGCCAGGTCTCGGCCAGGCGCGCGCGCAGCTGCTCGCGCATCAGCCGCTCGTCGTCGGCAAGCACGGCGCGCGGCACAGCTGCGTTCATGCCCCGATGCTAGGCGAGCGGCGCGTCGCGCGCCACAGCAGCCAGCCGAGCAGCGCGAGCGGCGACAGCGCGATCGCCAGCGCCAGCAGCGTCGCCGCCAGCGGCAGCAGCACGACGACGAGCGCGGCGCCGGCGCTGAGCAGCAGCGCCAGAGGAACCGCCACCAGCAGCGTCAGCCCGAGCACCAGCAGCGCCGCCGCCAGCGCGAACTTGTGCCCGGGGTGCAAGGCTGCCAGATCGAGGTCGCGCAGCATCTCCTGGCCGTCGATCGTCACGCTGACCGGAATCGTGCCGATGGCGTCGATCGCCAGCCACAGCGCGAGCAGCGCGCCGGCGGCGAGCAGCGCCAGCGTCGGCAGCACGAGCGCCAGTCGGCGCCGGCGCGGCGTCGGGTCCGTCCTCACGCCGCGGCTCCAGCCGCGCCGCGCGCGCCGGCCGGCGATCCGCGGCCCGGCGCGGTGCTGCCCGCGGCCGGCGCCGGCGCAGCGGCTTCTTCGGCGGCCGCCGCCTCGACCGTGCGGTACGGCACCGTGATCGTCGCCACCGTGCCGCCGCCGGGGTTCTCGGTTACGGTGAGCGCCGCCCGGCCACCGTACAGCAGTTGCAGCCGCTCGCGGATATTGGCCAGGCCGACCCCGGTGCCGGCGGTCGGCGCGCGTCCGAAACCCATCCCGCTGTCGGCGACGCTGACCGCCAGCTTGCCGTGCACGACCTGCGCCTTGACCGCCAGGTGACCGCCTTCGGGCTTGGGCTCGAGCCCGTGCTTGATCGCATTCTCGACCAGGGTCTGGATCATCATCGGCGGGAACTCGGCCGACAGCAGCCCCTCGGGGACATCGATCTCGGTCGTCAGCCGCTCCTCCATGCGCACCTCGAGGATCTGCAGGTAGGGACGGATCACGGCCAGCTCGCGGCCGAGCTCGCGCGCGCTGCCGCCGCCGCCGTTGCCGCTGGCCTCGCGCAGCGTCGGCATGCTCGCGCGCAGCAGCGCGATCAGGTTCTTCTGCATCTGGCTGGCGCGCGGCGGGTCGGTCTCGATCAGGTGGTCGATGCTGGCCAGTGTGTTGAACAGGAAGTGCGGCTCGACCTGCGCCTGCATCGCCGCCATGCGCGCCTCGACGACCTGGCGCTTGAGCGACTCGGACTCGGCCGTCTCGGCTGCCTGCGCCGCCTTGGCTTCGGCCTGGATGCGGCCCTTGTAGACGAGCTTGAGCATGGCCGAGGCGAAGATCCAGATCAGCGCCAGCTGCGGCAGGAAGTCGCCCCAGTGGACGACGCGCTTGCGCGTGACCTTGCGCGTCGCGCCGGCCAGCCCGGCATCCTCGATCGCCTGCCGCGCCTGCTGCACGGCCTCGCGCGCGGCGCGCCGGGCGTCGCGCACCGCCGCGTCGATCTCGGCGCGGGTCGCGGCGGTGCCACCGGGGCACGGGTCGGCGGCGGCGCCGCCGGCAGCCGCGCCAGGTTCGGCCGCTGTGGCGCCGCCTTCAGCCGCGCCGCCCTGGCCGGCGCCTGCCGGCGCTGGCGGGGCAGGTGGCGAGGCGGGTGCGGTCGTCTCGCGCGGGCGGATGCGGATGCCGCGCTCGTCGATCGAGATGTCCAGGCCCTCGGCCTCGCCGCTGCGCGGGCGTTCGATCCGGATCAGCGGCTCGCGCTGGCCGGCCGGCGCCTTCGGCGGCGCTGGCGCCGCGGGCGGTTCGGGGACTTCCGGCAGCTCGGGCAGCTCGGGCAACTCGATCGGCTCGTCGACGGTCTCGGTCACCGAATAGCGGAACGGTGGCAGCGACGAGGTGATCCCGGCCACGATCATCAGCAGGATCGCGAGCAGGATGAAGCGCTTCCAGCTGATCGACACCAGCCAGCTCGCATAGCGGTGGTAGCCGGTGACGAAGGCTTGCGCGATGCGGGGCCACGAGGCCTGGGCCATGGGCGCTTCGGAGGTGGCGTTCATCGTGTCGGGCGCGGGTGGCATTGGAGCATGCGGCGACTGTAGCCAGCCGCCGCGCCGCTGTCGCCGGGCCTGCGATGCGGCGCGGCGGCGGCCCGACAGGCTGCGGCGATGACCGACGGGCGGGATGCACCGGGCGCGCCAGCCGCGCACCCGGCCCCGCAGGCCGGCGCGCCCGGCCATGCCCGCGGCGCCCGCGCCAGCGCCCCGGCGGCGCCTAAAATGCGCGATTGGCCCGCGTCCGGCGGGCGCGCGCGAAAGGTCCCCCCGTGTTCATTTCCAACGCCTACGCCCAGGCCGCCCCCGCCGACGGCGGCTCGTCGCTGCTCAGCCTGCTGCCGCTGGTGCTGATGTTCGTCGTCCTCTACTTCATCATGATCCGCCCGCAGATGAAGCGCCAGAAGGAGCACAAGGCCATGATCGAGGCCCTGGCCAAGGGCGACGAGGTGGTGATCGGCGGCGGCGTGCTCGGCCGCGTGACCAAGCTCGGCGACGCCTACCTGCACGTCGAGGTCGCCAGCGGCGTCGAGCTGCAGGTGCAGCGCCCGGCGGTGGTCCAGGTGCTGCCCAAGGGCACGTTCAGCAGCGCCGGCAAGTAGCCGCATCGACGCCTCGGCCTTTGCCGGCGGCTCGTCACGCCGGCTCCACGCCTACGCGGCACGCCCGCCACGGGATCCCGCTGGAAGCCCTGCATGAATCGCTACCCCTGGTGGACCTACGCGCTGCTGGCGCTGGCGCTCGTCGTCGGCGTGCTGTACACGGCGCCGAACTTCTTCGGCGAGGCGCCGGCGGTGCAGGTCTCCAGCGGCAAGGTGACGGTCAAGGTCGGCGCCGAGATGGCCGGCCGCGCCGAGCGCGTCCTCGCCGACGCCGGCATCCAGGTCGACCTGGTGCAGTTCGACGGCAACTCGGTGCGCGCTCGCCTGCCCGACACCGACACCCAGCTCCGGGCCCGGGACGTGCTCGACCACGCACTGAACCCCGACCCGTCCGACCGCAGCTACATCGTCGCGCTCAACCTGGTGTCGCGCTCGCCGGCCTGGATGGCGTCGCTTCGCGCGCTGCCGATGTACCTCGGGCTTGACCTGCGCGGCGGGGTGCACTTCCTGATGCAGGTCGATGTCGCCGCGGCGCTGGACCGGCGCGCCGAGACGCTGAGCGGCGACGTGCGCAGCCTGCTGCGCGAGCGCAATATCCGCCACGCCGGCGTCGCGCGCGAAGGGCAGGCGGTGCGCGTGCGCTTCCGCGACGCGGCCACACGCGACCAGGCGCTGCAGGTGCTGGCCGACCGGATCGGCGACGTGCAGTGGTCCGTGCAGGGCGACGATGCCGATCCGCGCGTCGCCGGCACGCTGCGCCCCGAGGTCGCGCGCGCGGTGCAGGAGCAGGCGCTGCGGCAGAACATCACGACGCTGCAGAACCGCGTCAACGAGCTCGGCGTGGCCGAGCCGGTGATCCAGCAGCAGGGACTGGACCGCGTCGTCGTCCAGCTCCCCGGGGTGCAGGACACCGCCAAGGCCAAGGACATCATCGGCCGCACCGCGACGCTCGAGATCCGCCTCGTCGACGAGAGCGCGGCGGCGCGCGAGGCCGAGCGCGGCGCCGCGCCGGTGCCGTTCGGCTCCGAGCGCTTCGTCGAGCGCAACGGCCAGCCGCTGATCGTCAAGCGCGAGGTCGTGCTGACCGGCGAGAACCTGACCGACGCCCAGCCCGGCTTCGACAGCCAGACCCAGGAGCCGACCGTCAACCTGACGCTGGACGCGCAGGGCTCGCGCGTGTTCCGCGACGTCACGCGCGCCAACGTCGGCCGCCGGATGGCGATCATCCTGTTCGAGAAGGGCAAGGGCGAGGTCGTCACCGCGCCGGTGATCCGCACCGAGATCGGCGGCGGGCGGGTCCAGATCTCTGGGCGCATGACGGTGGCGGAGGCGGGTGACCAGGCGCTGCTGCTGCGCGCCGGCTCGCTGGCCGCGCCGATGGAGATCATCGAGGAGCGCACCGTCGGCCCGAGCCTGGGGGCGGAGAATATCGCCAAGGGCTTCGACAGCGTCGTCTGGGGCTTCCTCGCGATCGTCGTCTTCATGTGTGCCTACTACCTGCTGTTCGGCGTGTTTTCCTCGCTCGCGCTGGGCTTCAACCTGCTGCTGCTGGTGGCGGTGCTGTCGATGCTGCAGGCCACGCTGACGCTGCCCGGGATCGCGGCGATGGCGCTGACGCTGGGCATGGCGATCGACGCCAACGTGCTGATCAACGAGCGCGTGCGCGAGGAGCTGCGCGCCGGCGTGCCGCCGCAGACCGCGATCGCCACCGGCTACGAGCGCGCCTGGGGGACGATCCTGGACTCCAACGTGACGACGCTGATCGCCGGCGTCGCGCTGCTGGCCTTCGGCTCCGGGCCGGTGCGCGGCTTCGCGGTCGTGCACTGCCTGGGCATCCTGACCTCGATGTTCTCGGCCTTGGTGTTCTCGCGCGGGCTGGTCAACCTGTGGTACGGGCGCCAGCGCAAGCTCAAGTCGGTGTCGATCGGCACCGTCTGGCGGGCCGACGACGCCGGCGCGGCGGGCGGCGGCTCGGGCGCGCGCAAGGCCTGACGAGCGCGAACCGGGGAATCGACGATGGAGTTCTTCCGCATCCGGCGCGACATCCCGTTCATGCGCCACGCGCTGGTGCTGAACGCGGTGTCGCTGATCACCTTCTTGCTGGCGGTCTTCTTCCTCGCCACGCGCGGGCTGCACCTGTCGGTCGAGTTCACCGGCGGCAGCGTGCTCGAGGTGCAGTATGCCGGCGCGGCGCCGCTGGAGCGCACGCGCGCCGCGGTCGACCGGCTCGGCCTGGGCGAGATCCAGGTGCAGAACTTCGGCAGCTCGCGCGACGTGCTGATTCGCCTGCCGGTGCGCGGCGGCGAGCAGCAGGATGCGTTGACGGCGCGCGCCTTCGACGAGATCTGCCGCGCCGAGGGCGGTGCGGTGGCACCGAAGTCCTACGTGACCGCGCAGGGCGAGGCGGTCAGCCGCGCCGCCTGCGAGGTCGCCGGCGCCGGCGGCGCCAGCGAGCCGGTGCGGCTGATGCGCACCGAGTTCGTCGGCCCGTCGGTCGGTGCGGAGCTCGCGCGCGACGGCGCGATCGCGCTCGCGTTCACGATCGCCGGCATCATGATCTACCTCGCGCTGCGCTTCGAGTGGAAGTTCTCGGTCGCCGCGATCGTCGCCAACCTGCACGACGTCGTCATCATCCTGGGCTTCTTCGCCTTCTTCCAGTGGGAGTTCTCGCTCGCGGTGCTGGCGGCCGTGCTGGCGGTGCTGGGCTACTCGGTCAACGAGTCGGTGGTCATCTTCGACCGCATCCGCGAGTCGTTCCGGCGCTACCGCAAGATGACGACGCCGCAGGTGATCGACCACGCGATCACGAGCACGATCAGCCGCACCGTGATCACGCACGGCTCGACCCAGATCATGGTGCTGTCGATGCTGGTCTTCGGCGGCCCGACGCTGCACTACTTCGCGCTCGCGCTGACGATCGGGATCCTGTTCGGCATCTACTCGTCGGTCTTCGTCGCCGCCGCGATCGCGATGTGGTTGCGCGTCCGGCGCGAGGACCTGGTCAAGGCGACGGCACGCGAGGGCGACCCGAACGACCCGAACGCCGGGGCCGTGGTGTAGAGTGGCCCGAGACCTGCACGACTGACGACCAACGCTCCATGGCCCCCGGCGCCGCATCCTCGACCCTGGCCGGGCAGGCGCGGCGGCTTTGCGCCGAGGAGTTCGTCAAGGGCCTGCCGCCGGCCGTGCGCAGCGTCGTCGCCCACGCGCGCCAGCGCCTGGACGAGCCGGCCGACCGCGACACCGTGATGCGTCGGCGCGACCTGGTCGCGCACCTGCTCGAGCGCGCGCCGGCCTGGCACCGGCGGCTGGTCGCTGCGCTGCGCCAGGCGCTGCTGCACGGCCCGGCCGACGCGTCGCGCACCGGGGCCGAGTCGCGCCCGCCGGCGACGCTGCATACGATGTCGCTCGTCGACGACGAGACGATCGAGCTCGAGATCATGGTCTCGCGCCTGGCGCTGGCGATCATGGACCGCGCATCGTGGGAATACTCGGACCTGCGCGCGCGCGTGTGCAGCCTGGAGGGACGTGGCGAGCTCGACCCGGGCGACCTGCTGCGCGCGCATGTGCTGGCCAAGCTGGCGGTCGACACCTGGCTCGCCGCCGGGCTGACGCAGGGCGACTGGTCGGACATGCAGCATGTGCTGCAGGAGGAGTTCGCGCAGCTCGTCGAACTGGCCTACCACGAGGCCAACCACTGGCTGGTCGAGCGCCACGTCCTGCCCGAGATCGACCTGAGGCCGCTGGTGCGCCGCCACCGCGACGCGCCGCTGCCGGTCACCGGGCTCGACCTGGGGCCGCAGAGCCGGTTCGGCGCCGGCGACGGCACGCCGAGCGCCTTCGTGCCGTCGCGACCGGGTGCGCTCGGCGCGCCGCAGGGCTACGTCGGCGAGGAGACGCGGATGATGACGCGCGCGGCGGCGCTGCCGCGCAGCTCGGACCATGTCGAGGCGGTGCTCGGGCGGCTGAACCGGCTCGTCGGGCGCCATGTGCCGGGATTCCTCGCCTCGACGCGGCCGCGCGCGCTGTCGCCCGCGCTCGGGCGCGCGATCGAGACCGCGCAGGCCAGCATCCGCCAGCGGCTGACCCCCGAGACCGGGCGCGGCGAACTTGGCCGCGCGTCGGTGCCGGTCATGCTCGACGAGTTGCACCAGCGCAAGCAGGCGCTCAAGCGCGCCGCCGCGACCCCCGAGGAGCGGGCGACGATCGAGATCGTCGCGCTGCTGTTCCAGAGCATCCTGACCGAGGAGCGCATCCCGGCGGCGATCCGGGTCTGGTTCGCGCGCCTGCAGATGCCGGTGCTGCGGGTGGCGGTCGGCGAGCCGGACTTCTTCGCCACCGTCGACCACCCGGCGCGGCGCCTGATCGACCGCATGGGCGCCTGCGTGATGGGCTTCGACAGCGCCGGGGCCAGCGGCGCCGACGCCGACGCCGCGCTCGAAAAGGAGATCAAGCGCATCGTCCAGGTCGTCGAGGCCTACCCCGACACCGGGCGACGCGTGTTCCAGACCGTGCTGACCGAGTTCGAGCGCTTCCTCGAGCATTACTTCCGCCACGAGCACCAGGCATCGAAGAAGGGCGTGTCGCTGGCGCAGCAGGTCGAGCAGCGCGAGACGCTGGCGATCCAGTACACGATCGAGCTGCGCAAGATGCTCAACGAGGTCCCGGTGCAGGACGGCGTGCGCCAGTTCCTGTTCCAGGTCTGGGCCGACGTGCTCGCGATCACCGCGGTCCGCCACGGCGTCGGCAGCGAGCCGACGAAGACGATGAAGCGCGCCGCCGCCGACCTGATCTGGTCCGCCAGCGCCAAGGTCACGCGCGAGGAGCGCGCCGAGGTCATCCGCCGCCTGCCGGTGCTGCTGAAGGCACTGCGCGAGGGTATGGGGGCCGCCGGACTGGACGCGAATGCACAGGACGACCATATCCGCCAGCTCAACGACGCGCTGGCCGCGGCCTTCACCGCGAAGGCGGCGGCGATCCCGGCGGACCGGCTGCACGAGCTGATGGAGCGACTGGAGACGCTGGAGGACCTGCTGCCCGAGGCCGGCGAGGCCGCGATCGACGAGGCGATGGTGCTGGACCTCTCGGGCCACGAGACCGAGGACCTCGAGGTCGTCACCGAGGGCGGGTCGATGCCGTCGCAGGCGATGATCGCCTGGGCGCGCGAGCTGCAGGTCGGCAGCTGGTACATGCTGGAGTTCCGCGGCCGCACCGAGCCGGTTCAGCTGGCGTGGCAGGGGCTGCGGCGCCAGCTCAGCCTGTTCGTCAGCGCCTCGGGCCGCTGCGTGCTGTTCCAGCAGCAGCGACTGGCCGCCTTCCTGCAGGCCGGGCTGCTGCTGCCGGCGCAGGACGAGGCGTTGACCGTTCGCGCCACGCGCAGCGCGCTGGCCAAGCTCGATGTCGATGCGTCGGTGCTGGATGGTTGACGGCCGCGCCCACTGAGCTGAACGACGGGTCGGCGGCGGGCTTCGCTGCGTCGATCGTCGAATGCAGGGCATGCGGTCGCGGTGCGTGCCACGCGCGGCGCGGTCGATCCGCTGTCGCGACGCGTTGCTCAGTGGCGGCGTCTTGCCGGCGCGGCGCGCTTGCGCGGCCGCGGCGAAGCCTGGATCGAGTGGTCTGGCGGGGCGACGCCGGCCCCCGCGCCTGACGAATCGGCCGCGTCGGCGAGAAGAAAGGTGCGGAAGGCCTCGGCCGCGGCGGACAGCCGCTTGCCGCGCCGGTGCACCACGTACCAGTGGCGCATGATCGGCAGCCCCTGGACGTCGAGCTCGACCAGGCGCTGCAGCGCCAGCTCCTGCTCGATCGTCGCGCGCGACAGCAGCCCGAGGCCCAGCCCGGCCTGCACCGCCTGCTTGATCGCCTCGTTGCTGCCCAGCTCCATCCCGGTGCGCAGCGCGATGCCGCGGTCGGCGAAGAAGCGCTCCATCGCGATGCGCGTGCCCGAGCCCGGCTCGCGCACGAGGAAGGTCTCCTGCTGCAGCCGCGCCAGCGGGATCACGCGCCGGCGCGCCAGCGCGTGCTGCGGCGGCGCGACGACGACGAGCGGGTTGTCCATGAAGACCGCGGCGTCGACGTCGGCCTCGGGCGGCGGCTGGCCCATGATCGCCAGGTCCACGCTGTTCTCAGCGAGCTGCTGCAGCACCGCCTGCCGGTTCGTCACGTCCAGGCTGATCGTGATCCCGGGCCAGCGGCGCGAGAAGCGCCCGAGCAGCGCCGGGATCACGTAGTTGGCGGTCGTCGCCACCGAGATCCTCAGCCGCCCGCCCGCCAGCCCCTTCAGGCGGTCGAGCACCTGCTGCAGCTCGTCGAGCTGCTGCGCGATCGCACGCGCGTAGCCCAGCACCTCGCGCCCGGCCGCGGTCAGGTGGATGCGCCGGCCGAGCTGCTCGAACAGCGGCAGCCCGACGCTGTCTTCGAGCTGCCTGACCTGCATCGACACCGCTGGCTGCGTCAGGTGCAGCGCCTCGGCGGCGCGCGTGTAGTTCAGGTGGCGCGCGACGGCCTCGAAGATCTCGAGCTGGCGCAGCGTCAGGTGCACGAGGGTCTCCTGGCCGTAGATATCAGCAAAACCTGATAGACACCATCATAAGACGTGACTGGATCTTATGGGCATCCGCCGCTAGCGTAGAGGCCTCGTCGCGATCCGGCCGCCACCCCGGCGGCCTCTCGCCAGCATCGTGCAACCCGAGGAAGCCCCATGAGCACGGCCAAGCCCAAGACCTACCAGGCAGGCGTCAAGGAATACCGCGAGACCTACTGGGACCCGAACTACACGCCCCGCGACAGCGACTTCCTGGCCTGCTTCAAGGTCGTCCCGCAGGCCGGCGTGCCGCGCGAGGAGGCCGCCGCCGCGGTCTGCGCCGAGTCGTCGACCGCGACCTGGACCACGGTCTGGACCGACCTGCTGACCGACCTCGACTACTACAAGGGCCGCGCCTACGCGATCGAGGACGTGCCCGGCGACGACGAGGCCTTCTACGCCTTCATCGCCTACCCGATGGGGCTGTTCGAGGAGGGCTCGGTCGTCAACGTCTTCACCTCGCTGGTCGGCAACGTCTTCGGCTTCAAGGCGGTGCGCGCGCTGCGGCTGGAGGACGTGCGATTCCCGCTGTGGTTCGTCACCACCTGCGACGGCCCGCCGCACGGCATCCAGGTCGAGCGCGACAAGCTCGACAAGTACGGCCGCCCGCTGCTGGGCTGCACGATCAAGCCCAAGCTCGGGTTGTCGGCGAAGAACTACGGCCGCGCGGTCTACGAGTGCCTGCGCGGCGGGCTGGACTTCACCAAGGACGACGAGAACGTCAACTCGCAGCCCTTCATGCGCTGGAGAGACCGCTTCGAGTTCTGCCAGGAGGCGATCGAGAAGGCCGAGCGCGAGACCGGCGAGCGCAAGGGCCACTACCTCAACGTCACCGCGCCCAACGTCGAGGAGATGTACAAGCGCGCCGAGTTCGCGAAGTCGATCGGCTCGCCGATCATCATGTCGGACTACCTGACGCTGGGCTGGGCGGCGCATTCCAGCCTGTCGCGCTGGTGTCGCGACCACGGCATGCTGCTGCACGTGCACCGCGCGATGCACGGGGTGATCGACCGCAACCCGCGCCACGGCATCAACTTCCGCGTGCTGGCCAAGCTGCTGCGGCTGCTCGGCGGCGACCACCTGCACTCGGGCACGGTGGTCGGCAAGCTCGAGGGCGACCGCGCCGCCACGCTCGGCTGGATCGACCTGATGCGCGACCGCATCGTGAAGGAGGACCGCGCGCGCGGCATCTTCTTCGAGCAGGACTGGGGCCAGATGCCGGGGCTGTTCCCGGTCGCCTCGGGCGGCATCCACGTCTGGCACATGCCGTCGCTGGTGTCGATCTTCGGCGACGACTCGGTGCTGCAGTTCGGCGGCGGCACGATCGGCCACCCCTGGGGCAACGCCGCCGGGGCGGCGGCCAACCGGGTCGCGCTGGAGGCCTGCGTGCAGGCGCGCAACGAGGGCCGCCAGCTCGAGAAGGAAGGCAAGGACATCCTGACGCGCGCCGCGCAGGCGAGCCCCGAGCTGAAGATGGCGATGGAGACCTGGAAGGAGATCAAGTTCGAGTTCGATACCGTCGACAAGCTCGACGCCGCGCACCGCTGAGCCGCCGCGGCCCGCCCGACTCCCCATAGCCCCATGCCCAGGAGCCACTGAGATGAGCGAAATGCAGGACTACAAGTCGCGTCTTTCGGACCCCGCGAGCCGCAGGCTCGGCACCTTCTCCTACCTGCCGCCGATGGACGCGGACCAGATCCGCCGGCAGATCCAGTACATCGTCGACAAGGGCTGGAACCCGGCGATCGAGCACACCGAGCCCGAGCAGGCCGGCAGCGTCTACTGGTATATGTGGAAGCTGCCGATGTTCGGCGAGACCGAGGTCGACCGCATCCTGGCCGAGATCGAGGCCTGCAAGAAGGCCAACCCCGGCCACCATGTGCGGCTGATCGGCTACGACAACATCAAGCAGTCGC
Source organism: Burkholderiales bacterium (assembly GCA_016191995.1). Taxonomy (GTDB): domain Bacteria; phylum Pseudomonadota; class Gammaproteobacteria; order Burkholderiales; family Burkholderiaceae_C; genus Rubrivivax. The sequence continues at coordinate 3,524 of JACPVA010000160.1, read as the reverse complement.
AGGGCGCGAACATGATCGTGCACCGCGCGCCGATCGCGGCCTGAGGCGCGCGGCCGCCGGGGGCAGGAGGGCGACGATGAGCGAGGCCGCGTACCGCGTGGGCGAGCAGCCGTACTACCGCAGCGTCGGCGCCGAGGTCGCGCTGTTCGAGGCCGCGTACGGCGTGCGCATGCCGGTCATGCTGAAGGGGCCGACCGGCTGCGGCAAGTCGCGCTTCGTCGAGTTCATGGCCTGGCGCCTGGCCAAGCCGCTGATCACGGTCGCCTGCAACGAGGACATGACGGCGGCGGACCTCGTCGGCCGCTTCCTGCTCGACATGCAGGGCACGCGCTGGCAGGACGGCCCGCTGACCACTGCGGCGCGGCTCGGCGCGATCTGCTACCTCGACGAGGTCGTCGAGGCGCGGCAGGACACGACGGTCGTCATCCACCCGCTGACCGACCACCGGCGCGTGCTGCCGCTGGAGAAGAAGGGCGAGCTGGTGCACGCGCACCCGGACTTCCAGCTCGTCATCTCCTACAACCCGGGCTACCAGAGCCTGATGAAGGACCTCAAGCAGTCGACCAAGCAGCGCTTCGGCGCGATCGACTTCGACTACCCCGAGGCCGCGGTCGAGTCCGAGGTCGTCGCGCACGAGGCCGGCGTCGAGCGCGCAGTCGCCGAGCGGCTGGTGCAGGTCGCGCAGCGCAGCCGCAACCTCAAGGGCCACGGGCTGGACGAGGGCATGTCGACGCGGCTGCTGATCTACGCCGGCCAGCTGATCGCCAAGGGCATCGCCCCGGCCGACGCCTGCCGCATGGCGCTGGTGCGGCCGCTGACCGACGACCCCGACATGCGCGAGACGCTGGACGCCGCGGTCTACACCTTCTTCGGCTGATCCCGATCGCGCCCCGCGCGCCGCCGAAACCAGCCGCCGCGCCATGCACCTCGAGCTCGACGACTACCGCGACGAGCTGCTGCGCGCCGCGCCGGCGCTGGCCGCGACGCTGGACGCGAGCTTCCACGAGGCCGCACGCACCATCTCGGCCGCCGGGCTGAAGGACTGGCTCGACGGCGCGCGCGGGCTGATCGGGCTGGGCAAGGGCCCGGCGCTGCTGGAAACCTACCTCGACGAGATGCCACTGGTCGCGCGCGAGTGCGGCGAGGCGGTGATCCGCGACGCCGTGCACGCGGTGATGAAGCTCGCCTCGCTCGTCTCGGGCGAGGTGCTGACGCTGGTCTTCGCGACGCTGCCGACCGCCGCGCGCCGGCTCGGCGACGCCGAGCTGCTGCGCGCCTACCTGGCGCTGCTGCACCGGCTCGCGTCGCGCGCGCCACGCGGCCTGCGGCCGATGCTCGGCGTGCTCGACGAGCTGCTCGGCAAGCTGACGCTGTCGGGGCTGCGGCGCTGGGTCGACTTCGGCGCCGAGGCCTACCGGCGCGACCTGCCGCGCCAGGCGTCGTACTTCGGGCTGCAGACCGAGGACAGCCGCGCGGTGCTGCAGCGCGAGCGCCGCGGCACGCTGTTCGTCGACAGCCAGCGCCGGCTCGTCTTCTACCTGCGCGCCTTCTGGGGGCGCGACTTATTCCTGCGCCCGGCGGCGGCCGACCACGCCGGCTGGCGCCCGTTCGTCGAGGCGCGCGCGCTGCACCTGCCCGACGCCGCCGACGACCTCGCCGGCTGCAGCGGGATCGACCTGTACCGCGCGATGGCCGCGCACATGGCGGCGCACCTGGTCTACACGAGCGCGCCGCAGTCGGCCGAGGCGCTGGCGCCGGCGCAGCGCTTCTTCGTCGGCTTCGTCGAGGATGCGCGCGTCGAGTGGTGCGCGGCGAGCCGCTTCCCCGGCATGCGCCGGCTGTGGCGCGGCTTCATCGAGCGGCCCGTCGGCGCGCCGCCCGAGCACCCGACGGTCGAGCTGCTCGAACGCACGGCGCTGGCGCTGCTCGACCCCGGCGCGCGCAGCGGCGACGCCGGGGTCGATGCGATCGTCGAGCGTTTCCACGCCGCGGTCCCCGAACGTGCAGGCGACGGCGGGCTGTCGTTCGACCTCGGGCTCGCGCTGTTCGAACTGCTCGCTCAGCGGCGCGAGCTGCCCAGCCTGCGCGTGCTGGAGAGCCTGCGCATCCCCTACCGCGACGACAACCGCTTCGTCTGGTCGAGCGACCCGGTCGACTGGGAGCCGGCCGACGCCTGGCTCGGCGCGCGCGAGCGCCAGGTCCGCAGGCGCGTCGGGCTGATGGAGTTCGTCAACGAGGTCGAGGTCGAGACCGCCGGTGACGACGCGCAGGAGGTCTGGATCCTCGGCAGCGAGCTGTTCCCGTACGAGGACGCCGGCATCTCGTTCAACCAGCGCGAGGGCCGCGAGCCGGTCTCCGACCCCTTCCACTACCCCGAGTGGGACTACCAGGTGCAGCTGCACCGGCCGAACTGGGCCACCGTGCACGAGCGGCGCGCGCCGCGCGGCGACCCGGCGCTCGTCGACGCCGTGCTGGCCGAGCACCGCGGCGTGGCGCACCGCATCCGCCGGATCGTCGACCGGCTGCGCCCGCAGGGCGTCTCGCGCCAGCGCAAGCTCGAGGACGGCGACGAGCTCGACCTGAACGCCGCGGTCGATGCGATGGTCGCCGCGCGCATCGGCCTCGCGCCCGACCCGCGCATCACGATGCGGCGCGTGATCGACCGGCGCGACCTGGCGGTGCTGATCCTGCTCGACCTGTCGGAGTCGACCAAGGAGACGCTGCGCGGCTCGGACAAGACGGTGCTCGAGCTGACGCGCGAGGCCTGCACGCTGCTCGCCACCGCGATCGACGGCATCGGCGACCCGTTCGCGATCCACGGCTTCGCCTCCGACGGCCGGCACGATGTGCGCTACGTGCGCATCAAGGATTTCGGGCAGCGGCTGGACGCCGAGGTGCGCAGCCGTCTCGCGGGCATGGCCGGCGGCTACTCGACGCGCATGGGCGCGGCGATGCGCCACGCCGGGCACCTGCTGCTCGCGCGGCCCGAGCGCCACCGGCTGCTGCTGATCGTCACCGACGGCGAGCCGGCCGATATCGACGAGCGCGACCCGCAGTACCTGCGGCTGGACGCGAAGAAGGCGGCCGAGGAGCTGCGTGCGCGCGGCGTGCTCAGCTACTGCCTGACGCTGGACCCGCAGGCCGACCGCTATGTCGAGCGCATCTTCGGTGCGCGCCACTACACGATCGTCGACCATGTGCAGCGGCTGCCGGAGAAGCTGCCGACGCTGTTCGCGAGCCTGACGCGCTGAGACCCGCTCGCGCTCGATCGGCAAGGATTGGGTGCTCAACGATGGACTGCCTTCGGCCCTGAGCGGCCGTTGGCCGCTCAGGGCCCACATTGCCGTGCCCGCGTGCGATGGCCGGCGCGGCGAAGCCGGGACCGGGCCGGCCGGGTCGCGCGGCGGAGGCGGTCGGCGCTGCGCGCCGACTCCCCTGCGATGCTCGGTCGCCTGGCCCGTCGCCTAACTCGCTTCGCTCACTTCGTTCGCTGCGCTCGAACAAAGGCGACGAGTCAGATGGGG
>JACPVA010000159.1 GCA_016191995.1 Burkholderiales bacterium | reverse complement strand
GGGCGCGGCGTCGATCTCGTCGTACTTCTTGGCCTGGCCGCCGAACTTGGCCGCCAGGATGGTCGTGATCGCCGCCGTCAGCGTGGTCTTGCCGTGGTCCACGTGACCGATCGTGCCGACGTTGACGTGCGGCTTGGTGCGTGCGAATTTCTCTTTCGCCATGGTGGGAATCTCCGTCGATCAAAGAGCATCGCCAGTGCTCGGGGTTTAGGTTTCCGGCCCCCGGGGTGATCGTCCGCCACTGGCCGCGGACGCCCGTAAGGCCGAAGACCGTCTTCGGGTGTGCTGCGCGCCGGCGGCTACTTGGTGCGCGCGGTGACGATCGCGTCGGCGACGTGCTTGGGCGCCTCGGCGTAGTGCTTGAATTCCATCGTGTAGGTGGCGCGGCCCTGCGACATGCTGCGCAGCGTCGTCGAGTAGCCGAACATCTCCGACAGCGGCACCTCGGCCTTGATGATCTTGCCGCCGCCCGGAATCTCGTCCATGCCCTGGACCATGCCGCGGCGCGACGACAGGTCGCCCATCACGTTGCCCGCGTAGTCTTCCGGCGTCTCGACCTCGACCGCCATCATCGGCTCGAGGATCACGGGACTGGCCTTGCGGCAGCCGTCCTTGAAGCCCATCGAGGCGGCCATCTTGAACGCGTTCTCGTTCGAGTCGACCTCGTGGTAGGAGCCGAAGGTCAGCGTGACCTTGACGTCGACCACCGGGTAGCCGGCGAGCACACCGTTCGGCAGCGTCTCCTCGATGCCCTTGTTGACCGCCGGGATGAACTCGCGCGGCACCACCCCGCCCTTGATCGCATCGACGAACTCGTAGCCCTTGCCCGGCTCCTGCGGCTCGATCTTCAGCACGACATGGCCGTACTGGCCCTTGCCGCCGGACTGGCGGACGAACTTGCCCTCGATATTCTCGACCGGCTGCCGGATCGTCTCGCGGTACGCGACCTGCGGCTTGCCGACGTTGGCCTCGACGCCGAACTCGCGCTTCATGCGGTCGACCAGGATCTCCAGGTGCAGCTCGCCCATGCCGGAGATGATGGTCTGGCCCGACTCCTCGTCGGTGCGCACGCGGAACGACGGGTCCTCCTGCGCCAGGCGGCCGAGCGCGATGCCCATCTTCTCCTGGTCGCTCTTGGTCTTGGGCTCGACCGCCTGCGAGATCACCGGCTCGGGAAAGACCATCTTCTCGAGCGTGATCAGCGCGTCCGGGTCGCACAGCGTCTCGCCGGTCGTCACCTCCTTCAGGCCGACGCAGGCGGCGATGTCGCCGGCCAGGATCTCCTTGATCTCCTCGCGCTGGTTGGCGTGCATCTGCAGGATGCGGCCGATGCGCTCCTTCTTGCCGCGGATCGGGTTGTAGACCGCCGAGCCCGACTGCAGAACGCCGGAGTAGACGCGCACGAAGGTCAGCTGGCCGACATAGGGGTCGGTCATCAGCTTGAACGCCAGCGCCGAGAACTTCTCCTTGTCGTCGGCGCGGCGCTCGACCTCCTTGTCGTCGTCGTCGGTGCCCTTCACCGGCGGGATGTCGACCGGCGACGGCAGGAACTCGATCACCGCATCGAGCATGCGCTGCACGCCCTTGTTCTTGAATGCGGTGCCGCACAGCATCGGCTGGATCTCGGTGGCGATGGTGCGCTGGCGCAATCCGGCGCGGATCTCGTCCTCGGTCAGCTCGCCGGTCTCGAGGTACTTGTTCATCAGCGCTTCACTGGCCTCGGCGGCGGCCTCGACCATCTGCTCGCGCCACTTATCGCAATCGGCCCGCAGCTCGGCCGGGACCGCTCCGTACTCGAACTTCGTGCCCTGGCTCGCCTCGTCCCAGACGATGGACTTCATCTTGATCAGGTCGACGACGCCCTTGAACTGCTCCTCGGCGCCGATCGGCACCACGATCGGCACCGGGTTGGCCTTCAGCCGCGTCTTCATCTGCTCGTAGACCTTGAAGAAGTTGGCGCCGGTGCGGTCCATCTTGTTGACGAAGGCCAGCCGCGGCACCTTGTACTTGTTGGCCTGGCGCCAGACGGTCTCGGACTGCGGCTGCACGCCGCCGACCGCGCAATAGACCATGCACGCGCCGTCGAGCACGCGCATCGAGCGCTCGACCTCGATCGTGAAGTCGACGTGGCCGGGCGTGTCGATGATGTTGAAGCGGTGCTCCGGGAAGTTCATGTCCATGCCCTTCCAGAAGCAGGTCGTCGCCGCCGAGGTGATCGTGATGCCGCGCTCCTGCTCCTGCTCCATCCAGTCCATCGTCGCGGCACCGTCGTGCACCTCGCCGATCTTGTGGTTCACCCCCGTGTAGAACAGGATGCGCTCGGTCGTGGTGGTCTTGCCGGCGTCGATGTGCGCCGAGATGCCGATGTTGCGGTAGCGCTCGATGGGGGTCTTGCGGGCCATGGTGGAACTCCAAAGACAGGGGCCGCCTGCGGGCCTGGGGCAAACCCGCAGGCGGCCGGGAAGCCGGGGTCAGAAGCGGAAGTGCGAGAAGGCCTTGTTGGCCTCGGCCATGCGGTGGACCTCGTCGCGCTTCTTCACCGCGCCGCCGCGTCCCTCGCTGGCCTCGAGCAGCTCGTTGGCCAGCCGCGCGGCCATCGACTTCTCGCCGCGCTTGCGCGCCGCCTCCTTGATCCAGCGCATCGCCAGCGCCTGCCGGCGCACCGGCCGCACCTCGACCGGCACCTGGTAGTTCGCACCGCCGACGCGGCGCGACTTGACCTCGACCATCGGCCTGACGTTGGCCATCGCGGTCGTGAAGATCTCCAGCGGGTCCTTGCCCGCCTTCTTCTCGACCTGCTCGAGCGCACCGTAGATGATGCGCTCGGCCACCGCCTTCTTGCCCGACTCCATGACGACGTTCATGAACTTGGACAGGTCGACGGAGCCGAACTTCGGGTCCGGCAGGATCTCGCGCTTGGGGACTTCGCGACGACGTGGCATGGGAGTCTTCCTCGTTCAGCTTCAGTTGGCACGGCCACGGGGCCACGCCTCGAAAGACCGCGGGCGGGCGGGTCTTTCACTTACTGGCCGGCGCCACCATGGCGTCGGCCCGGTTGCCCGGCGGCCGCTCGCGCGGCCCCCGGCGGATCGGCAGCGCCGGCCTCAGGACTTCTTCGGCCGCTTGGCGCCGTACTTCGAGCGCGACTGCTTGCGGTCCTTGACGCCTTGCAGGTCCAGCGAGCCGCGCACGATGTGGTAGCGCACGCCCGGCAGGTCCTTGACGCGGCCGCCGCGCACGAGCACGACGCTGTGCTCCTGCAGGTTGTGGCCCTCGCCGCCGATGTAGGAGATGACCTCGAAGCCGTTCGTCAGCCGCACCTTGGCGACCTTGCGCAGCGCCGAGTTCGGCTTCTTCGGCGTCGTCGTGTACACGCGCGTGCACACGCCGCGGCGCTGCGGGCTGTTCTGCATCGCCGGCGACTTGGACTTCGTGGCCTCGACCTGGCGGCCATGTCGCACGAGCTGGTTGATGGTGGGCATAGGTCACTCGTTCCCGTTTGAATTCACGCACGCGGTCGGGCCCGGATCCGGCGCGCCGATCCCGGCCCGCGCCGCGGGCCCGAAAGGCCCGGCTGGCGCGCCGTCGGGGCGCATCCGGGGTTGCACGCCGCCGCGCCGTCGACCCCGGGGACCGATCCCCGGGACGCAATGCGGGCAGGATTTGGCGCGGCGCAGTCCGCCGAAAAGCCTGCCAGTATATTCGCAGCCGCCCGCCGCCGCAAGATCGACTGTCGCCTCGATGCCTCCCCCCGACCGACCGGCCATCGTGCTGGACACCAACGTCGTGCTGGACTGGCTGGTCTTCGCCGATCCGCGCGCCGCCGCCGTGGCGGCCGCGGTCGAGGCCGGGTGGCTGCGCTGGCTCGCCAGCCCGCGCATGCGGGCCGAGCTGGCGCACATGCTGGGCCATCGCGCGCTCGCGCGCTGGGCGCCGGACGCGGCGGCCGCGCTGCAGCGCTTCGACGCCCTGGCCCAGCTGCGGCCCGACCCCGATGCCGCGCGGCCGCCCGGCCACCCGCGCTGCCGCGACGCCGACGACCAGGTCTTTCTCGACCTCGCGCTGGATGCCGGCGCGCGCTGGCTGCTGACGCAGGACCGCGCGCTGCTGCACCTGGCGCGCCGCGTCGCGGCGCGCGGGCTGGCGATCCTGACGCCGCAGCGCTGGGCGGCCGACGCGGCGGCCGCCTCGACGGGCGACGCGCGGCAGACGTGAAAAGGGGCGGCTCGACGCCGCCCCTCGGACCCTCGGGGGCGCGGCTGCGCCCGCCGGAGCGTTCGTCAGTCGGCCGCCGTCGGGCCCCCGTGGCTGGCCGCGCTCGCCGCGTCGACCTCGGCGAGCTGCGCCGCGGCGAGCTCCTCGGCCTCCTGCAGCGCGATCGCGCGGCGCTCGGACTCGTCCATCTCCTCCTTCGCCTTGCGCGCCTGGTGGAAGGCCATCCCGGTGCCGGCGGGGATCAGGCGGCCGACGATGACGTTTTCCTTCAGCCCGCGCAGCTCGTCGCGCTTGCCCATGATCGCCGCCTCGGTCAGCACGCGCGTCGTCTCCTGGAACGAGGCCGCCGAGATGAAGGAGTCGGTCGACAGGCTGGCCTTGGTGATGCCCAGCAGCACGTCGGCATGCGTCGCCGGCAGCTTGCCCTCGGCGCGCATGCGGTCGTTCGTATCCAGCAGCTCGGAGCGCTCGACCTGCTCGCCGGCGATGTAGCCGGTGTCGCCCGAGTCGACGATCTGCACCCGGCGCAGCATCTGGCGCACGATCACCTCGATGTGCTTGTCGTTGATCTTCACGCCCTGCAGCCGGTAGACGTCCTGCACCTCGTCGACGATGTAGCGCGCCAGCTCCTCGATGCCGAGCAGGCGCAGGATGTCCTGCGGGTCGGCGGCGCCGTCGACGATCAGCTCGCCGCGGTTGACGACCTGGCCCTCGTGCACGAGGATATTCTTCTCCTTCGGCACCAGCTCCTCGTAGACCTTGCCGTCCGGGTCGGTGATCTGCAGCCGCACCTTGCCCTTGGTCTCCTTGCCGAAGCTGACAGTGCCGGTGATCTCGGCCAGCGTGCCCTTGTCCTTCGGGCTGCGCGCCTCGAACAGCTCGGCCACGCGCGGCAGGCCGCCGGTGATGTCGCGCGTCTTCTGGCCCTCCATCGGGATGCGCGCCAGCACCTCGCCCGGGGCCAGGTCCTGGCCGTCGCGGATCTGGATCAGCGCGCCGACCGGGAAGCCGATCGTCACGCTGTGGTCGGTGCCGGGGATCTTGACCTCGTTGCCGGCGGCGTCGAGCAACTTGACCTGCGGCCGCACGACCTTGGCCGCGCCGCGGCGCTTCGGGTCGATCACGACCAGCGTCGACAGGCCTGTGACCTCGTCGACCTGCTTGGCCACCGTGACGCCTTCCTCGACGTTCTCGAACTTCGCGCGGCCGGCGAACTCGGTGATGATCGGGCGCGTCAGCGGGTCCCAGGTCGCGAGCACGGTGCCGGCCTTGACCGGCTGGTCGGGCTTGACGGTCAGCGTCGCGCCGTACGGGAGCTTGTGGCGCTCGCGCTCGCGGCCATGGGCATCGGCGATGATGACCTCGCCCGAGCGCGAGATCACGACCAGCTCGCCCTTGCCCGACTTGCTGTTCGTGACGTAGCGCATCGTCGAGTTGAACGCGACGATGCCGTCGCTCTTGGCCTCGACGCTGTTGGCCACCGCGGCGCGCGACGCCGCCCCGCCGATGTGGAAGGTGCGCATCGTCAGCTGCGTGCCCGGCTCGCCGATCGACTGCGCGGCGATCACGCCGACCGCCTCGCCGACGTTGACCAGCCCGCCGCGGCCCAGATCCCGGCCGTAGCACTTGCCGCACAGGCCGAAGCGCGTCGCGCAGGACAGCGGGGTGCGCACCTTGACCTCGTCGACGCCGGCGGCCTCGAGGGCGTCGATCGCGTCCTCGTCGAGCATCGCGCCGGCGTCGAGCAGCAGCTCGCCGGTCTCCGGGTGCGTGACCTCGATCGCGGTCACGCGGCCGAGGATGCGGTCGCGCAGCGACTCGATCACCTCGCCGCCCTCGACCAGCGCGCGCATCGCCATGCCGTCCTGCGTCCCGCAGTCCTCCTCGGTGACGACGAGGTCCTGCGTCACGTCGACCAGGCGGCGCGTCAGGTAGCCCGAGTTGGCGGTCTTCAGCGCCGTGTCGGCCAGGCCCTTGCGCGCGCCGTGCGTCGAGATGAAGTACTGCAGGACGTTCAGCCCCTCGCGGAAGTTGGCCGTGATCGGGGTCTCGATGATCGAGCCGTCGGGCTTGGCCATCAGCCCGCGCATGCCGGCGAGCTGGCGGATCTGCGCCGCCGAGCCGCGCGCGCCCGAGTCGGCCATCATGTAGATCGAGTTGAACGACTCCTGGTCGACCTCCTGGCCGTGGCGGTCGATGACCTTCTCCTTGGACAGCTGGGCCATCATGACCTTGCCGACCTCGTCACCGGTCTTGCCCCAGATGTCGACCACCTTGTTGTAGCGCTCGCCGGCGGTCACCAGGCCCGAGACATACTGCTGCTCGATCTCCTTGACCTCGCGCTCGGCGCGCTCGATCAGGCCGTGCTTCTGCGCCGGCACCAGCATGTCGTCGATCGCGATCGAGATGCCGGCGCGCGTCGCCAGCGCGAAGCCGCTTTGCAGCAGCTTGTCGGCGAACACGACGGTGTCCTTCAGCCCGCACTTGCGGAAGCTGGCGTTGATCAGGCGCGAGATCTCCTTCTTCTTCAGCGCCTTGTTCAGCAGCGCGAACGGCAGCCCGCGCGGCAGGATCTCCGACAGCAGCGCGCGGCCGACGGTGGTCTCCACCAGCGAGGTCGCGGGCGCCAGCTCGCCGCTGGCCTTGTCGCGCGCCCATTCGGTCAGCCGCACCGATACGCGCGAGGTCAGCTCGACCGCGCGGTTGTCCAGCGCGCGCTTGAGCTCGGCGATGTCGGCGAACACCATGCCCTCGCCGCGGCCGTTGACGCGCTCGCGCGTCGCGTAGTACAGGCCCAGCACGACGTCCTGGCTCGGCACGATCGACGGCTCGCCGTTGGCCGGGAACAGCACGTTGTTGGACGCGAGCATCAGCACCCGCGCCTCCATCTGCGCCTCGATCGACAACGGCACGTGGACCGCCATCTGGTCGCCGTCGAAGTCGGCGTTGAAGGCCGCGCACACCAGCGGGTGGAGCTGGATCGCCTTGCCCTCGATCAGCACCGGCTCGAAGGCCTGGATGCCCAGGCGGTGCAGCGTCGGTGCGCGGTTCAGCAGCACCGGGTGCTCCTTGATCACCTCCTCGAGGATGTCCCAGACCACCGGCGTGCCGCTCTCGACCTCCTTCTTCGCCGCCTTGATCGTGGTGGCGATGCCCATCGCCTCCAGGCGGCTGAAGATGAAGGGCTTGAACAGCTCGATCGCCATCAGCTTGGGCAGCCCGCACTGGTGCAGCTTGAGCGTCGGGCCGACGACGATCACCGAGCGGCCCGAGTAGTCGACCCGCTTGCCGAGCAGGTTCTGGCGGAAGCGCCCGCCCTTGCCCTTGATCATGTCGGCGAGCGACTTCAGCGCGCGCTTGTTCGCACCCGTCATCGCCTTGCCGCGGCGGCCGTTGTCGAGCAGCGAGTCGACCGCCTCCTGCAGCATGCGCTTCTCGTTGCGCACGATGATCTCGGGCGCCTTCAGCTCGAGCAGCCGCGCCAGGCGGTTGTTGCGGTTGATGACGCGCCGGTACAGGTCGTTGAGGTCGCTGGTCGCGAAGCGGCCGCCGTCCAGCGGCACCAGCGGGCGCAGGTCCGGCGGCAGCACCGGCAGCACCGTCATGATCATCCACTCGGGCTTGATGCCGCTGCGCCGGAACGCCTCCAGCACCTTCAGCCGCTTGGCGTTCTTCTTGATCTTCAGCTCGGAGCCGGTCATGTCGTTGCGGATCTTCTCGATCTCCGCCTCGATGTCCATGTCCTCGAGCAGCCGCTTGATGCCCTCCGCACCCATCAGGGCGACGAACTCGTCGCCGTACTCGGCGTGCCGCGCCTCGAAGTCGTCCTCCGACAGGATCGCGAACTTCTTCAGCGGCGTCATCCCCGGGTCGACGACGACATAGGCCTCGAAGTACAGCACGCGCTCGATGTCGCGCAGCGTCATGTCGAGCACCAGCCCCAGGCGCGAAGGCAGGCTCTTGAGGAACCAGATGTGCGCGCACGGCGCCGCCAGGTCGATGTGGCCCATGCGCTCGCGCCGCACCTTGGTCTGCGTGACCTCGACGCCGCACTTCTCGCAGATCACGCCGCGGTGCTTCAGGCGCTTGTACTTGCCGCACAGGCACTCGTAGTCCTTGATCGGCCCGAAGATCTTGGCGCAGAACAGGCCGTCGCGCTCGGGCTTGAAGGTGCGGTAGTTGATCGTCTCGGGCTTCTTCACCTCGCCGAACGACCACGAGCGGATCTTCTCGGGCGAAGCGAGCCCGATCTTGATCGCGTCGAAGTGTTCGTCCGGGGTGAACTGCTTGAAGAGGTCGAGCAAGCCTTTCATGACTTTCTCCTGTGAATTCAGTTCGAGCGAAGTTGGAGCGAGGAATGGCGTGATCCAAGGCGTGCCAGGCAAGGCGCGAGGGAGGGCCGCGTCGCCGCGTGACGCAACCGACCGAGCAACGCCGCATGGCGCGTCTTGGGCACGTCAGTTCCGTTCCAACTCGATGTCGATGCCGAGCGAACGGATTTCCTTGACCAGCACGTTGAACGACTCCGGCATCCCGGCCTCGATCGCGTGCTCGCCCTTGACGATGTTCTCGTAGACCTTGGTACGGCCGGTGACGTCGTCGGACTTCACCGTCAGCATCTCCTGCAGCACGTAGGACGCGCCGTAGGCCTCGAGCGCCCAGACCTCCATCTCGCCGAAGCGCTGGCCGCCGAACTGGGCCTTGCCGCCCAGCGGCTGCTGCGTGACCAGGCTGTACGGGCCGGTCGAGCGCGCGTGCATCTTGTCGTCGACCAGGTGGTGCAGCTTCAGCACGTGCATGTAGCCCACCGTCACCGGGCGCTCGAAGGCCTCGCCGGTGCGGCCGTCGAACAGCGTGGCCTGGGTGCGCGTCGGCGTCAGCCCCTTGCGTGCGGCGACCTCCTCCGGGAAGGCCAGCTCGAGCATCGCGCGGATCTCGCTCTCGGCCGCGCCGTCGAACACCGGGGTGGCGAAGGTCACGCCGGAGGCCAGGTTGCGCGCCATCTCGAGCAGGTCGTCGTCGGCCAGCGTGTCGATGCGCTCGCTCTTGCCGCCGCTGCCGTTGTACAGCCGCTCGAGGAACGGCCGGATCTCGGCGGCGCGCGCCTGCTTCTGGAGCATGTCGCCCAGGCGCTGGCCGATGCCCTTGCCGGCCCAGCCGAGGTGGACCTCGAGCACCTGGCCGACGTTCATCCGCGACGGCACGCCGAGCGGGTTCAGCACGATGTCCATCGGCGTGCCGTCGGCCATGTAGGGCATGTCCTCCTCGGCGACGATGCGCGAGACCACGCCCTTGTTGCCGTGCCGGCCGGCCATCTTGTCGCCCGGCTGCAGCCGGCGCTTGACGGCCAGGTACACCTTGACCATCTTCAGCACGCCGGCGGGCAGCTCGTCGCCCTGCGTCAGCTTCTTGCGCTTCTCCTCGAACAGCAGGTCGAAGCCGTGGCGCGTCTGGTCCAGGCTGTTCTTGATGCTCTCGAGCTGGTTGGCCACGTCCTCGTCGGCCGGGCGGATGTCGAACCAGTGGTAGCGGTCGACCGCGGCCAGGTAGGCGGCGTCGATCCGCGTGCCCTTGGCGATGCGGTTCGGGCCGCCGTTGGCGACCTTGCCGACGAGCAGCTTCTCGATGCGGTCGAAGGCGTCGGCCTCGACGATGCGGAGCTGGTCGTTGAGGTCCAGGCGGAAGCGCTTGAGCTCGTCGTCGATGATCTGCTGCGCGCGCTTGTCGCGCTGGATGCCCTCGCGCGTGAAGACCTGGACGTCGATCACGGTGCCGTTGGTGCCCTGCTCGACGCGCAGCGAGGTGTCCTTCACGTCGGAGGCCTTCTCGCCGAAGATCGCGCGCAGCAGCTTCTCCTCCGGCGTCAGCGTGGTCTCGCCCTTCGGCGTGACCTTGCCGACCAGCACGTCGCCGGGGTTGACCTCGGCGCCGATGTAGACGATGCCCGATTCGTCGAGGCGGACGAGCTGCTGCTCCGAGAGGTTGGGGATGTCGCGCGTGATCTCCTCGCTGCCGAGCTTGGTGTCGCGCGCCATCACGACCAGCTCCTCGATGTGGATCGAGGTGTAGCGGTCGTCGCGCACGACCTTCTCCGAGATCAGGATCGAGTCCTCGAAGTTGTAGCCGTTCCACGGCATGAACGCGACCAGCATGTTCTGCCCCAGCGCGAGCTCGCCGAGGTCGGTCGACGCGCCGTCGGCGATCACGTCGCCGCGCGCGACGCGGTCGCCGCGCTCGACGATCGCGCGCTGGTGGATGTTGGTGTTCTGGTTGCTGCGCTGGTACTTGATCAGGTTGTAGATGTCGACCCCGACCTCGCCGGCGGCGGTCTCGTCGTCGGCGACGCGGACGACGATGCGGTTGGTGTCGACATAGTCGACGACCCCGCCGCGGCGCGCGGTGACCACGGTGCCCGAGTCGACCGCCGCGACGCGCTCGACCCCGGTGCCGACGAGCGCCTTCTCCGGGCGCAGCACCGGTACCGCCTGGCGCTGCATGTTGGCGCCCATCAGCGCGCGGTTGGCGTCGTCGTGCTCGAGGAAGGGCACGAGCGAGGCCGCCACCGAGACGATCTGCGCCGGCGCCACGTCCATGTACTGCACGCGCTCGGGCGACACCAGCACCGACTCGCCCTTCTCGCGCGCCGACACCAGGCCGTCGGTCAGGCGGCCGGCGCCATCCAGCGACGCGTTGGCCTGCGCGATCACGTACTTGCCTTCCTCGATCGCCGACAGGTAGTCGATCTGGACGGTGACCTTGCCGCCCTCGACGCGCCGGTACGGCGTCTCGAGGAAGCCGTACTCGTTGAGCTTGGCGTACAGCGCCAACGAGTTGATGAGGCCGATGTTCGGGCCTTCCGGCGTCTCGATCGGGCACACGCGGCCGTAGTGCGTCGGGTGCACGTCGCGCACCTCGAAGCCGGCGCGCTCGCGCGTCAGCCCGCCCGGGCCCAGCGCCGAGACGCGCCGCTTGTGCGTGATCTCGCTCAGCGGGTTGGTCTGGTCCATGAACTGGCTGAGCTGGCTGGCGCCGAAGAACTCCTTGAGCGCGGCGCTGATCGGCTTGGAGTTGATCAGGTCGTGCGGCATCAGCGCCTCGGTCTCGGCCTGGCCCAAGCGCTCCTTGACCGCCTTCTCGATGCGCGCCAGCCCGCTGCGGTACTGGTTCTCCGCCAGCTCGCCGACGCAGCGCACGCGGCGGTTGCCGAGGTGGTCGATATCGTCGACCTCGCCGTGGCCGTTGCGCAGCTCGACCAGGATCTTGACGACGTCGAGGATGTCCTCGTTGGACAGCGTCATCGCGCCGTCGGGCGTGTCGCGGCCGACGCGGGCGTTGAACTTCATGCGCCCGACGCGGCTCAGGTCGTAGGTGTCGGCGCTGTAGAAGAGGCGGTGGAACAGCGCCTCGACCGCGTCCTCGGTCGGCGGCTCGCCGGGGCGCATCATGCGGTAGATCGCCACCCGCGCGGCGAGCTGGTCGGCGGTCTCGTCGCTGGCCAGCGTCTGGCTGATGTAGCCGCCCTGGCTGAGCTCGTTGGTGTAGATGCACGCCAGGTCGACGACGCCGGCGGCGCGCAGCTTCTTCAGCAGCGTCTCGGTCAGCTCGTCGTTGGCGCGCGCCAGGATCTCGCCGGTCTCCGGGTCGACCATGTTGCGCGCGACGACGCGGCCGAGCAGGAAGTCCTCCGGCACCGAGATCCACTCGGTGCCGTCCTTCTCCAGATCGCGCAGATGGCGCGCGTTGATCCGCTTGTCCTTCTCGACGACGACGCGGCCGTCCTTGTCGGTGAGGTCGAAGCGCGCGATCTCGCCCTTCAGCCGGTCGGGCACGAAGGCCATCTGCGCGCCGGCGTCCATCAGCCGGAAGTGGTCGTTGACGAAGAAGTGGGCCAGGATCTGCTCGGGCGTCAGGCCGATCGACTTCAGCAGGATCGTCACCGGCATCTTGCGCCGGCGGTCGACGCGGAAGTACAGGATGTCCTTGGGGTCGAACTCGAAGTCCAGCCAGGAGCCGCGATACGGGATGATGCGGGCCGAGAACAGCAGCTTGCCGCTGCTGTGCGTCTTGCCCTTGTCGTGCTCGAAGAAGACGCCCGGGCTGCGGTGCAGCTGGCTGACGATCACGCGCTCGGTGCCATTGACGATGAACGATCCGTAGTCGGTCATGAGCGGCACCTCGCCCATGTAGACCTCCTGCTCCTTGATCTCCTTGACGACCTTCTGCGGGTGGCTCTCGCGGTCGTAGATGATCATCTGCAGCTTGGCGCGCACCGCGGCGGCGAAGGTCAGCCCGCGCTGCTGGCACTCGCGCACGTCGAACGGCGGGCGCGCGATGTGGAACTCGATGAACTTCATCTCCACAAACCCGTTGTGCGAGACGATCGGGAACGCGGACAGGAACGCCGCCTGCAGCCCCTCGGGCTTGCGGTCCTTGGGCGGGACGTCCTTCTGCAGGAAGGCGTGGTAGGACTCCTGCTGCATGGTCAGCAGGTAGGGCACCTCGAGCACGCTCGGGCGCTTGCCGAAGCTCTTGCGGATGCGCTTGCGTTCGGTGTACGTGTAGACGGGGGATGCTTGCGCCATGAACCTCTCCGTGTCGACCCCCGCGGCCCGGCCGTGGCCGCGTGGGCGTCGGCGACTGGCTAACTCGGGCCCCAGGATCCCGCATCGCGGTCTCCGCCCCCCCGAGGGGGCGGGTCGACGCGGGCGCGGCCCGTCGTCGACCCTGGGCCTTGCGCCCGATAAGCTTGGTGGCAGGCCACTACCTGCCGCTGGCGGACAACCCCGGCCTTGCACCGGAGTCCGACCAAACCCGTCCCCTGCAGTCGGATCAGGGAACACTTGCGAGGGCCGGCGCAGCGCGCGGGCCCTCGCAGGTGTTCCCGGGCATCGCCCGGGACACCCGCGGCGGCGGCTCCGGCACGCGGCCGGCCCCGCCGCGTGCGGGGCTTACTTGACCTCGGCCTTGGCGCCGGCGTCGAGCAGCTTCTTCAGCGCCGCCTCGGCGTCGGCCTTGGCGATGGCCTCCTTGACCGGCTTGGGCGCGCCGTCGACCAGGTCCTTGGCCTCCTTCAGGCCCAGTCCGGTGAGCTCGCGCACCGCCTTGATGACCGAGACCTTGTTGGCGCCGGCCTCCAGCAGCATGACGTCGAACTCGGTCTTCTCCTCGGCCGCGGGGGCCGCAGCGCCGCCGCCGCCGGCCGTCGGCGCCGCCATCGCCGCGGCCGAGACACCGAACTTCTCCTCGATGGCCTTGACCAGGTCGTTGAGCTCCATCACGGTCATGCTGTCCATCGCGGACAGGAAGGCGTCTTTGTCGAATGCCATTTGGGGTTCCTCGAAAACGTTGGGGGGGTGGGTTCAGGCTGCGGCCGCTTCGGCGCCGCCGCCCTTCTTCTCGGCCAGGGCAGCCAGCACGCCGGCCAGGCGCTGGATCGGCGACTTCAGCAGGCCGGCGACCTGCGCGATCAGGACCTCGCGGCCCGGGATCGCGGCCAGCGCCTTGACGCCGTCGGCGTCGAGCGCCCGGCCGGCGTAGGCGCCGGCCCTGATCACCAGCTTGTCGTGGGACTTGGCGAACTCGGCGATCACTTTCGCCGCGGCCACCGCGTCCTCCGAGAAGCCGTAGATCAGCGGGCCGGCCATGGCGTCCGACGCGACCGCGAACGGCGTGCCGGCCACCGCGCGACGCGCGAGCGTGTTCTTCAGCACATGAAGGTACACGCCCTGCTCGCGCGCCTGCCGGCGCAACCCGTCCATCTGGGCCACGGTCAGGCCCCGGTACTCGGCCAGCGCCAGGGTCTGCGAACGCGCGGCCTGCGCCGCCACGTCGTCGACGACGGCTGCCTTGTCGTTGCGATTGAGACTCAAGGTCTGCTCCTCACGAAATGTGCGTCGCCGGCAGCACGCCACCGGCTTCGCACGACGGTTTCAGCGACCTTGCTGCATCCGGAAACACCCCTGCGGGGACCTCCATAACAGCGGGACCGCCATCTGCGCTGGCTTCGGAACCGGCCCCGTGGCCGCTTCCTCGATTACGGGCGCCGGGCCTGCGGCCCCTTGCCCACCAGCGGTCTTGGATGGCCCGCCCCCGTCGCCGGGGCCGGCCCACCAACTCACGCCGCCCGGCGCGCCCGCGATGCGCACCGGGCGGTCCCATCCGATTCAGGCCTGCGCCGCGATCGTCGTCGTGTCCACGCGCACGCCCACGCCCATCGTCGACGACACCGCGACCTTCTTCAGGAAGATGCCCTTGGCCGCCGCCGGCTTGGCCTTGTTCAGCGCGTCCAGCAGCGCGCGCAGGTTGCTGACCAGCTTGTCGTCGTCGAACGAGCGGCGGCCGATCGTGCCGTGCACGATGCCGGCCTTGTCGACGCGGAACTGGACCTGGCCGGCCTTGGCGTTCTTCACCGCGGTGGCGACGTCCGGCGTCACGGTGCCGACCTTGGGGTTGGGCATCAGCCCGCGCGGGCCGAGGATCTGGCCGAGCTGGCCGACCACGCGCATCGTGTCGGGCGAGGCGATGACGACGTCGAAGTCGAGCTTGCCGGCCTTGACCTCGGCGGCGAGATCCTCCAGCCCGACGATGTCCGCGCCGGCGGCCTTGGCCTCGTCGGCCTTCGCCCCCTGGGCGAAGACCGCCACGCGCTTGGTCTTGCCGGTTCCGGCCGGCAGCACGACGGCACCGCGGACGACCTGGTCCGACTTGCGCGGGTCGACGCCGAGCTGCACCGCGACGTCGATCGACTCGTCGAACTTGGCGGTGGCGCACTCCTTGACGATCGACAGCGCGGCGTCCAGCGGGTACAGCTTGGTGCTGTCGACCTTGCCCTGCTGGGCCTTGGATTTCTTGCTCAGCTTGGCCATGCTTAGACTCCTTCGACGACGAGGCCCATCGACCGCGCCGATCCGGCGATGGTCTTCACCGCCGCATCCAGGTCGGCGGCGGTCAGGTCCTTGGTCTTGGTCTTGGCGATCTCCTCGAGCTGCGCGCGCGTGACCTTGCCGACCTTGTCCAGGTGCGGCCGGCCCGAGCCCTTGTCGATCTTGGCCGCCTTCTTCAGCAGCACGGTCGCCGGCGGCGACTTCAGCACGAAGGTGAAGGACTTGTCGGCGAACGCGGTGATCACCACCGGCAGCTTCAGCCCCGGCTCGATGCCCTGGGTCTGGGCGTTGAACGCCTTGCAGAACTCCATGATGTTCAGGCCGCGCTGGCCGAGCGCCGGCCCGATCGGCGGCGAGGGGTTGGCCTTGCCGGCCGGGACCTGCAGCTTGATGAAGCCGACGATCTTCTTTGCCATGAATGGCTCCTTGTCGAGTTCGATCGACCGCCGAAGCGGTCTCCTCGCGATGCGGACCCTTCTCGTCGCGGCGGCCCGGGGTCACGGACGGGACGCCGCCATCGCGCATCGCACCGGATCGCGCCCGCGGCCGCTCGGGCCCGGCGCGCGATCCGGCGCGCCGCGCGTCAGATCTTTTCCACCTGGCTGAAGTCGAGCTCCACGGGGGTCGCACGGCCGAAGATCGTGACCGACACCCGCACCTTGGACTTCTCGTAGTTGACGTCCTCGATCGCGCCGTTGAAGTCGGTGAACGGACCTTCCTTGACGCGCACCAGCTCGCCGACCATCCACTCGACCTTCGGCCGCGGCTTGTCGACGCCCTCCTGCATCTGGTTGACGATCTTCATCACCTCGGCCTCGGAGATCGGCGTCGGGCGGTTGCGCGCCCCGCCGACGAAGCCGGTGACCTTGCTCGTGTGCTTGACCAGGTGCCAGGTGTCGTCGGCCATCTCCATCTCGACCAGCACGTAGCCGGGGAAGAAGCGCCGCTCGGTGACGGACTTCTTGCCGTGCTTGAGCTCGACCACCTCCTCGGTCGGCACCAGGATGCGGCCGAACTTGTGCTGCATGCCGGCGCGATCGATGCGCTCGCGCAGGTTGCGCTCGGCGGCCTTCTCCATCCCCGAGTAGACATGCACGACGTACCAGCGCTTGCTGGACGCGGCCGCGTCCGGCACCGCGGCGGGGGCCTCGACGGCGGGGGAGGTGTCGGCGGTGGGCTCGTTCATCGTTGCTTCCTCAGCGGCGCCAGCCCAGGATCAGGTCGTACAGCAGCCATTCGATCGTCTTGTCGGCGAGCCACAGGAACAGCGCCATCACGAACACGAAGGCGAAGACGTAGCCCGTCATCTGCATCGCCTCCTTGCGCGTCGGCCAGACGACCTTCTTGACCTCGCGCGCCGAGTCGCGCCCGTAGGCGGCGAGCTGCCGGCCGGGCTCGCTGACGAAGAACACGCCGACCGCCGCCGCAATCAGCGCCAGCAGCGCCAGCACGCGCAGCCACAGGTCCTGCTGGCCGAGCAGGTAGAACGCCGCCACACCACCGACGAGCAGCAACGCGGCCGCGCTCAGCTTGGCCTTGTCGGCGGCGGAGCTGACGGTCTCGACTTGCGGTGGCTTGGCCATGTCGGTGTTGCTGGGTTGGCACGGTCCGGGTGTCGGCGCGAAGCGCCGCGGGCGTGCTTGCGAAAGCGTTCTTGCTGGAGCCGAAGCCCGCAGCGCTCGGTCGAGCCCGCGGGCCGGATCGGTTCGTCGGCTGCCGCCCTCAGCGGCTGGCAGGGGCAGAGGGAATCGAACCCCCAACCTTCGGTTTTGGAGACCGACGCTCTGCCAATTGAGCTATACCCCTGCGGAAATCGACGCTGCCGTCACTCGATGATCTTGGCCACCACCCCCGCGCCGACGGTGCGCCCGCCCTCGCGGATCGCGAAGCGCAGACCCTCTTCCATCGCGATCGGCGCGATCAGCTTGACGGTGATGCTGACGTTGTCCCCCGGCATCACCATCTCCTTG
>JACPVA010000167.1 GCA_016191995.1 Burkholderiales bacterium | reverse complement strand
GGCGCGTCGCGCGCGCCGGGCTCGCCGGGCGGCGCGCGCCGGGTCCTCAGACGCGAGCCCGTCATCGCGTAGCATGGCAGCGGCCCGATCCGCCGAGGCAGTCATGTCCGAACCGAACGTCCTCGCAGAAACCCGCGGCGCGGTGCGTGTGCTGACGCTGAACCGCCCCGCCGCGCTGAACAGTTTCACGAGCGCGATGCACGCTGAGCTGCTGGCGGCGCTGGATGCGGCAGCCGCCGACGCGGCGCTGCGCGCGGTCGTCGTCACCGGTGCCGGGCGTGGTTTCTGCGCCGGGCAGGACCTCACTGACCCCGGCATGGCCGCCGCCGACGGCGGCGCACCCGATGTCGGGGCCGTCATCGAGCGCCATTACCGGCCGCTGGCGCTGCGCGTGCGGGCGATGCCGGTGCCGGTGATCGCCGCCGTCAACGGCGTGGCCGCCGGCGCCGGGGCCAACTTCGCGCTCGGCTGCGACATCGTGCTGGCGGCGCGCGGCGCGAGCTTCATCCAGGCCTTCAGCCGGATCGGGCTCGTCCCCGATTGCGGCGGCACCTGGCTGCTGCCGCGGCTGGTCGGCCGCGCGCGCGCGCTGGCGCTGGCGATGACCGGCGACAAGCTGGCGGCGGACGAGGCCGAGCGCATCGGGCTGATCTGGCGCGTGGTCGACGACGCGGTGCTGATCGACGAGGCGATCGCGCTCGCCGAGCGGCTGGCGGCGATGCCGGTGCGCGCGCTGGCCGAGACGCGGCGCGCGCTGGACGATGCGTCGACGCTGGACTATGGCGACGCCCTGGCGCTGGAGGCGCGCGTGCAGCGCGAGCTCGGCCGCGCGAACGACTTCGCCGAAGGAGTCGCGGCCTTCTTCGCCAAGCGCGCGCCGCGCTTCCGCGACCGCTGAAGCTGCGGCTGCGGGCGCTGGCGCAACCCACCGGCAACGGAGACCACGATGCGAGTTCGAAAGCTGATCGCGACCGTCGCCGCGCTGGCCGCGGCCGTCGCCGCGCCGGTACGGGCCGGCGAGATCGAGGATGCCTTCCGCGCCTTCATCGACCGCCTGCGCGGCCAGGGCAAGACGATCCTGGAGGCGGCGCAGGGCCGCGGCTGGCCGGAGGCGCGCACGGCGGTGCTGGAGCGGCGCGTCGACGAGCTGCCGCTAGGCCATGGGCAGAACGCGCTGTTCGTCGCCCCGGGTTGCCGCAGCTGCGACGAGGCGCAGCAGTATTTCCGCCAGCGGCGCTGGAAGGTCGAGGTGCTGGACCTGTCGCGGTCGAGCACCGCGCGCGAGGCCTACACCCTGGCGCAGGGGCATGGCCTGCCGCTGGTGCTGATCGGCAACCAGCGCCTGACCGGCTGGAACCTGCGCCTGCTGAAGGAGGCGGTGGTGCGCGACACGATGGACAAGGTCCCGCGCGAGGGCGGGGCCTGAGCGGGAAAGCGGCTGCGCCGCCGCGATCGGCCGCGGTTCAGGCGAGCACCGTCGCCAGCCCGAAGAAGATCGCCAGCGTCAGCACGTCCTGCACGATCGTCGCCAGCGGCCCGCTGCCGTAGGCGGGGTCGGAGCCGAGCTGCGCCAGCAGCCACGGCAGCAGCAGCCCCAGGCTGGAGGCGACCAGGCTGGACGCGGCCAGCGCTGCCGTCACCGTCGTCGCCAGCCGCGCGTCGCCGAACCCCAGCCAGGCCAGCGGCCAGGCCAACGCCGCCAGCACGGCGCCGATCAGAAGCCCGGTGCGCATCTCGCCGCCGACCAGCCGCGCCAGCGGTATGTGGCTGAGCGACAGCCCGCGCACCGCCACCGCCTCGGTCTGGGTCCCGATCGCGTCGGCCAGGTAGACGAGACCGGGGATGAAGAAGGCCAGTGCCGGCTGCGCCGCCAGCGCGGTCTCGAAGCGGCTGACGATCCAGGTCGCCAGCGCGCTGCCGAGCAGCCCCACGAGCAGCCAGGGCAGGCGGTGGCGCAGCCGGCGCAGCGGCGGCGCCTCGAGCGCGCGCCGCGCCTGCGCCGTCTCGCGCGAGATGCCGGCGATCCGGTGCAGGTCCTCGACATGCTCGTGCCGCAGCACCGCCATCAGCGCGTGCGGCCCGACGACGCCGATCAGCCGCGACGTCTCGTCGACCACTGGCAGCGCGGCCACGCCGTGGTGCAGCGCGATCGACGCCATATGCTCCTGGTCGGTGCGGCCGGGCACCTGCGGCCGGTCGTGCCGCGCGGCATCGCCCAGCGGGGCTTCGGGCGGCAGTGCCAGCAACTCGTCGCCCGACAAGGTCCCGAGCAGGCAGCCGGCCTGGTCGAGCACGCACAGCAGCGACCAGCGCGCGCCATGCGACTGCCGCAGGCGCCGCCGCACCGCGCCGGCGGTCTCGTCGGCGCGCGCGGTTGGGGCGTCGCGGTCGGCGAGCCCGGCCGCGGTCTCGGCGCCGGCGGCGACGGACCGTCTCATGCGGCAGGCCCGTCCACCGCGCGCGCGGCTATTGCGCGACCCAGCCGCCGTCCATGGCCCAGGCCACGCCGCGCACCTGGTCGGCCGCCGGCGAGCACAGGAAGACTGCCAGCGCGCCGAGCTGCTCCGGGGTGACGAACTGCAGCGAAGGCTGCTTCTCGCCGAGCAGCCGGCGCTTGGCCTCCTCGCCGTCGACGCCGTCGCGCTCGGCGCGCGCGTCGACCTGCTTCTGCACCAGCGGCGTTAGCACCCAGCCGGGGCAGATCGCATTGACGGTCACACCGGTGGTCGCGGTCTCCAGCGCGCCGACCTTGGTCAGCCCGACGAGGCCGTGCTTGGCGGCGACATAGGCCGACTTCTGCGCCGAGGCCACCAGCCCGTGCGCGGAGGCGATATTGACGATGCGGCCCCAGCCGCGCGCCTTCATCCCCGGCAGCGCGCAGCGCATCGCGTGGAAGGCGCTGCTGAGGTTGATCGCGATCACCGCGTCCCAGCGCTCGGGCGGGAAGTCCTCGAGGCTCGCGACATGCTGGATGCCGGCGTTGTTGACCAGGATGTCGACGGCGCCGAACTCGGCCTCGCAGGCGCGCACCATGGCCTCGATCTGCGCCGGCTGGCTCATGTCGGCGCCGTGGTAGCCGACCTTGACGCCGAGCGCCGCGACCTCGGCCCTGGGGCCCTCGACATCGCCGAAGCCGTTGAGCATCACGTTCGCACCCTGCGCCGCCAGCGCCTTGGCGATGCCCAGCCCGATGCCGCTGGTCGACCCGGTGACCAGCGCGGTCCTGCCCTTCAACATGAAAGTTGCTCCTCGCGTTGAACTGGCATCATTATCGAAGAAGGGGATGACACGATGAACGACACGACCGAGCCGCGCCTGCGCCAGCTGAACTGCCTGGACGGGCGCGGGCTGCACCGCATGGCCTACTGGGAATGGGGCGACCCGGCGAGCGCACGCGTCGTCGTCTGCGTGCACGGGCTGGCACGCCAGGGGCGCGACTTCGACACCCTGGCGCGCGACCTCGTCGCCGACGGTTTTCGCGTCGTCTGCCCCGATATCGTCGGCCGCGGCCGCAGCGACTGGCTGGCCGACCCGATGGGCTATGCGGTGCCGCAGTATGTGGCCGACATGGTCGCGCTGCTGGCGCGGATCGACGCCGAGCAGGTCGACTGGGTCGGCACCTCGATGGGCGGGCTGATCGGCCTCGGTGTCGCGAGCCTGGGACTGGCCGCGCCGCCGCACGGGCGCGCCGGCGGCAGGCCGCCCGTGCGGCGGCTGGTGCTCAACGATGTCGGCCCGGCGATCGAGCCGGCGGCGCTGGCGCGCATCGGCGGCTACCTCGGCCAGCCGGCGCACTGGGCCAGTGTCGACGAGGCGGCCGATGCGCTGTGGGCGATCTCGCAGGGATTCGGGCCGCACACGCGCGCGCAGTGGCTGGCGCTGACGCGGCCGCAGCTCGTTGCCGACGGCGATGGCTTCGCGCCGCACTACGACCCGGCGATCGCGCTGCCGTTTCGCGCCTACACGCCGGAGATGGCGGCCGCTGGCGAGGCGATGCTGTGGCAGTCCTACGACCGCCTCGGCTGCCCGACGCTGCTGCTGCGCGGTGCCGACTCCGACCTGCTGTCGCACGCGACCGCGCAGGCGATGGCGCAGCGCGGCCCGCGCGCGCGGCTGGTCGAGTTCGCCGGCGTCGGCCATGCGCCGACGCTGGTCGCGGCGGACCAGCGCGCGGTGCTGCGCGAGTTTCTCGGCGCGCCCTGAGGATCGGGGCGCGATGGACGCGGGTGCGCGATGAGGACCGGCAGCGCCGCCCCGGATGCCGCCGCCGCGATCGTCGGGCTGGCGGCCGCGCAGACGCTGCCCGACGCCGAGCCGGACGCGCGGGCGAGGCCGGCGCGCGCGGCCGCAGCGACGCCATCCGGCGCCGCCGACCGCGATGCCCGCGGCGAGGCCCCCGATGGCGCCGGCGCCGCGGCGCT
>JACPVA010000166.1 GCA_016191995.1 Burkholderiales bacterium | reverse complement strand
GCATCCGCTGCCCCGCCGCCGCGCGCCGCCCGCGCCGGCGGCGGCGCGCCCGCCAGCCAGGCGCGCAGCGCCGCCTCGTCGAGCACCGGGACGCCGAGCGCGCGCGCCTTGTCGAGCTTGCTGCCGGCCTCCGCGCCGGCGACGACGGCGGTCGTCTTCTTCGACACCGACCCCGCAACCTTGGCGCCGGCGGCCTCGAGCAGTGCCTTGGCCTCGTCGCGCGTCAGCGCCGGCAGCGTGCCGGTCAGCACCACGGTGCAGCCGGCCAGCGGCAGCGCCGCCGCCGGCGCTGCGCCGTCGTGCTCGTCCCAGGCAATGCCGCAGTCGCGCAGCTGCGCGACGACCTCGCGATTGTGCGGCTGCTCGAAGAAGACGCGGATGCTCGCGGCGACCACCGGGCCGACGTCGGGCACCGCCTGCAGCTGCTCGACCGTCGCGTCCATCACCCGCTCCAGCGCGCCGAAGTGGCGCGCGAGCGACTTGGCGGTGGCCTCGCCGACATGGCGGATCCCGAGCGCATACAGGAACCTCGCCAGCGTCGTGCGCTTGCTGTGCCCGAGTGCGGCGACCAGATTCGCCGCGCTCTTGTCGGCCATGCGGTCCAGCGCCGCGAGCTCACCCGCGCCGAGCCGGTACAGGTCGGGCAGGGTGCGGATCAGCCCGCCGTCGACGAGCTGGTCGACGAGCTTGTCGCCCAGGCCCTCGATATCCATCGCGCGCCGGCTCGCGAAGTGCAGCAGCGCCTGCTTGCGCTGCGCGGCGCAGAACAGGCCGCCGCTGCAGCGGTGCTCGACGCTGCCGCGGTCGCGCCGCACCGCGCTGCCGCACACCGGGCATTCGCGCGGCATGCGGAAGTTCGGCACATAGCCTGCGCGCGGCCCGGCGATGCGGCCGACGACCTCGGGGATGACGTCGCCGGCGCGGCGCACGATCACCGTGTCGCCGACGCGAACGCCCTTGCGCCGCAGCTCGAACAGGTTGTGCAGCGTCGCGTTGCCGACCGTCGTGCCGCCGACGAAGACCGGCTCGAGCCGCGCCACCGGCGTCAGCTTGCCGGTGCGGCCTACCTGCACGTCGATGCCGAGCAGCCGCGTCGACCGCTCCTGCGCCGGGTACTTGTGCGCCACCGCCCAGCGCGGCTCGCGCGTCAGGAAGCCGAGCCGCTCCTGCAGCGCGCGATCGTCGACCTTGTAGACCACGCCGTCGATGTCGAACGGCAGCGCATCGCGCCGCCCCTGGATCTCGGCGTGGAAGGCGACCAGCCCTTCGGCGCCGCGCACGACGCGGCGATCGGCACATACCGGCAGCCCGAAGCGCTCGATCGCATCCAGCGTCGCCGCGTGCGTCGGCGGCGGCGCCCAGCCGGCGACCTCGCCGAGCCCGTAGGCGAAGAAGCTCAAGGGGCGCTCGGCGGCGATCGCCGGGTCGAGCTGGCGCACCGCGCCGGCGGCGGCGTTGCGCGGGTTGACGAAGGTCTTGCCGCCGGCCTCGCGCTGGCGCTCGTTGAGGCGCTCGAAATCGTCGCGCCGCAGGTAGACCTCGCCGCGCACCTCGAGCACCGCGGGAGCGGCCGCGCCGGCGGCGTGCAGCCGCAGCGGGATCGCCCGGATCGTGCGGATATTCTGCGTCACGTCCTCGCCGGTCTCGCCGTCGCCGCGCGTCGCCGCCTGCAGCAGCACGCCGGCCTCGTAGCGCAGGTTGATCGCCAGGCCGTCGAACTTGAGCTCGCAGGCATAGGCCACCGGCGGCGCATCGTCGGGCAGCGCCAGCTCGCGCCGAACGCGCGCGTCGAAGGCGCGTGCGCCGCCGTCGGTGGTGTCGGTCTCGGTGCGGATGCTCAGCATCGGCACCCGATGCCGCACCGGCGCGAAGCCCTCCAGCACCTGCCCGCCGACACGCTGCGTCGGCGAGTCCGGCGTGCGCAGCGCGGGCTGCGCGGCCTCGATCGCCTGCAGCTCCTGGAACAGGCGGTCGTACTCGGCGTCCGGGATCTCCGGGTCGTCGAGCACGTAGTAGCGGTGGTCGTGGTGGCGGATCAGCGCGCGCAGCTCGGCGGCGCGCGCGGCGGCGGCCTCCACGCGGCGGTCGTCGACGCGGCCGGCGCCCAACCTGCCCTCCTCAACCGCTGAACAGCCGCCGCGCCGCCGGGCTGCCGGCCGGCAGCCCGCGCGCCTCGAGCTGCGCGTACAGCTGGTCCAGCTCCTTGCCGATGGCGGCGAAGGCATGCACGGTGATCGGCTCGCCGTAGTCGTCGACGACGCTGGCGGCCATGTCGTCGGCGAGCTTGCGCGCCAGCCGGTGCCAGGCGCCGAAGGGCTCGGCCGCGGCCGGCGTCTGCGGCACGTCCAGGCAGAGCTGGAACTCGCGCACCGCGGCCTTCGCCGGATCCTCGGCCAGCGCGGCCTGGGCGTCGAAGACGAGCGTGAGCACCGCCGGCGCGCCGTCGTCGTCGGCCGGCAGCACCCAGCGCCCGGGCAGCGGCCCGGCGACGAAACCCTGCCTGCCGGCGCATTGCTGCAGGAAGCCGACCGACCACGCGACCGCGTCGCTGCGCAGCGTCAGCGCGAGCTGCGCATCGCGCGGGCTGGCGAAGGTGTCGAGCTCGCGCGCGCGCGCGACGACGTCGAGCATGTCCGGGAAGTCGGTCGCCGCACCGACCGCATCGGCGAAGCCCTGAACCCGCTGCACGAACTCGGAGTACTCGATCTCGTTCAGCGGCCCGCTGCGGTTGGCCAGCTGCACGCCGGCCTGCAGCTCGCGGTAGCGCCGGCCGGGCTGCGGCGGCTCCCAGGCGCCGGTCTCGGCGTCCAGCCCCTCGATCGCGAACGGCTTGGCGCCGGCACGGCGCGTCGCCGGCAGATGCGCGAGCAGCTGCTCGCCGGTCAGCGGCGCCTCCAGCGCCAGCGGCACCAGCGCGTCGATCAGCGCATCGAGCGCCGGCGCGCGGCGCAGCGTCGCGGCGATGCGCCGCGGCGCGCCGGCGTCGTCGAGCATCGGCTCGGTCAGCGGGCCGTCGTCGCTGGCCAGGGTATCGCCACGCGACTCGGCCGCCGGCTCGCCCGGCAGGCCGTCGAGCGACGGCTCGGTGCGCGCCACCTCGGCCCGCGGCGCGCGCAGCGCCGGCGCGCGCCGGCGCGCGCGCCGCGTCGTCCACCAGCCATGCGCCGCCAGCGCCGCCAGCACGGCGACGGCCAGCGCGACCAGGGCGGCGGTCAGCGACATCGTGCGCTCGATCGGCTGCCGCCGGCCCGCCCGTGGCTCAGGCGGCCTCGGCCACGGCCACCGCCTGGGCCATGTCGACCGCGACGATGCGCGACACGCCCTGCTCCTGCATCGTCACGCCGATCAGCTGCTCGGCCATCTCCATCGAGATCTTGTTGTGGCTGATGAAGAGGAACTGGGTGCCGGCGCTCATCTCGGTGACGAGTTTGGCATAGCGCTCGGTATTGGCATCGTCCAGCGGCGCGTCGACCTCGTCGAGCAGGCAGAACGGCGCCGGGTTGAGCTGGAAGATCGCGAACACGAGTGCGATCGCGGTCAGCGCCTTCTCGCCGCCGGACAGCAGGTGGATCGTGCTGTTCTTCTTGCCCGGCGGCTGCGCCATCACCTGCACGCCGGCGTCGAGGATCTCCTCGCCCGTCATCACCAGCCGCGCGTGGCCGCCGCCGAACAGGCTCGGGAACATGCGCCCGAAATGCTCGTTGACCTGGTCGAAGGTCTGCGCGAGCAGCGCGCGCGTCTCGAGGTCGATCTTGTGGATCGCATTCTCGAGCGTGCGGATCGCCTCCAGCAGGTCGGCCTGCTGCGCGTCGAGGAAGGTCTTGCGTTCGCGCGAGGCCGTCAGCTCGTCGAGCGCCGCGAGGTTGACGGCGCCCAGCGCCGCGGCCTCGCACTGGACGCGGTCGATCTCGCCCTGCAGCCCGGCGAGCCGGACCCCGCCGGCGTCGATGCCGCGCGCCAGCGCGTCGAGGTCGACCTCGGCCGCGACGAGCTGCTCGAGGTACTGCGCACCGCCGAGCTGCGCCGCCTGCTGCTCGAGCTGCAGCTTGGCGAGCCGCTCGCGCAGCGGGTCCAGCGCGCGCTCGATCGTCAGGCGCTGCTCGTCGGCCTGGCGCAGCCGCGCGCCGAGGTCGTCGTAGCTGCTGCGCGCCGTGGCCAGCGCCTGCTCGCGCGCCAGGCGCAGCGCGAGCGCCTCCTGCAGCCCGGCCTGCGCCGCGGCATCGTCGAGCTGCGCGAGCTCGGAGGCGACCTGCTCGGCCGCGCGCGCGCCGGCGTCGATCTGCTGCGCCGCGGTCTCGGCGCTGCGCTGCAGCTCGGCGCGCCGCGCCGCCAGCGCGCGCAGCTCGAACTGGGTCTCCTGCGCCTGGCGCTCCAGCGCGCGCAGCTGCTCGCGCGCGTCGGCCAGCCGGCGCTCGGCCGCGAGGACCGCGTCGTCGAGCTCGGCATGGCGCTCCTGCGCCTGCCCGAGCTGCAGGTCCAGCTCCTCGAAGCGCGCCTGCCCGACCGTGCGCTGCTCGTCGAGCGCCCCGATGCTGGCATCGATCTCGGCCAGTTCGCCGCCGAGCTGCTCGCTGCGCGCAGCCGCCGCCTCGGCCTGCTGCGTCAGCCGCAGCAGCTCGACCTGCAGCTGGTGCGCGCGCGTCTGCGCCTCGGCGGCCTCGCGCCGCGACGCCGCCAGGCGCTGCGATGCGTCGGCGTAGGCCGCCTCCAGCCGCACCGAGGCGGCGCGCGACTCGTCGGCGATCAGCGCCTGCGCGCGCTGCTGGCGCTGCAGGTTCTCGATCTCCTGCGCGCGCGCGAGCATCCCCGCCTGCTCCGAGTCGGGCGCGTAGAAGCTGACCGCATACGCCGACACCGCATGCCCCTCGGCCGTCATGACGACCTCGCCGTGGGTCAGCCGTGCGCGCGCGGCGAGCGCCTCTTCGAGGCTGGCCGCGGCGTAGACGCCCTCCAGCCAGTCGCCGAGCAGCGCCTTCAGCCCGGCGTCGGCCAGGCGCAGCCGCTCGGCCAGCCGCGGCAGCGTGCGGTGCATGTCCTCGCCGGCCGCCGCCGGCGCGGCGTAGAAGGCCAGCCGCGCCGGCGGCGCGTCGGCGGCGAAGGCGCGCACCGTCTCCAGCCGGCCGACGGCGAGCGCATTGATCCGCTCGCGCAACGCCGACTCCAGCGCCGTCTCCCAGCCCGGCTCGATGTGGACCTGCGTCCACAGCGCGGGCAGCCCCTGCAGGCCGTGGCGCTGCAGCCAGGGCTCGAGCTTGCCGCCGCTGCGCACCTTCTCCTGCAGCGCGCGAAAGGCGTCGAGCCGGGCCGAGATGTCCGCCAGCCGCGCGGCCTCGACGCCGACCGCAGCGGCAGCCGCGCGCCGCCGGTCGTCGAGCTGCGGCAGTTCGTCCTGCAGCTCGTGCAGCCGCGCCTCGGCGGCCTCGCGCGCCTCGTCGGCGGCGGCCGACTGCTGCTGCAGCGCGGCGAGTCGCCCCGCCTCGGGCGCGGCCAGCCCCTGGCGCTCGCCGGCGAGCCGCTCGCGCCGCGCCTGCAGCTGCCTGATCTGCTCGTCGACGCCGCGGCCCTCGGCGGCCAGGACCTGGATCTGCTGCTCGACCTGAGCCACCGCCGTGCGCTGCTCGCCGCTGCGCGCCTGGGCCGCGCGCAGCGCATCCTCCAGCGCCGGCAGCTGCGCCGACTGCTCGTCGACCTGCGCCGACTGCAGTTCGGCGCGCTCCTGGGCGGTGCCGATCTGCGCCGCAGCGAGCTTCTGGTCGGCCTCGGCCTGCGCGCGGCGCTCGCCCCACTGCGCGGCGCCGCCCTCCAGCTCGGCCAGCCGCTGCTGCAGGCGCTGGCGGCTGTCGACGACATAGCGGATTCGCTCCTCGAGGCGGCTGACCTCGAGCGCGGCCTCGGCCAGCTCGCCCTGGCGGCCGTGCAGCGCATCGCTGGCCGCATAGTGCGCCTGGCGGATCGTCTCGAGATCGGACTCGACGTGGCGCAGCTCGGCCAGCCGCGCCTCGAGCTCGGTCTGCGCCCGCGCCGCCGCCTGCGCGACGCGCGCCTCCTCGCCGGCGGCGTCGCGGTGCTTGAGATACCACAGCTGGTGCAGCTTGAGCGTGCCGTCGCGCTGCAATTGCTGGTAGCGCTGCGCGACCTCGGCCTGCTGCGCCAGGCGGTCGAGGTTGGCGCCGAGCTCGCGCAGGATGTCGTCGACGCGGGTGAGGTTCTCGCGCGTATCCTTCAGCCGCAGCTCGGTCTCGCGCCGGCGCTCCTTGTACTTGGACACGCCGGCGGCCTCCTCGAGGAACAGGCGCAGCTCCTCGGGGCGGCTCTCGATGATGCGGCTGATCGTGCCCTGGCCGATGATCGCGTAGGCGCGCGGCCCCAGCCCGGTGCCGAGGAAGACATCGTGCACGTCGCGCCGGCGCACCGGCTGGCCGTTGATGGAGTAGCTGCTGCTGCCGTCGCGCGTCAGCACGCGCCGCACCGCGATCTCGCCGAAGGCGTTCCACTGCCCGCCGGCGCGCGCGTCGCTGTTGTCGAAGACGAGCTCGACGCTGGCGCGGCCGGCCGGCTTGCGCGCGCCCGAGCCGTTGAAGATCACGTCCTGCATCGACTCGCCGCGCAGCTCGCTGGCCTTGCTCTCGCCGAGCACCCAGCGCACGGCGTCGATGATGTTGGACTTGCCGCAGCCGTTGGGGCCGACGACGCCGACGCGCTGCCCGGGCAGCTGGAAGGTCGTCGGCTCGGCGAAGGACTTGAAGCCGGAGAGCTTGATCTGGTTCAGGCGCATCGGCCGCCGCGGCGCGATCGGGCGCCGCAAGTCATTGATTTGTCAAACAAAAAACGCCCCGAACCGGAGCGCCGTGGTGCCCGGATGATAGCATCGGGGGGCCCCGGCGCGCGCCGCCGGCGCCGCCGGGCGAGCCCGCGCGGCATCCCGCCCCACCCAAGCCCACCCCCGCCGGCCGCGCCGGCGACCTGCCGATGCCTCGCGCCGAGATCGCCACGACCCCGCCCGCGCCGCGCCTTGCCGCGGGCGAGCCGAATTGACCGCCGCCGGCCGCGACGGCGGGCCGCACGACGCCGACGCCACGCGCTGGGCCGCCGTCGCCGCCGTGATGGCCGCCGGGCTGGCGATCGCGCTCAACGTCGGCAAGGTCCCGGTGGCGCTGCCGGCGATGCGCGGCGAGCTCGGGCTGACGCTGGTGCAGGCGGGCTGGGTCTCGTCGACCTTGACCACGGTCTCGCTCACCGCGGCGGCGCTGGTCGGGATGTGGCTCGGCCGGCTCGGCGCGTTGCGGATGGCGATCGCGGGGCTGCTGATCGGGGCCCTGGCCTCGCTCGCGGCGCTCGCCCTTCCGGGCTACGGCGCGCTGCTGGGCACGCGGCTGGCCGAGGGGCTGGGATTCACGATCGTCGCCGTGGCCTGCCCGGCGCTCGTGACCGCCGCCACGGCGCCGCAGGATCGCCGCTTCGCGCTCGGGATGTGGAGCGCCTACATGCCCGCCGGCGCCAGTATGGCGATGGCCAGTGCGCCCCTGTTGCTGCCGCGCGCCGGCTGGCATGGCCTGTGGGCGGCGACAGCGGCCGCGCTGCTGCTGGCGGCGCTGGCGCTGTGGGGGCAGCGCACGCGCTTCGATGCCGGCGCGCACGCCGGCCACGCTGCCGTGCGCCCGGACGGCCGGGGGCGCGCATCCTTCCTCGGCCCGGTGCGCGCGACGCTGGCGCAGCCCTTGCCGTGGCTGCTCGCGCTGGCCTTCGGGATGTGGGCGACGCAGCATTTCGCGCTCATCGTGTGGATGCCGACCTACCTGCTCGAGCAGCGCGCGATGAGCCCGGGGCCGGTTGCACTGCTGACCGGCGCGATGCTGGTGGCCTGCGTGCCGGGCAACCTGCTGGGCGGCTGGCTGGTGCAGCAGGGGGTACGGCGCGGCCGCCTGATCGCGCTGGCCCAGCTGCTGACCGGCCTGCAGGCGGTCGGCTACTCGGCCGAGGCGCTGCCGGATGCGCTGCGCTACGCGCTGGCGGTCGGCGTGTCGTTCACCGGCGGCGTGATCCCGGCCGCGGTGATGGCCTCGTCGACCGTGCTGGCCCGCACGCCGCAGCAGATCGGCACGCTGCAGGGGCTGTACACGCAGGGGGCACAGATCGGCCAGTTTCTCGGCACGCCGCTGATCGCCGCGGTCGTCGCCGCCAGCGGCCGCTGGTCGCACGCGCTCGCGGTCAGCGGCAGCGCGGCGCTGATCGGCGTCGCGCTCGGGCTGGCCGCCCAGCGCCTGGAGGACGGCCTGCTGCGGCGCGCCCCGGGCGGAACAACCCGGGCGCCAGCGCGCTGATCGGGCGATCGACCGGCATCCAGGCTGGCACGATGCCTCCCATGGCAGGGCGCAAGGCCCTGCCGCGGCAGCCGGCCCGGCCGGCGCCCACCGCTTGTCCGCGCGTTGCCCGCGCCCGAGGGATGCACCGATAGCGCCCCGGGACGGGTGGCGCGCACCTCTTCCCTCCCGCTGCGGCCGATGGCGCCGGCGCATGTCGGACGCGGCGCACCGCGATCCGCCCGCCGGCACGCAGCGCCGCCACGACGCTCGGCTTGCCGGACCGCCTGTCCCCGGCGCTCAAGCCCGGCCGGCGCGACGCCGATAACGGGCCATCCACCACGACGCCGCTGCCCGCACGGACATGTTCAGCCCGCAGTTCGCCGCCGGCCCCGCCCGGGCACAGACCTTCGCCGCCGCCTACCGCCAGGTCGGCGTGCACACCGCGGTCAGCACCGCCGACCCGCACCGCCTCGTCGCCCTGCTGTTCGACGGCTGCCTGGAGGCGATCGCGCAGGCGCGCGGCGCGATCCGCGCCGGCCAGATCGAGGCCAAGGGGCGTGCGATCGGACGCGCCGCGCGCATCGTCGACGAGGGGCTGCGCGCCGCGCTCGACCTGCGCGGCGGCGGCAGCCTGGCGGCCGACCTGGACGCGCTGTACGGCTACCTGACGCTGCGCCTGACGCACGCCAACCTGCACCACGACGAGGCCGCGCTGGCCGAGTGCGAGCGCCTGATCGAACCGCTGCGCGAGGCCTGGCAGGCGATCGCGCCCCAGGCCGAAACATGCTGAAGCCGCCCGCCGCCGCCGCCATGGACCATCGACTGCTGAGCTACTACGAGGCGATCGAGCGCGCCAGCGCCGACATGCTCGACGCCGCCAAGGCCGGCGACTGGGACCAGGTCGTCAAGCTCGAGGGGGCCTGCGTGCTGCTGATCAGCCAGCTCAAGCACGCCGCGCGCGACGCCACGTTCGCCGCCGACGAGGCCAAGGCCAAGTCGCACATCATGCAGCGCATCCTCGTCAACGATGCCGAGATCCGGCAGCTGGCCGAGCCCTGGCTGGCCGACCTGGACGACATGCTCGCCGGCCGGCGCCGCACGCTGCACTGAGCGTACGGCCGCCGATCCCTCTACAAGCAACGCGCGAGCGGGGAGCACAAGACGATGTTCCTGGACACCCAGCCAGCTGCCCTCGACGCCCACGGCGGCGCGGATCCGTGGAGCGAGTTCCGCGTCGGCCACCCGTCCGAGGTGCTCGCGCTGATGCGCCGGCTGCGCGACGGGGCGCACGCGGTCAACCTCAACGGCCCGGGCGGTCAGATGCTCGGCACCGTGCTGTGGTCGATGGACGAGGCGCGCCGGCGCATGAACTTCAGCGTCGATCCGGACCGGCCCGAGCTGGCCGGGCTGATCGAGGCCGGCGAGGCGGTCGCCGTCGCCTACCTGGACAGCGTCAAGCTGCAGTTCGACCTGCACGAGATGGTGCTGGTGCGCGCCGCGCGCGGCGCCGTGCTGCAGACCGAGCTGCCGCCGGTGCTGTACCGCTTCCAGCGCCGGCAGGCCTTCCGCGTCCGCGTCCCCGAGGGTACGCAGCCGACGGTGCGGCTGCGCCACCCGTCGCTGCCGGACATGACGCTGACGCTGCGCGTGCTGGACGTCAGCATCGGCGGTTGCGCGCTGGCGGTGCCGCAGGACGTGCCGGCGCTGCAGCCCGGCACGCGCGTGGCCAGCACGCTGGTGACGCTGGACGCCGACACGCGCCTCGAGACCGGGCTGGCGCTGCAGCACGCGACCTCGATCCAGCCCGAGCAGCGCAGCGTGCGGATCGGCTGCGCCTGGATCGGCCTGAGCCCGAGCGCCGAGCGCGCGCTGCAGCGCTATATCGACCAGACGCAGAAGCGGCGCCGCCTGCTGACGCTGTTCTGAGCGCCCGCCCGCTCATGCCCGCTCATGCCCCGCGCCTGCCCACCGGTCCGCGGACCTCGGCCAGCCTTCGTCGGAGCCTGGATGACGCGCGCCACCGCAGCAAGCCGGGCGGCCGCGCGCGCGGCTTCACGCTCGCCGAGCTGCTCGTCGTGATGGCCGTCGCCGGCGTGCTGGCCGCGCTCGCCTGGCCGTCCTTCGCCGACCAGTGGACCAGGGCGCGCCGCGCCGATGCCACGGCCGCGCTGGCGCGGCTGCAGGCGGCGCAGGAGCGCCACCGCGCGCAGCAGGGCCGCTACGCAGCCGACGCGGGTGCGCTCGGCACCGCCGGCAGCGGCGCGAGCCCGCAAGGGCTGTACCGCATCGAGCTGCATCCCGGCCCGGGCGACGGCTACCTCGCCGTCGCGCACGCACGCGCCGACGCGGCGCAGGCGGCCGACCGTGAGTGCGCGGCGATCACGCTGCGCGTCGAGCAGGGCTTCGCGCAGCGCGGCCCGGCGCCCGCCTGTTGGGCGCGCTGAACGGCGAGCCCCCCGAGGAGACCCGATGCATGCTGCACGGCGACGCGGCCTGACGGCGGTCGAGCTGCTGATCGCGCTGGCGGTGCTCGCGCTGCTGGCCAGCGTCGCGCTGCCGAGCTTCGGCTCGCTGCTGTCGCGGCAGCGGCTCGTCGCGGCCGCCGAGGCGCTGGCGGGCGACCTGTCGCAGGCGCGCTTCGAGTCGGCGCAGTCGGGGCAGCCGCTGCACCTGGTGCTGCGCTCGGGCCCGGACTGGTGCTGGGCGGTCGCGCGCAGCCCGGGCTGCGACTGCGCCGCCGCGCCGGCGCCGGGCTGCGCGCTGAAGACGGTGCGCGCGGCCGAGCTGCCCGGGCTGACGCTGCGCGCCGACGGCGACGTCCAGTTCGGCGCCGATGCGCTGCCGCCGCGCCGCATGCAGGCGCTGCTGGCCACGCGCGCCGGCGACGAGACGCTGCAGGTGCGGGTCTCGCCGCTCGGGCGCGCGAGCGTCTGCAGCCCGAGCGGCGTGCGCGGTTATCCGCGCTGCTGAGTTCCGGCGCGGACGCGCGCCGGCCGTCGGCACAGGGCCGCAGCGGCGCCGCGCGCGCCGCCTACACCTGCATATTCATGATCTCGGTATAGGCCTGGACCAGCCGGTTGCGCACGCTGACCGCGGCGGTGAAGCCGAGCTTGGCCTTCTCGCTGGCGATCATCACCGACTCCAGCGAGACGGCCGGGTTTTCAAGGCTGAATTCGCGCTGCAGCCGGGTGGCCTCGTTCTGCGCGTCGCTGACGCCTTGCAGCGCCTTGCTCATCGCGTCGCGGAAGCTCGCCCCGGCGACCTCGCCGCCGCGCGCAGACGCCGCCGCCGGCAGGCCGTCCAGGCGCAACCCGGCGCGTGCCACCGCCTGCTGGAAGTCGAAGGGCTTGAGATCGAGCTTCATCGGGGGTCTGCGGGTTCGGGCGTGGCATCCGTCGCGGTCGCGCTCGCGCTCGCCGTACCGGCCGGCGCAGCCGGCCCGCGCTGCGCCGTTCGGATCGCACTGTAGGCACCGGCGTCGTGCGGGGGGCGGCAAAGTGCGGCGCGAAGCCCGGGCTTCTCGCGGCAACGCGACGCCGACCCGCGCCGAAC
Organism: Burkholderiales bacterium; assembly: GCA_016191995.1. GTDB lineage: Bacteria > Pseudomonadota > Gammaproteobacteria > Burkholderiales > Burkholderiaceae_C > Rubrivivax. Next base: position 6,924 of record JACPVA010000166.1, on the reverse strand, counting down.
AATGGCCGCCGACCCGGACCTCCGGGCCGCGCTGCGACGACGCAGCGCGGTCGCGCAGGCCGCGTCGACCGGCCCCAGGACCCACGCTGCACCCCCTTCGACCTCCATGGATCCCGTCGCCAGCCCTGCCGTCACCACGACCGCCACCCCCGTCCTCGTCCCCGCCCCGCGCGGTGCGCTGGCGCGCCTGGTGGCGCTGCCAGCGGCGACGAAGCTGCGGCTCGGGATCGGGATCGCCGCGCTCGCCGCGGTCCTGGTCGCGCTGGCGCTCGGCACGCGCGACGCCGACTACCGGGTGCTGTTCGCCGACCTGTCGGAAAAGGACGGCGGGCTGGTCATCGAGCGGCTGCAGCAGATGCAGGTGCCGCATCGCTTCGCCGACGGCAGCGGCGCGATCCTGGTGCCGGCCGACCGCGTCTACGAACTGCGCATGAAACTGACCTCGGCCGGGCTGCCCAAGGGCGGCGCCGCCGGCTACGAGACGCTGGACCAGTCCTCGCCGTTCGGCGTCACCGCGCGGCGCGAGTCGATGGCGCTGCAGCGTGCGCGCGAGGGCGAGCTGATCCGCACCATCGAGACCCTGGAGTCGGTCGCCGACGCCCGCGTGCACCTGGCGATCCCGAACGCCAACGGCTTCTTCCGCCAGCAGGAGAAGCCGTCGGCCTCGGTCGTGCTGACGCTGCACCCGGGGCGCAGCCTCGACCGCGCGCAGGTCGCCGGCATCGTCCACCTCGTCTCGCGCAGCGTGCCCGAGCTCGCCGCCGCCGACGTGAGCGTGATCGACCACAGCGGCGCGCTGCTCAACCCGTCGGAGTCGGCCGCCGGGCTCGATGCGACGCAGCTCGAATACCGGCGCCAGGTCGAGTCGGCGCACGCGCAGCGCGTGCTCGCGCTGCTCGAGCCGGTGGTCGGGCGCGACAACCTGCGCGCCACCGTCAGCGCGGAGATCGACTTCTCGCAGGTCGAGTCGACCGCCGAGGAGTACAAGCCGAACCAGGGCGGCGCGCCGGCGACGGTGCGCGCGCTGCGCAGCGAGGAGACGCTGGAGCCCGGCGCCACGGCCCCCGCCGGCGTTCCCGGCGCGGCGAGCAACCAGCCGCCGGTCGCGCCCAGCGCGCCGCTGCAGGGCCAGGCCGCACCGCTGCAGGCGGCCGGCGGCGCGGCCACCGCGGCCGCGGCGCGCCGTGAGGCGGAGACGCGCTACGAGGTCGACCGCACGGTGCGCGTCACGCGCGCGGCCAGCGGCAGCGTGCGCCGGCTCGATGCCGCGGTCGTCGTCAACCATCGCAGCAACGTCGATGCGCGCGGCAAGCGCTCGACCGCGCCGCTGACGGCCGAGGAGGTCGACAAGCTGACTGCGCTCGTGCGGCAGGCGATCGGATTCGACGCCGCGCGCGGCGACACGGTGCAGGTCGTCAACGTGCCCTTCCACAGCGAGCCCGTCCCCGAGCCCGAGCCGCTGCCGCTGTGGCAGCAGCCGTGGCTGCAGGACCTGCTGCGCACGGCCGCGGCGCCGGCGGCGCTGGCGCTGGTCGCGCTGCTGGCGCTGTTCGGCCTCGTGCGGCCGGCGCTGAAGGCGGCGCTGCCGGCGCCGGGAAGCCGCCTCGACACCATCGTCGGCGACCCGCAGGCGCTGCCGGCGCTTGCCGGCGAGACCACCCCAGCGCTCGGCGCGCCCGTCCAGGCCGACCCGCAGCAGCGCATCGAGGCCGCGCGCAGCCTGGCGCGCCAGAACCCGGCCGCGGTGGCCGGGATCATGCGCGGCTGGGTCAGCGGCGCAGCGGCCTGAGCCGGCGCCGCAGCCGTTCGCGACCCCGCGCCACCCGACCGCCGCGCCGCACGCATGGCCAGCAACGTCGACGACAAGGGCCTGGAGGACGCCGCGATCCTGCTGATGACGCTCGGCGAGGAGGAGGCGGCCGAGGTCTTCAAGCACCTGACGCCGCGCGAGGTGCAGCGCCTGGGCGAGGCGATCGCGCGCATGAAGTCGGTCCCGCGCGAGCGCTGCGAGGCGGTGCTCGCGCGCTTCGAGGCCGAGGCCGGCGAGGCCAGCGTGCTGCTGCCCGACAGCGACGGCTACGTGCGCGCGGTGCTGCGCCGTGCGCTCGGCGACGAGAAGGCCGACATGCTGCTGGACCGCATCCTCGCCGGCAACGACCACAGCGGCATCGAGAGCCTGAAGTGGCTGGACCCGGCGTCGGTCGCCGAGCTGCTGCGCAACGAGCACCCGCAGATCGTCGCCGCGATCGTCGTCCACCTCGACGCCGAGCAGGCCGCCGACGTGCTGCGCCAGATGGGCGAGCGCCAGCGCAACGAGGTCATGGTGCGCGTGGCGACCCTCGACGGCATCCAGCCGGCGGCGCTGAAGGACCTCAACGAGGTCCTCAGCCGGTTGCTCGCCGGCGGCGAGCGCGCGCGCAAGTCGCGCCTGGGCGGCGTGAAGGCCGCGGCCGAGATCCTCAACCTGCTCGGCGGCGGCGCCGACACCGCGGTGCTGGACTTCGTGCGCGAGGCCGACCACGAGCTGGCGCAGCGCATCATGGACAACATGTTCACCTTCGACGACCTCGTCTCGCTGGACGACAAGGGCATCCAGGCGCTGCTGCGCGAGGTGCAGACCGAGTCGCTCGTCGTCGCGCTCAAGGGGGCGAGCCCGGAGCTGCGCGAGCGGATCCTGAAGAATATGTCCACGCGCGCCGCCGAGTCGCTGCGCGAGGACCTCGACTCGCGCGGCCCGGTGCGGCTGTCGGAGGTCGAGGCCGAGCAGAAGGAGCTGCTCAAGGTCGTGCGGCGGCTGTCCGACGAGGGGCAGATCGTGCTCGGGGGCGGCGGTGACGAGCAGTTCGTCTAAGCCACCCGCGCGCGCCGCCGGCGCGGCGCCGGCGCGGCCGGCCAACCCCTATGCGCGCTTCATCCCGCGCGAGGAGCTGCACGGCTTCGCCGCCTGGACCCCGGAGTCGCTCGGCGGCGAGGCCGCCGCGGCAGGCGCGCCCGAGGCCGACCTCGCGCGCGCGGGCGCCGACCTCGAGGCCAGGCTCGCCAGCGCGCGCCAGGACGGCTATCGCGACGGCACCCGCGACGGTCTCGCCGCGCTGGAGGGCCTGCAACGCAGCCACGCGCTGCAGGTCTCGGCGCAGGCCGCGGCGCTGCTGCAGGCCATCGACGAGGGCTTCCAGGCACTCGAGGAACGGCTCGCGCAGGCGACCGCCGCCACCGCGGTGACGCTGGCACGCCAGGTCCTGCGCGCCGAGCTCGGCGCGCGGCCGGAACGGGTCGCGCGCGTCGCCGCCGAGGCGGTCGCTGCGGTGCTGGCGTCGGCGCGCCGCGTCGAGCTGCACCTGCACCCGCAGGACCTGCCTCTTGTCGCGCAGTCCGCCGCCGAGGCGGAGGCGATCGCCGCGCGCGGCACGCGGCTGATCGCCGACGAGACGATCGCGCGCGGCGGCTGCCGCGTCGAGTCCGACCTCGGCCGCATCGATGCACGCATCGAGTCGCGCTGGGCGCAGGCGGCAGCCGCGCTCGGCGTCGACCTGCCCTGGGCCGATGCGGGGGAGCCGGCCTGATGCCGCCCGTCGACGCCGCGCCGGGATCGATGCCGGCGACGCTGGCCGACCGCGCGGCGCGCGAACTGCGCTGGACCCGCTATCTGGCCGACCTGCAGGCCTACGCATCGCTGCCGCAGCCGCTCGAGGCCGAGGGCACGCTGGTGCGCGTCACCGGGCTGGTGCTGGAGGCCGCCGGATTGCGCTTGCCGGTCGGGTCGGTGTGCGAGGTCCTCGGCGCCGACGACGAGCCGGTGCAGGCCGAGGTCGTCGGCTTCCACGGCGACCGCAGCTTCCTGATGCCGACCGGCGAGCTGCACGGGCTGGCCAGCGGCGCGCGCGTCGTGCCGCGCCCGGCGCCGCAGCGGCCGCCGCGCTTCGGCCACGACCGCCATCCGTGGCGCCGCAGCGAGGACCGCGGGCTGCACCTGCCGATGGGCGACGGGCTGCTCGGCCGCGTCGTCGACGCCCACGGCGAGCCGCTGGACCGCGGCGGCGCGCTCGCCGGCGTGCAGCACGAGCCGCTGGCGCGCCGCCCGATCAACGCGATGGACCGCGACCCGGTGCGCCAGCCGCTGGCCACCGGGGTGCGCGCGATCGATACCCTGCTGACGGTCGGCCGCGGCCAGCGCCTGGGGCTGTTCGCCGGCACCGGGGTCGGCAAGTCGGTGCTGCTCGGGATGATGGCGCGTTACACCGAGGCCGAGATCATCGTCGTCGGGCTGATCGGCGAGCGCGGGCGCGAGGTCAAGGAGTTCATCGAGGACATCCTCGGCGCCGAGGGCCGCGCGCGCAGCATCGTCGTCGCCGCGCCGGCCGACGCGCCGCCGCTGGTGCGGCTGCAGGGGGCCCACTACGCGACCGCGGTCGCCGAGCATTTCCGCGACCGCGGCCGCCATGTGCTGCTGCTGATGGACAGCCTGACGCGCTTCGCGATGGCGCAGCGCGAGATCGCGCTGGCGATCGGCGAGCCGCCGGCGACCAAGGGCTACCCGCCCAGCGTCTTCGCCAGGCTGCCGGCGCTGGTCGAGCGCAGCGGCAACGGCAGCCCCGGGCAGGGGTCGATCACCGCCTTCTACACCGTGCTGACCGAGGGCGACGACCCGCAGGACCCGGTCGCCGACGCGGCGCGCGGGATCCTCGACGGGCATGTCGTGCTCGCGCGCGAGCTGGCCGAGTCCGGGCATTACCCGGCGATCGACGTCGAGCGGTCGATCTCGCGCGTGATGGTCGCGGTCGCGTCGCGCGAGCACCTGGCCGCCGCGCGCCGCGCGCGCCACCTGCTGGCGCGCGCGAACAAGGCGCGCGACCTGGTCCAGCTCGGCGCCTACGCCCCCGGGCACGACGCCGAGCTCGACCTGGCGCTGCGGCTGCAGCCGCAGCTCGTCGCCCTGCTGCAGCAGGACATGCACGAGCGCGCAGCGTCGGCCGACAGCCTGCGCCGGCTGCACGCCGCGCTGGCCGCCTGACGCGCAGCCGCGCCCGGGTCCCGCTTCGCGTCGCGCGCATCGCGTCCCAGCCGCCAGCCAGCGCCGAGCAACACGACGAAGCGAGCCCGCCGTGCCACGCCACGCCGCACCCCTGCCTGACCTTCCGGCCGCGCTTCGCCCGCTGCAGGCGGTGCTCGAGATCGCCGAGCGCGAGCGCGACCGCGCGCGCGATGCGCTGCTGCGCGCCGAGGCGGCCGAAGACGCCGCGCGCCACCAGGACGAGCTGCTGGCCCGGTATGCGCGCGAGCTCGACCAGCGCTGGGGCGCGCGCGCCGGGGCGGCCGGCAGCCCGGCGCAGCTCCAGCATGCGCACGACTTCGGGCGTCGCATCGACGATGCGCGCGCGCAGCAGCGCGCGCAGCGCGTGCAGCTCGGCGAACGCGTCGAGCGCGCCCGCGCGCAGTGGCGCAGCTGCGAGCAGCGGCTGGCGGCGCTGCGCAAGCTCGTCGAGCGCCGGCTGCTGGCACTGGCGGCCGACGAATCGCGCCGCGCGCAGCGCCTGAGCGACGAGTCCGCGCTGCGCATGCTGCGCGCGGCGCGCGACGCGCGCGCCGCCGATACGGTGTTCTGACTCCCGCACCGACACGCTCGGCGATCGATCCGCCAATCCGAACCCGACCCCAGGACCACGATGAACGCCCTGCCGCCGCCGACCCTGCCCGATGCACCCGCCGCCCCCAGCCCGCGCCGCGCAGGCGCGAGGATGGCCGCGCCTGCGGCCGACGCGGTCTTCGGCCGGCTGCTCGAACGTGCGCGCGCGCCGTCCGCGGCGCCGACGCGAGCTGCCGAGGCGGCGCCGCCCGCATCGACGCCAGCGCGGGATCCGGGACGTGAACCCGCGGCGTGCGCACCCGCCACGAAGCCCGCCGACGCCGACCCGGGGCAGGATCGTGCCGGCCCGGCAGGCGACGGCCGCGAGGCGCGCAGCGTCGACGCGCCCACCGCGGCAGCGGCCAGCCCGGCCGAGGCGACGCCGCCGGTGGCGGCAGCGTCCGCGCTACAGGGCGTCGACGCGACGCTGGCGCCGGCCTCGGCGCCGCAGGGCGGGGCGGCCGATGGCGCGCCACGTGCAGTCGTCGAGGCACCCGCCGGCGTCCACGCCGCTGCCGCGCGCAGGCAGGCCGCCGATCGCGCGGACGAGGCCATTCGCGCGGAATGGTCCGACCGCGCACCGGACGCCGACGCCGGCGCGGGCGCCGGCGCCCCGCATGCGAGCGCGGGCCGAATCGACGCCGCGTTCAGCGGGGCATCGGATCTCGCCGGGTCCGCGTCGGCCAGCGCGGCAAGGTCCGCCGGCGTTGCCCCGACCAAGACTGCCGCGGACGCACCGTCCGCGGCGTCCGACGCGGGCCGCTCCGCCGCAGCCTTCCCGGCCACGGCCGGCGAGGCCGCCGGTGGCCGCTCCGGCGACGAACGGACCAGCCGCGACGGCATCGAGCCGATGAAGGCGCGCGCGAACGAGCTCGACGCGCCGGCATCGCAGGCGCCGATGGCAGCCGCCGGCGCGCCCCTCGCGCAAGCCGCCGCGGCCACGGCATCCGCCCTCCCCGAACCCGGGGCGGTCGGCGGGATCGCCTTGCCGGGCCCGTCAGCCATCCCTTCGGCCGCAGGCGACCCGCAGGCGGCTGCCGGCAGCACGGCCGTGTCGGATCCGGTCATCGCCCCCGAGCTGCACAGCCCGGCGTTCGCCCCGGCGCTCGGCGCGCGCGTCGCGCTGCTGCTGCGCGACGGCGTGCGCGAGGCGCGGCTGCAGGTCAACCCGGCCGGGCTCGGGCCGGTGGACGTGCGCATCGCGGTCGACGGCGGCCTCGCGCGTGTCGAGCTGCTGGCCGAGCAGGCGCCGACGCGCGCCGCGCTCGAGCAGGCGCTGCCGGCGCTGGCCGGCGCGCTGC
>JACPVA010000165.1 GCA_016191995.1 Burkholderiales bacterium | reverse complement strand
CGCCGCCGCCGGGGCCGGCGACGGTGCCGTCGCCGGCGCGGGATCGGGCGCCTTCTTCCTGCGAAAGAAGCTGAACATGGGTTCTCGGGGTGACGGCGCGCCGCGCCGGGGCTGCCGCGGCCACGATATACTTCGCGGTTCGGGCGCTTTAGCTCAGTCGGTTAGAGCGACGGAATCATAATCCGCAGGTCCGGGGTTCGAGTCCCTGAAGCGCCACCAGATCCCGGCCCGAGGCCTGCCCTCGGGCCTTTTCGTTTGGCCCACAGCCGCTGGATCCACACCATGTTCCGCTGTGCCCTGCTCACCCTGATCGCCGCCGCGCTCGCCGCCGCGCTGCCGGCGGCGGCCGAGCCTCGTCCCTTCCCGGCCAGCGCGCTGCGCGCCGAGTTCAGCGTCGAGCAACCGCCGCAGGTCCGGCTCGATGGCCGCAGTGCGCGCCTGGCGCCGGGCGCGCGCATCCGCAGTGCCGACAACCTGATCGTCGTGCCGGCCGCGCTCGCCGGGCAGGTGCCGGCGACCGTGCACTACACCGTCGACAGCTACGGGCTGCTGATGGACGTATGGGTGCTGACGGCCGAGGAGCGCGCGCTGCAGCCCTGGCCGCGGACCGCGGCCGAAGCCGCGGCTTGGCGCTACGACCCCCTGGCGCGCCGCTGGAGCAAGCCATGAGCGCGCCCGGGGGCCGCCCGAAGGGCGAAGCCCCGAGGACGCAGCCCGATGCCGGCCCGGCGGGCGCGCCGCGCCGCGCGCCCGACGCGCGCGCCGACGGCGGCGCGAGCAAGGTCTACATCCGCACCTTCGGCTGCCAGATGAACGAGTACGACTCGGACCGCATGGCCGACGTGCTGCGCGTCGCCGGCGGCTGGGAGCCGACCGACGACCCGGCGCAGGCGGACCTGATCCTGTTCAACACCTGCTCGGTGCGCGAGAAGGCGCAGGAGAAGGTCTTCAGCGACCTCGGTCGCGTCAAGCAGCACAAGCGCCGCGGCGCGCTGATCGGCGTCGGCGGCTGCGTCGCGAGCCAGGAGGGCGAGGCGATCGTCGAGCGCGCGCCCTACGTCGACCTCGTCTTCGGCCCGCAGACGCTGCACCGGCTGCCGCAGATGATCCAGGCGCGGCGCGCCGGGCAGCCGCCACAGGTCGACGTGAGCTTCCCGGAGATCGAGAAGTTCGACCACCTGCCGCCGGCGCGCGTCGAGGGGGCGACCGCCTTCGTCTCGATCATGGAGGGCTGCAGCAAGTACTGCTCGTACTGCATCGTGCCGTACACGCGCGGCGCCGAGGTCAGCCGGCCGCTGGACGACGTGCTGGCCGAGGTCGCCGGCCTGGCCGATCAGGGCGTCAGGGAGGTGACGTTGCTCGGGCAGAACGTCAACGCCTGGCGCGGCACGATCGGCGCGGGCGACGAGACCGCCGACTTCGCGCTGCTGCTCGAGCTCGTGGCCCGGATCCCGGGCCTCGAGCGCATCCGCTACACGACCAGCCACCCGAACGAGTTCGGACCGCGCCTGATCGAGGCCTACCGCCGCATCCCCGAGCTCGTCGGCCACCTGCACCTGCCGGTGCAGCATGGCAGCGACCGCATCCTGGCGGCGATGAAGCGCGGCTACACCGTGCTGGAGTACAAGAGCACGATCCGCCGGCTGCGCGCGGTGCGGCCCGGCATCAGCATCTCGTCGGACTTCATCGTCGGCTTCCCGGGGGAGACCGACGACGACTTCGCGCGCCTGCTGGCGCTGGTCGACGAGATCGGCTTCGACGCCTCGTTCAGCTTCGTCTTCAGCCCGCGCCCCGGCACCCCGGCGGCCGAGCTGGCCGACGCGACGCCGCACGAGGTCAAGCTGCAGCGCCTGCAGCGGCTGCAGGCGGCGATCGAGGCGAACGTCCGGCGCATCAGCGCCTCGCGCGTCGGCACGCTGCAGCGCATCCTGGTCGAGGGCCCGTCGCGCAAGAGCCCGCTCGAGCTGATGGGGCGCACGGCGTGCAACCGGATCGTCAACTTCGACGGCGGCGCCGGCGCGCGCGGCCTGATCGGGCGCATGATCGATGTCGAAATCAGCGCGGCACTGCCGCACTCGCTGCGCGGCGTGCTGCCCGGGTCGGCCGCCCGCGCGCCGGGCATCGCCGCGGCGGCGGGGTGAAACGGGATCGCGTTCAAGCCTTCAACCTGTGTCTGCGGTCGAACGGCGGCGAACGGCCCTGAGCGGCCGTTGGCCGCTCAGGGCCGCGAGCGGCCTATTGCACCGCTCCCCCGAGCCCCCTCCGAGGGGGGGCTCCAGCATGACCGCCAGCTCCCCCCAGCCCCCTCCAGGAGGGGGCTCCAGCTCGAGTAACGAGTCGGCCGGCACGCCGACCGTCGCGCCCCAGGCCGGGCTGTCTCTACGCGCCGCGCCCCGAACGACTCGCCGGCCGCAAGGCCGGCCCGAATGTCATGCTAGAGCCCCCTCTCGGAGGGGGCGCGGGGGAGCGGTACGTGAGGGCCCTTGGGCCCGGAGCGGCCAAGGGCCGCTCAGGGCCGAGAGCGGTCAATCGCCGCCAACCCAGTTCTTGTCGATCGAACGCAAACGCCTATGAGTCGCGACCAGCGCCGGGTGGCCGCGATGGACGGCCCGCGTGCGGGTCAGGCGGGGTCGGTCAGCGCAGGCGGCTGAAGCCGCGCCACCAAAGCACGGCCGCGCAGGCCAGCGCCATCGCGCCGTAGGTCGCCATGCGGCCGTCCTGGCCGAAGACGACCAACCCGCCCAGGGTGACGACCGAGCACGCAGCCATCGCCCACAGAGCGAGGCGGTGCCAGGGCACGGCCGCCAGCGTGCGCCGCCACAGCAGCTTGGCCCCGCTGGCGGCGAGCGCGCCGGTCAGCGCCGCCGGCGCGAACAGGTTCAACAGATGCCAGAAGGCGTCGGCCACGCTCATCGTCGTTCAGGGTTTGTTGACTTGATGGGAATCAAGTGAACCGAAGATCGCTGCCTGCACCCGGGGCGGCCGTCAGCGTACCCCGGACGACACAATCTTACAATCCGGCGTCGTGAGCGTCTTCACCCTCGGGCTCAACCACACGACCGCCCCGCTCGATCTGCGCGGGCGCTTCGCGTTCGCGCCCGAGCAGCTCGCGCCGGTGCTGCGCCAGTTCCGCCAGCGCCTGCTGCGCGCGGCGCCGGAGGCGGCGCTGGTGTCGACCTGCAACCGCACCGAGCTGTATGTCGCCGCCGCGCCGCGCGCGGCGGCCGAGCTGCTGCGCCCGGCGGTCGAGTGGCTGGCCGAGCAAGGCGGGGTCGCGCCGGCGCAGCTGCAGTCCTACAGCTACCTGCGCGAGGGCCGCGAGGCGGCGCGCCACGCCTTCCGCGTCGCCAGCGGGCTGGACTCGATGGTGCTCGGCGAGCCGCAGATCCTCGGCCAGCTCAAGCAGGCGGTGCGCCAGGCGGACGAGGCCGGGACGCTGGGCTGCACGCTGCACCAGCTGTTCCAGCGCTCGTTCTCGGTCGCCAAGGAGGTCCGCACCGCGACCGAGATCGGCGCCCATTCGGTCAGCATGGCGGCTGCCGCGGTGCGGCTGGCGGCACAGCTGTTCGAGGACCTGCGCGAGATCCGCATCCTGTTCGTCGGCGCCGGCGAGATGATCGAGCTGGCGGCGACCCACTTCGCGGCCCGCGGCCCGAAGGCGATGGCGCTGGCGAACCGCACGCTCGAGCGCGGCGAGAAGCTCGCCGGGCGCTTCGGCGCCGAGGCGATGCGGTTGGCCGAGCTGCCGGCGCGGCTGCACGAGTTCGACGCCGTCGTCTCCTGCACCGCCAGCACGCTGCCGATCATCGGGCTGGGCGCGGTCGAGCGCGCGCTCAGGGCGCGCCGGCATCGCCCGATGTTCATGGTCGACCTGGCGGTGCCGCGCGACATCGAGCCCGAGGTCGGCCAGCTCGGCGACGTCTACCTCTACACGGTCGACGACCTGTCGGCGCTGGTGCAGACCGCCGGCGAGCGGCGCCAGGCCGCGGTGCAGCAGGCCGAGGCGATCATCGATGCCGGCGTGCTGAGCTTCGCGCACTGGATGGACCAGCGCGCCACGGTGCCGCTGATCCGCGCGCTGCACCGCCAGGCCGACGACTGGCGCGAGCGCGAACTGCGGCGTGCCCGGCGCCGGCTGGCGCGCGGCGACGGCGTCGACGCCGTGCTCGACCAGCTCGCACAGGGGATGGCGCACAAGATGCTGCACGGCGCGCTGGCCGAGCTGCACGCTGCCGCCGACGCCGCCGAGCGCGAGCGGCTGGCCGCCACCGTCGCGCGGCTGTTCCTGCGCGGCGCGGCGCCCGCCGACGCCGACGCCGACGAGGCGCCGCGTTAGCCTGCGCCTGCGCGGGCACGGCCGGCGTCGCCGAGCCCGGGCGATCGCCGGTGCCCGGCCGGCGCGAGCCCGCCGACCCGACCTGCAACCCCAGCCCTCAGCCCGCCGGGCCGCCCCAAGGGCGAATACCGGAGGGCGCAGCCCGAAGGTAGCCCAGTGAGCCCCAGCCTGCGCGCCCAGTTCGAACGCCTCGAGATGCGGCTGGCCGAGCTCGATGCGAGCCTGGCCGACCCGGCGCTCGCGGCCGACGCCACGCGCTGGCGCCAGCGCGCGCGCGAGCAGTCCGAGGTCGCCTCGATCGTCGATCGCTGGCGGCGCTACCGCGCGCGCGAGGACGACCTGGCGGCGGCGCGCGAGCTGGCCGCCGACCCCGAGATGGCCGAACTCGCCGCGGCCGAGGTCGCCGAGGCCGGTGCCGAGCTGCAGCGGTTGGACGCCGAGCTGCGGCGCGCCCTGTTGCCGAGGGATCCGGACGACGAGCGCGCCGCCTTCGTCGAGATCCGCGCCGGCACCGGCGGCGACGAGTCGGCGCTGTTCGCCGGCGACCTGGCGCGCATGTACCTGCGCTACTGCGAACGCCAGGGCTGGCGCACCGAGGTCCTGAGCGACAGCGCGGCCGAGCTCGGTGGCCACAAGGAGCTGGTGCTGCGCGTCGAGGGCATGCCCGGCAGCGCGGGGCCGTACGGGCGGCTGCGCTTCGAGTCCGGCGGCCACCGCGTGCAGCGCGTGCCGGCCACCGAGAGCCAGGGCCGCATCCACACCAGCGCCTGCACGGTGGCGGTGATGCCCGAGCCCGACGCCGCCGAGGAGATCCGCATCGACCCGTCCGAGCTGCGCATCGACACCTTCCGCGCCAGCGGCGCCGGCGGCCAGCATGTCAACAAGACCGACAGCGCGATCCGCATCACGCACCTGCCCAGCGGCATCGTCGCCGAATGCCAGGACGACCGCTCGCAGCACCGCAACAAGGCGCGCGCGATGGCGGTGCTGGCAGCACGGCTGCGCGAGATGGAGCGCAGCCAGCGCGCGGCCCGGGAGGCGGCGACGCGGCGCGCGCTGATCGGCAGCGGCGACCGCAGCGACCGCATCCGCACCTACAACTTCCCGCAGGGCCGGGTCACCGACCACCGCATCAACCTGACGCTGTACAAGCTGCAGGCGGTGCTCGACGGCGAGCTCGACGAGCTGATCGACGCGCTCGCCGCGGCGCGCGCCGCGCAACAGCTCGCGGCGCTGGAGGCGGGCGAGGCGGCATGAACGCGACGTGCCGCTCCCGAGCGCCCGTCCCGTGTCGCGCAACGCGGAGGCCCGTTCGGTGACCACACCGGAACGCCCCAAGCGCGAATCCCCGGCAGCGCAGGCCGAAGCTGCACCCGTGCGCGGCGCGACCGCGCCGGCGCGCGACGTCGCCGCGGCGCTGGCGGCTGCGCGCGCGCTCGGCGTCGACCGGCTCGACGCGCAGCTGCTGCTGGCGCATCGGCTCGGTTGCACGCGCAGCTGGGTGCTGGCCCACCCGGAGGCCGCGCTCGCGCCGGCGGTCGCCGAGGCGCTGCGCGAGGACCTGCTGCGCCGCGCCGACGGCGTGCCGCTGGCCTACCTGACCGGCGAGAAGGCCTTCCACCGGCTCGTGCTGCGGGTCACGCCGGCGGTGCTGGTGCCGCGCCCGGATACCGAGACGCTGGTCGACTGGGCGCTGGAGCTGCTCGCCGGGCCGCTGGCGGCGCGGCCGGCGCCGTCGGTGCTCGACCTCGGCACCGGCAGCGGGGCGATCGCGCTGGCGGTCGCGCAGGGCTGCGCGCGCGCGCGCGTGCACGCGCTCGATGCCAGCGCCGAGGCGCTGGCGGTGGCGCGCGCCAACGGCGAGCGGCTCGGGCTGGCGGTGCGCTGGTGGCTCGGCGACTGGTGGCAGGCGCTGCCGGCGGATGCGCCGCGCTTCGACCTCGCGCTGGCCAACCCGCCGTATGTCGCGCCCGGCGACCCGCACCTGCCGGCGCTGCGGCACGAGCCGCGCGCGGCGCTGGTGCCGCCGGGCGAATCCGGGCTCGGAGCGCTGGAGGCGATCATCGCCGCGGCTCCGGTGCAGCTGGTGCCGGGGGGCTGGCTGCTGCTCGAGCATGGCCACGACCAGGCCGATGCGGTCGCGCAGCGGCTCGCCGCGGCCGGGTTCGGCGCGATCGAGCAGCGCCGGGACTTCGGCGGGCATCTGCG
>JACPVA010000020.1 GCA_016191995.1 Burkholderiales bacterium | reverse complement strand
CGCCGACGAAGGCGGCGGCGACCGCCAGCGCGGCCAGCGCCCAGCCCGCGGCGGCGAGCGCGCCGGCGCGGCGCAGCCGCAAGGGGTGCAGCGCGACCAGGTGCAGCGTGGCCGCGGCGCTGGCCAGGTCCAGCGCGGCGCGCCAGGGCATATCGTCGGCCCACCAGCCGGGAAGGGCGAGCAGCCCGCGCTCCAGGTCGGTGCCCAGCGCGAGCAGCGACAGCGCCTGCGCGATGGCAACGATGGCGAACAGCCGCACCGGTGCGCCCGGCGGCGAGGCGAGGGCGTTCACGCCGAGCAGGACCAGCCCGAGCGCCGGCAGCGCGAGCAGCCAGTACGCCGGCCCGGCCAGCGCGCCGATGCGTGCGCGCGGGTCGACCGTGACCGCGCGGCCATCGTCCATGCGCAGCGTCACGCGCGGCGTGCGCAGCAGCTCGGCCAGGGCGCGGCGCGATTGCACCATGGTGCGGCGCGCCTGCTCGTCGGCGTTCCAGCGCGGTGCGCTGCGCAGCCAGGCCGGGTCGGCCGGCAGCATGCGGCCGCCGGCTTCGAGCGCCAGCAGCCGCGCACCGGCGAGTGCGGCCAGCGCCGGGTCCGCGCTGGCGGCCAGCCGCAGCTCGCCCGCGGGCCCGACCTGCCAGCGCGCGTCGATGCCGGGCAGGACCGCGATCGCGCGCGCCAGCACCAGCAGCGCGAGCAGCGCCAGCACGCCGGCCGCGACCAGGACCGGCGTCGACAGGCGGTCGCGGGCGGAGCGGAGCTCGTCCGCCGACCGCGCACCGAGGTCGACATCCTCGCCCGCATCGATCACATCGCCCGCATAGCCCACATGGCCCGGGGCGCCCGGGGCGCGCGGCGCGCGGCCTGCGCCCGTCGAGGCGGGGGTCGCAGCCGTCGGCGCGCCGGCCATGCGGTCTCGCTGTCTCGCGTGCGGGCGCAGGCGCTCGAGGGTCGGGCGGCGGGCCGCCGGCGCCCGGCTAGACCAGCCCCTGCTTGGTCGCCAGCACCGCCGCCTCGGCGCGGCTCGAGACGTTGAGCTTCTTGTAGATCGACTTGATGTGGTCGTTGACGGTGAACCACTTGATGCCCATCAGGCTCGCGATCTCCTTGATCGTGAAGCCCTTGCTCAGGTAGGTCAGCACCTCGCTCTCGCGCGGGGTCAGCCGGTTGTGCTCGGGCAGCCGGTCCAGCGGCGTCGGCCGGCTGCTGGTGAAGCCGCTGGCGTGCGCCAGTGCCGGCTCGCCGGCCTGGCCGCCGTCGGCGCCGCCGCGGAAGTGCGACAGCAGCCGGCGCGCGATCGCCGGCGACAGCGGCGGCTGGCCGCGAACGATCTTCTGCAGTTCCTCGACCAGGACCTCGAACCGGTCCTCCTTCAACAGGTAGCCGTCGGCGCCGCACTGCAGCGCCGGGAACAGGTGCTCGTCGTCGGAGTACAGCGTCGTGACGATCTTCGTCGCCGGGTAGCTCGCCAGCTCGGTCAGCAGCTCCAGGCCGTTGCCGTCGGGCAGTTCCAGGTCGAGCAGGACGAGCCGGAACGGGTCACCGCCCTGCGCGCCCTGGTCGCCGCCGGCGAGCCCGATCCGGCGCCGCGCGCTTTCCAGGTCGCCGGCCTCGACCAGGGTCTTGTCGTCGCTGAAGCTCTCGTTCACCACGCGGCAAAGAAAGCTGCGCGCCACCGGGTTGTCTTCCACGATCAGGACCTTGATCGCCATGCGCTCGCCCTCGGGCGACCGCGTCGCTCGCGGCCGGAGGCCATCGTAGCGCAGCGACCGTGCCGCGCGCGTGTCGATCGGTGAGCGCCGGGGCCTGCCGCGGCGCGCCGGGTGGCGGCGGCGGGCTATCCTGCGCATTTGCGTTCGATCGACGAGGAGTGATTTGTCGGCGATCGACCGCCATCGGTCCGGAGCGGCCGTTGGCCGCTCCGGGCCGCAAGCGGCCTATTGCACCGCTCCCCCGAGCCCCCTCCGAGAGGCGGCTCCAGCATGTCCGTCGGGCCGGCCTTGCGGCCGGCGAGTCGTTCGGCGCGCGGCGCGTATAGACAGCCCGGCCTGGGGCGCGACGGTCGGCGGGCCGGCCGACTCGTCGCTCGAGCTGGAGCCCCCTCCTGGAGGGGGCTGGGGGGAGCTGGCGGTCATGCTGGAGCCCCCTCTCGGAGGGGGCTCGGGGGAGCGGTACGTGAGGGCCCTTGGGCCCGGAGCGGCCAACGGCCGCTCCGGGCCGAGCACGGCCGTTCGGCCGCGCTCGGCAGTTGGCCGCATTCCCTTATCAGCCGGCGTCGCCTGCGACCAGCAGCACCTTGCCCTGCACCTGGCGCGAGGCCATGCGCTCGAAGGCCGCGGGCAGCTCGTGCATCGGGAAGCGGCGGTCGATCGCCGGCCGGATGCGCCCTTGCGCATACCAGCGTGCGAGCTCCTGCAGCGCCGCGGCGCTGGCTTGCGGCTCGCGGCGCACGAACTCGCCCCAGAAGACGCCGACGATCGATGTCCCCTTCAGCAGCGGCAGGTTCAGCGGCAGCGACGGGATCTCGCCGTGCGCGAAGCCGATGACGAGGTAGCGCCCGCGCCAGCCGACGGCGCGGAATGCAGGCTCGGCCAGCGGCCCGCCGACCGGGTCGAAGACCAGGTCCAGCCCGCGGCCTTCGGTGAGCCGCTTGACGGCGTCGCGCAGGTCCTCGCGCCCGTAGTCGATCGTCGCGTCGGCGCCCAGGCGGCGGCAGAAGTCGCATTTCTCGGGCGTCGACGCCGCGGCGACGACGCGCGCGCCGGCGGCCTTGGCGACCTGCAGCGCGGCGCTGCCGGCGCCGCCGGCCGCACCCAGCACCAGCACCGTCTCGCCCGGCTGCAGCGCGCCGCGGTCGATCAGCGCATGGTGCGCGGTGCCATAGGTGATCGCGAAGGCGGCCGCGTCGTCGATCGCGAACCCCGGCGGCAGCGGCAGCACGCGCGCGGCGTCGACGCAGGCGTGGGTCGCGAAGCCGCCGGTGCCACTGACGGCCGCCACGCGGTCGCCGGGTCTCAGCGCCCCGACCCCTGCGCCGACGGCCTCGACGACGCCGGCGAACTCCGCGCCGGGCACGAAGGGCAGCGGCGGGCGCGCCTGGTAGCGGCCCTGGATCGTCAGCAGGTCGGGGAAGTTCAGGCTCGCGGCCTGGATCGCGACCCGGACCTCGCCGGGGGCGGGATCGGGGGTCGGCGACTCGCGCCACTGCAGCGCCTGCACGCCCTCGAAGCGGTCGCACCACCATGCCTTCATCGATCGCTCCTCGCGCTTCATCGGTCGGCGGGCTGGCGCACATGCGCTGGCGCAGGCCGGGCCGGCCCGCATCATAGGCAGCTGCCGCAGTGCTCGCGTCACGCCGGCGACGCGCGCGGCTCCGTAGAATGCGCCGATGCACATCCTGATCTCGAACGACGACGGCTACCTCGCCCCGGGGCTGGCGGCGCTGGTGCGCGCCTGCGAGGGCCTCGGCACGATCGAGGTCGTCGCGCCGGAGCAGAATGCCAGCGGCACCTCCAACGCACTGACGCTGAACCGGCCGCTTTCGGTATTCGAGGCCGCCAACGGCTTCAAGGTCGTCAGCGGGACGCCGTCGGACTGCGTCCACGTCGCGCTGACCGGGCTGCTCGCGCGCCGGCCCGACCTGGTGCTGTCCGGGATCAACAATGGCGCCAACATGGGCGACGACACCTTGTACTCGGGCACCGTCGCGGCGGCGATGGAGGGCTATCTGTTCGGCATCCCGGCGGTCGCGTTCTCGCTCGTCGACAAGGCCTGGGGCGAGCTCGACGCCGCGGCGCGCACCGCGCGCTCGATCGTCCAGCGGCTGCTCGCCGACGGCCTGCCGCAGGCGCCCTGGCTGCTCAACGTCAACATCCCGAACCGGCCCGACGCCGACCGCCTGCCGCGCCTGGTCACAAGGCTGGGGCGGCGCCACGCGAGCGAGCCGGTGATCCGCCAGACCAGCCCGCGCGGCGAGACGATCTACTGGATCGGCCCGGCCGGCGATGTGCGCGATGCCGGCGAGGGCACCGACTTCCACGCCGCCGCGCACGGCTGCGTCTCGATCACGCCGCTGCAGGTCGACCTGACCGACCACCCGGCACGCCCGGCGTGGGCCGGGCGGCTCGGCGCGGCCGTCGCATGAGGGCCAAGGAGCGCCGCGCGCTCGACACGGCGGCGCAGCCGAAGGCGCGCTTCCCGGCGCTGCTGGAGCGGCCGCTGGCGCCGGCCGGCCAGGCCGCGATCGTGCGCCCGCAGCGGCCGCTGCACGAGGCCGCGCGCGACGCCACGCGCCGTGCGCCGCCGTCTGGGCTGGGGCTGGATTCGGACGCGGTGCGCGCGTCGATGGTCGCTCGGCTGCGCGCCGACGGCATCGCCTGCGAGCCGGTGCTGCAGGCGATGGCCGCGGTGCCGCGGCACCGCTTCGTCGACCCGGCGCTGGCGCAGCAGGCCTACGAGGACACCAGCCTGCCGATCGGGCAGGGGCAGACGATCTCCAAGCCCTCGGTCGTCGCGCGCATGCTGGCGCTGCTGTTCGACGGCGCCAGTGCACAGTGCCGCGGCTCGCTCGGGCGCGTGCTCGAGATCGGCACCGGCTGCGGCTACCAGACCGCGCTGCTGGCGCGCATGGCCCGGCTGCTGGTGTCGATCGAGCGCGTGCAGTCGCTGCACGAGCGCGCGCGCGAGCGGCTGGCGGCGCTGCCCTTCGAGGCCGGCAGCGCCCGCCCGCGGCTGCTGTGGGGCGACGGCTGCGGCGGCCACGCGCCGCTGGCGCCCTACGACACCATCGTCGCGGCGGCCGGTGGCGAGGCGCTGCCGCCGGCCTGGCTGGAGCAGCTCGCGGTGGGCGGGCGGCTGGTCGCACCGACGTCGGGGCCGGATGGCGGCCAATGTCTGCTGGTCGTCGACCGCAGCGACGCGGGCCTGCAGTGGCAGCGCCGCGAGGCGGTGCGCTTCGTCCCCCTAAAATCCGGAACCGAATGATGCAAGAGTCCTCGATGTGCCACGCGGCGCGCCGCGTCGGCGCACCCGCGCTGGCGCTGGCACTGGCCCTGATGCTCGCGGCCTGCAGCACGCCGAGCCACCGCGCGCCCGTGGAGACGCGCGCCAACGGCGCGCTCCCGCAGGCGACGGGGCCGGCGGCGCCGCGCGCAGGCGACCCCGCGCCTGGCACCGTCGAGGCAAGACCGTCGAGCACCGGCGCGTCGGCCGACGCCGTGCAGGCCGGCGGCGGCAGTTATGTCGTCAAGCCCGGCGATACGCTGCTGCGCATCGCGCTGGAAACCGGGTCGAACTGGCGCGATCTCGCGCGCTGGAACCAGCTCGAGGATGCGAACCGGATCGAGGTCGGCCAGGTGCTGCGCGTCGCGGCGCCGGCCGGCGAGGCGGTGGCGGGTCGCCCGAGCGCCGACGCAGCGCGGCCGGCGGAACCGTCGGCGCAGCCGGCGCCACCGGTGCGCGCTGCGGCGTCGTCGTCCCCGGTGGCGAGCTCGCCCGCGGCGGCTGCGCCCGCGGCGGCGGCGCCGGCGCCGGCCGCGCCGCCGG
>JACPVA010000164.1 GCA_016191995.1 Burkholderiales bacterium | reverse complement strand
GCGGCGGCCAGCGTCTGCGGCCGCGGGCCTTCGCGCAGCAGCGCGAGCTGCTGCCCGGCGGCGCGCTGCTGCTCGGCCGCCTGCCCGGCGGCGCTGAGGTCCTGGTCGCGGCGCTGGCGCGGGATCGCGCCGGCATCGAGCAGCCGCTGCGATCGCTCGGCCTCGGCGCGCCGGTGCGCATGTTCGACGCGCGCCGCCTCCAGCCGGGCACGCGCCTGCGCGATCTCCTGCGGCCGGCTGCCGGCGGCCAGATCCTCGGCCTGCGCGTGCGCGGCGTCGGCCGCGGCCTGCGCCTGGCGCAATCTGGCTTCGGCCTCGCGTGCTTCGAGCGCGGCCAGCGGCGCGCCGGGCTCGACGCGGTCGCCCTCGTCGACCGGGCGCTCGCGCAGCGTGCCGGGGACGCGGAACGCGATCGCGACCTCGGTGGCGTCGACCGTGCCGGTGGCGCTGATCGCGCCGGGGTCGGCATCGGCGGCCGGGCGGGTGAGCCACCAGGCGGTGGCGGCCAGCGCCGCCACGGCGGCGGCGGCGAGGGCGATGCGGATCGGCTTCATGACGAGCGGTCCTGGGGCGTGGCAGGCAGGCGTGAGGGAGCGGGGGCGGTGGTGGCAGGTACGGGGCCGGGCTCGGCGGCAGCGGTCGCGGCGGTGTCAGCGGCGGCGGCGGCGGAGGAGGCAGCGGCAGCGGCAGCGGCAGCGGCAGCGGCAGCGGCAGGAACGTCGGCGCCGGCGGGCGCGTGGCCGGCGAGGGCTTCGGCGCGTACCGGGGGTGCGAAATCCTGCGCATCGAGCTCGCCGGCGGCGCGCAGCGTGCGGGCGCGGGCGACGACGCCGTCGTATCCGGCCTGCAGCCGCGCGACGCGCGCCGCCCACAGCGCCGCCTCGGCGGCGAGCAGGTCGCCGACCGTGCCTTCGCCGGCG
Organism: Burkholderiales bacterium; assembly: GCA_016191995.1. GTDB lineage: Bacteria > Pseudomonadota > Gammaproteobacteria > Burkholderiales > Burkholderiaceae_C > Rubrivivax. The sequence goes on along the minus strand of JACPVA010000164.1, from coordinate 50,835 downwards.
TCGAGCCGCGCCGACTCGATGCGCAGCGCCTCCTCGGCCTCGCGCTCGCCCTGCGCAGCGACCGCCAGCCGGGCGCGGCTTTCGCGCAGCGCCCCGTGCGCCTGGCGGACCTCGGCGGCGAGCCGGTGCCGCAGGTCCTCGGCCGCGAGCGACTGCCGATCGCGCTCCAGCGCCGCCTGCGACGCGCGCTGGCGGCGGATCGAACCGTCGAAGATCGGGATCGCGAGCTGCACGCCGACGCGGCCGTCGGCGTAGCCGTGCAGGTCGCCTCCGGTGCTCGCGCTGGCCTGGGCGACGAGCGAGAGCTGCGGCGCGAGCGCCGACTCGGCGATGCGGCGCTGCGCGTCGGCCGCCTGCACCCGCGCCTGCGCGCGGCGCAGCTCGGGGCGTTGCGCGAGGGCATGGTCGACGGCGCGGTCGACGGCGGCGTCGGCCTCGGTCTCGGCGCCGCCGGGGTCGGCCGGGTCGGCGTCGCGTTGCAGCGATGGCGCCGGCATGAGCTCGGCCGGCAGCGGCGCCAGCGGCGGCAGCGGGTCGGTCGATGCCAGCAGCGCGGCCAGCAGCGCGCGTGCGTCGCGCTCGCCCTGCTCGACGACGAGCAGGTCGTGCCGCACCTGCGACAGCTGGGTCTGCAGCCGCATCAGGTCCAGCCGCGCGGCGCGGCCTTCGTCGAAGCGACGCTGGCGCTGCAGCTGCTCGGCCTGCAGCGCGGCGATGCGTGCGTGCGCCACCGTCTGCATATCGCGCAGCTGCAGCGCCTTGGCGTAGGTCGCGGCGACCTCGAGCAGCAGATCCTGCTCGGCGACACGCAGCCCCGCCGCGGCGGCGTCGCGGCCGTGACCGGCGAGCGCCTCGGCGGCGTCGAGCCGGCCGCCGGTGACCAGCGGCAGCGTCAGCGCCAGCTCGACCGCGGCGACATCGCGGTCCAGCGGCGGAAAGCTGCCGGCGCGCCGGATCGGCGCCACCAGGGTCGGGTTGGCGGCGTGGAAAGCCTGCGCGGCGAGATCGACGCGCGGCAGCCGTTGCGCGGCGGCAATCTCGCGCTCGGCCTCCTGGCGTTGCAGCTCGAGTTGCTGCGCACGCAGCGCCGGGCTGGCGTCGAGCGCGCGCGCCATCGCCTGGTCCAGGCGCAAGGGCTCGGCGGCGCCGGCCCAGCCACCGAGCAGGGCGACGAGCAGGGGGAGCAGGCGGTGAGGGCGCATCGCGGCAGCGGTCGTAAGTAATTGATTGCTATCTTACGGATGCGGATGCGGGCGTCAAGGGTCGAAGCGTCACCCCGGTGCAAAGTTTTGTTGCGGGCCCGGGCGTGGGTGCGGAGGCGGCACTGCCCGGGCGTGGATCCGGATTCAGTGCAACACGCCGCGCCCGCGGGCGGCGCGCGCAACGGGTCGGGTCAGCCTGCCGCGTCGTCCGGCATCGAGACCCGCTTGACCGCGCGCACGAAGCGCGACAGTGTCGGCGAGACGGCGCCCGGCGCGAGCCGGACGTCGACGAGCTGGAAGCGCCCGCGCGTGGCCCAGGCGCGCTCGAGCGCCGCGTGCAGCTCGGCGCGCGTCGCCACCGCGTGGCCGTCGCCGCCCATGCCGGCGGCCATCGCGGCGAAGTCCCAGCGCGGCAGCGCGTTGAATCCGGCGTCGGGGGTGAACGCGCGCAGCATCTCCCACGATGCGTTGTTGAAGACGATGACGACCGGGTCGCAGCCGGCACGGCCCGCGTTGCCGAGCTCCCAGCCGGTCATCTGGAAGGCGCCGTCGCCGACCAGCACGATCGGGCGCTGGCCGGTGGCCGCCTGCAGCCCGATGCCGGCCGGCACGCCGTAGCCCATGGTCGCGTAGTAGCCGGGTGCGATCAGCGCGGTCGGGCCGACGTCCATCGCGGTGAACAGGCAGTCGCCGACATCGCTGGCGATCGGCACCGCGCCGTGGCGCGCGAGCAGCGCATTGAGCGCATCGGCGATGTCGGCCGGCTGCAGCGCGGCCTCGTCGGCCGAGCTGGCTGCGGCGGCTGCCGCCGGCGCCGCCGCCGACAGGACTGCGGCCTTCGCCGCGCTCGCCGATGCGGCGGCCGGTGCCGCCGCCGGCGCCGGCTTCGACGCCACCGCCGGCAGCCGCGCCAGCAGCGCCTCGACGAGTGCCGCCAGCGGCACGTCGTGGTAGCTGTGGTAGCCCATCGTCACGCGGTCGTCGAAGGCGTGCAGCGTGCGCTGCAGCGCGATGCGCTGCGCCGAGACGGCGAAGTTGGTGTCCGAGACGATCACGCCCAGCATCGCCAGCGCGTCGCTGCCCTCGACCAGCGCGGTGAGCGCCGGGTCGCCTGCCAGCCCGAGGTAGGTGCCGTGCAGTGGCACGTCGGCGCCGGCGAGCAGCCCGCGGCCCATGAAGGTCGTCACCACCGGCATGCCGAGCCGGCGTGCGAGCTCGGCGACACGCGACTCGAGCCCGAAGCGCCGCACCTCGACGCCGACCATCAGCACCGGCTGGCGCGCGCCGCGCAGGCGCGCGAGCATTTCGTCGGCGCAGGCGGCGACGGCGTCGGGGTCGGGCAGGTGCGGCGATGTCGCCGGCACCGCGCCGCAGGGCACGGCCGGCATGTCGCGCGGGATCTCGAGGTAGACCGGCAGCGAGCGCCGCAGCGCGGTGTCGAGGACGCGCGCGATCTGCGCCGGCGCGTCGACGGCATCGTCCAGCCGCGCGCGATCGGCGCTGAGCTCGTGGTAGATCTGCCACTGCGAGTCGGTGGTCTTGACCTGGTGGTGCAGCACGAATCCGCTCGTGATCTCGTGCGCCGCCGGGGCGCCGGAGATCACGACCAGCGGCACGCGTTCGGCGTAGGCCGATGCGACCGCATTGACCATGTTGAGCGCGCCGGCGCCGTAGGTCACTGCCGCCACACCCAGCCCGCCTCGCGCGCGTGCCGCGGCGTCGGCGGCGAATCCGACCGCCGGCTCGTGCGAGAAGGTGTGCAGCGGCAGCAGCGCCTCGCGCTCGATCTCGCGGAACAGCGGCAGCGCGAAGTCGCCCGGGATGCCGAAGATCTCGGTCGCGCCGCGCGCCTTCAGTGCGTGCAGCAGGCGGGCGGTCAGGGTGGGGGTGGTCATCGAAATCGTTCCTTCGGTCTCGGTTCGGTGCGGCGCCGCATCGCCTGGGCGCGGGATCCGGCGCGGGTGAACGTCAGGCGGGCACGGTCCTCGGCGGGACGAGGGTTCGTACTCCTCTTGCGTTCGATGCGCAAGAGGCGGATCGTCGGCGATGGCCCGTTGACGGTCCGTTGCTGCCGGTCGCCGAAGTCAGTCCTCCGCTTGTTCTGGCGTTCGACGATTGCGCGTGCCAAGGCCGGCGGGCACCCTCCCACTCCATGTCCCCCGCCGTCGGCTGCGCCGCCGGCTCCTCCTCTACTTACGTGGGAGCGTGCCCGCCGACCTTGGCCTGCCACCGCCCGGGTATTCGACCGTCGAAGACCAACACGGTGGCCTGCCGAGGGCGGTGGGTACCCTTGACCGTAAGTAAAGGAGGAGCCAGCGGCCGCAGGCCGGTGGCGGGGGAGCGAGCCCGGACACAAACAGTCCTGCGGACTGTTTGTGCCTGGCGAGCGCCCGGGGCACTGTCCCCGGGCATGGAGGGCAAGGGTACCCGCCGTCCTCGGCCCGCTCGGTCATGGCACGCAAACGAAAGAGAGGCCCCGACAAGTGGCAGCAACAGGTCGAGGATGGTCGTTCGAACACAGACGCTCCCGGCAAGCCTGGACGCGATCTGCATCAGATCTCCGGCCGTCGCCACAGCCACAGCGCGACGCCTGCCATGAAGGCCGGCACGCCGAGCTTGAGCGCCAGCGGCACCGAGGAGATCGCGAGCACCGCGGTGCTGGCCAGCATCATCAGGGTCGCGACCCACTTGGCGCGTCGCGGCACCGCGCCGTGGTCGCGCCAGCGGCGGATGTCGGCGCCGTATTTCGGGTGGTTCAGAAGCCACAGCTCGAGCCGCGGCCAGCCGCGCCCGCCGGCCCAGGCGGCGACGAGCAGGAAGGGGACGGTCGGCAGCGCCGGCAGCACCGCGCCGGCCAGCCCGAGCGCGACGCAGGCCAGCGCCAGCGAGCGCCACAGCAGCAGGGTCACCGGGCGCGGCAGCATCGCGCGATTCTGCACGGCGCCGGTGCGCACACCGGCGCCGCGGGTCATCGGACGCCCCGGCGCCCGGCGCGCGCCGGGGCGAGCGCCGGGCAGCGGGCGCGCGCCTTCACTCGCCCTTGACGAAGTCGATCACGATCGCGCCCGGCTCGCGCTGGCGGTAGGTGATCGTCACCGACTCGCCGTAGCGCTGCGCGAGCTGCTGCAGCAGCGGCAGCGGGTCGTGGTCGTTGACGAAGCGCATCGTCTCGCCGGGGAACAGCGCGTCCAGCGCACCGAAGATCGCCGCGTGGCGGAAGCGCTTGGCGACACCGCGGGCGTCGAAGGGGTAGATCGCGTCGGGAGACAGGTGCAGGTGCGGCTGGTTCATCGCAGGCTCCTGCACCGGTCAGCTGCAGCTGCCGCAGCAGTCGCGCCCGGTCTTGGCGATGCGCACGCGCCAGGTCTCGGGGCCTTGCTCCAGATAGTCCCAGCTGAACTGCCCGTGACGCTCGGCCTGCAGCTGGTAGAACAGCGGCTTGGGGTCGTGGTCGTTGACCAGTTCCATCGTGTCGCCGGCCTTCAGGCCGTCGAAGGTCGAGAAGATCAGCGGGTGGCGCTCGCGCGGGACGATGCTGCGGACGTCGACGGTGGTGCTCATGAGGCAGGGGCTCCGAAGTAAGGAATATCCTGGATCGATCTATTGTGCCGCGCCAGGATGTCGCGACCATGCACTGGGTCAAGAACGCAGCCGGCGGTCGGCACGCCTGGGCGTGCGGCGCGCTCAGCGCGGGGGTGGCGGCGGGCGGTCCGGGCGCGGCCGGATCATCCACGGCACGAAGCGCCACAGGTAGGTCGCGAAGGCCGCCGCCCAGGCCAGCGCCGCGGCCTGCAGCAGCCAGCCGCTGGCCGCGCTGGGTGCGAGCGCCATCAGCCTGAGCACGACGGCGGCGACGACCAGCCAATAGCTCGCGACCATGCTGGCGTCGAGCACCAGCCCGCGCCCGAGGTGGCCGAGCGCGGTGCGCGTCAACATGCCGATGATCAGCAGCGAGAAGCCCGCCATCGCGACCAGGTGCACCGGCAGCGCCGAGGGCATCGCCACGCCGGCGGCCTGCGCCGCAATCGTGATCAGCCCCGTTCCCAGCCCGGCATAGCCGAGGTAGAGGATCCACAGGATCGGCCGCGCGCGGACCGCCGCCGGCCGCCATGAGATCACCTGCCACAGCGAGATCGCCCCGGCGACGGCGAGTGCCGCGGCCTGCAACCAGCTCCAGCCTGCCAGCAACGCCGCCACCGCGACGCCGGCCGCCCACTGCTGCCACGATGCGCTGCGATCGTGCATCGGGATCTGCAGCCCCTGCACCGCGCGCATCGCGAAGAACGGGATCACGCGCCGCGCCACCAGCAGCGCGATCAGCGCCATCACCAGCAGCCCGGCGTGGAAGCCCCGCAGCGCCACCGTCCAGTCGTCGAGCCAGGCGATGTACAGCAGGTGCGTCAGCCCCAGGCCGAGCATCAGGAACGGCACGACGTAGTTGCGCCGGTTGCGGCTGCGCCACACGGCGCGCCCCATCGCCGCGGCGGCGACGGCGAAGAACAGGAACTCGGCTGCCGCCGAAACCCACAGCGCCGACGGCTGCGGCAGCAGGTAGCCCACGCGCGCGCCGGCCCACAGTGCGATCAGCGCCCCCAGCGGCGGGCCGGCCAGCGGCGTGATGCCGGTCCAGTTGGCGCCCGCGGTCAGCAGGAAGCCGATCGCGATCGTGGCGACGAAGCCCCACAGCATCTCGTGCGCGTGCCAGGGCAGGCCGGCGAGCTCGCCGCCGGCCCAGTGCGGCACGAAGATCCAGATCAGCACCGACACCAGCGCCCAGCTCGCGCCGGCAAGGTACAGCGGGCGGAAGCCCAGCTCGAGGAAGGCGCGCCACGAAGGGCCGGCCGATGCGGTGGCTGCGGGTTCGCGGATCGGGATCAGGGTCGACATGGAGGTGGGCAGGCGCTAAAGATGTAGCTAGAATATAGCTTCAATCGGGTTCCTCCACAAGGCCGCGCCATGACCTTCGTCGTCACCGAAGCCTGCATCAAGTGCAAGTACACCGACTGCGTCGACGTCTGCCCGGTCGACGCGTTCCGAGAGGGGCCGAACATGCTCGTCATCGACCCCGACGACTGCATCGACTGCGCGGTCTGCGTCCCCGAGTGCCCGGTCGACGCGATCTTCGCCGAGGAGGACGTGCCGGCCGACCAGCAGGACTTCACGCCGCTGAACGCCGAGCTGGCGCCCAAGTGGCCGACGATCACGCGCAAGAAGCCGGCGCCGGCGGATGCCGACGACTGGGCGGCGCGCAAGGGCAAGCGCGGCGAGCTCGACCGCGGCGGCGGCCGCTGATGCGGCGCGGCGCCGGGCTTCGCGCCATCGCGCGGGCCGTGCACGAGGAGTCCTGCCGATGCGGCTGACGACGATGACCGACTATGCGCTGCGGCTGCTGATGTACGTGGCGCAGCGGCCGGATCGGCTGTGCACGATCGCCGAGGTGGCGCAGGCCTACGGCGTCTCCGAGGCGCACCTGATGAAGATCACGCACCACCTGGGCCGCGGCGGCTTCCTGGAGACGGTGCGCGGCAAGGGCGGCGGGATGCGGCTGGCGGCAGCGCCGGCGCGGATCAACCTCGGCGCGGTGGTGCGCGCGGTCGAGCCCGACTTCATGCTCGTCGAGTGCTTCGACGGCGGCAGGGGCTGCGCGCTGACCGGCAGCTGCCGGCTCGCCGGGGTGATCTCGGGCGCGCTGGCGGCGTTCCTCGCGCACCTGGACGCTCGTACGCTGGCCGACCTGCTGCCGCCCGCGGACGCCGCAGCGCAACCGCTGCGGCTGGCGCGCGGCGTCGCGAGGGCGGGATGAGCGCGCCGCGCGCGAGCGCTCGTCGCGCGGCACGCAGCGCGAAGCGTCGCCCTGTGACCGCGCACGCGGTTCGGCCCCGGGCGCCCGGGATCGATCCGAGATGACGCGGCGAACGATCCCGATCCTCCCGGCGGCGCGGGCGACCGGCGGCGCCGATTCGTCGGCCGAGCTCGTCTCGATGTATGCGGCGCAGCCGAAGATCTACCCGCGGGCGGTCAGCGGCGTCTTCGCGCGCTGGCGCTGGACGATGGTCTGGCTGACGCAGATCGTCTTCTACGGCGCGCCGTGGCTGCAGTGGGACGGCAGGCAGGCGGTGCTGTTCGACCTCGTCGAGCGGCGCTTCTACCTCTTCGGGCTGGTGCTGCAGCCGCAGGACCTGGTCTTCCTCGCCGCGCTGCTGGTGCTGTCGGCGCTGGCGCTGTTCTTCTTCACCGCGGTCGCCGGCCGGCTGTGGTGCGGTTATGCCTGCCCGCAGACGGTCTATACCGAGATCTTCCTGTGGATCGAGCGCCGCATCGAGGGCGACCGCATCGCGCGCATGAAGCTCGACGCCGCGCCGTGGAGCGCGGCCAAGATCGCGCGCAAGGGCGGCAAGCACGCGGCGTGGATCGTGGTCGCGCTCGTCACCGGCATCAGCTTCGTCGGCTACTTCACGCCGATCCGCGTGCTGGTCGACGAACTCATGACCCTGTCCTTCGGGCCGTGGGAGAGCTTCTGGGTCCTGTTCTACGGGCTGGCGACCTACGGCAACGCGGGATTCCTGCGCGAGCAGATCTGCAAGTACATGTGCCCCTACGCACGCTTCCAGAGCACGCTGATCGACGCCGACTCGCTCGTCATCGCCTACGACGCCGGGCGCGGCGAGTCGCGCGGCGCCCGACCGCGCAAGGCCGACCCGCGCGCGCTGGGCCTGGGCGACTGCATCGACTGCACGCTGTGCGTACAGGTATGCCCGACCGGCATCGACATCCGCGACGGACTGCAGAACGAGTGCATAGGCTGCGCCGCGTGCATCGACGTCTGCGACGACGTGATGGGCAAGATGGGCTACCCGAAGGGCCTGATCCGCTACGCCACCGACAACGGCGTGCGCCACGGCTGGGGCCGCGCGCAGATGCTCTCGCGCGTGTGGCGGCCGCGGGTCTGGATCTACGGCGCGCTGCTGCTGGCGGTCGGCAGCGCCTTCGTCGCCGGGCTGGCGCTGCGCGCCGGGCATACGGTCGACGTGCTGCGCGACCGCGGCGCGCTGGCGCGCGTGGTCGATGCGGGCTGGGTCGAGAACGCCTACCGGGTGCAGGTCGGCAACCGCAGCGGCGAGCCGCAACGCTATCGCCTGACGGCGCGCGGGGTCGAGGGCTTGGTGCTCGACGGCGCCGCCGAGATCGAGGTCGCGCCGTATGCGATCGCGCCGGCGGTGCTGGCGCTGAGGCTGCCGCCCGAGGCGGCGCAGTCGCTGGCGCCGGGGGCGCACCCGATCGAGTGGGTCGTCGAGCGCCTCGGCGTGGGCGGCGGCGAGGCGGTTCGCAGCACGTCGACCTTCTACGTGCCGCGCTGAGCGCGCGGGCTTCTGTGGCGCGTGGGCGCCAGGGCAGATCGGTCCGGCCGGGTGGCGCATGGCGGCCACGAAGCGACATTCGCGCCCGGTCAGACCGGTCGTTCGCGCACAGCCTTCGACGGGTCGCGCGCCACCCACCGCACCACCGGCACCCGGCGTATCAACCCGCCGTCGCTTTCGCCGCGCTGGGCGACGAACGTGACCGCATGGCCTGCCGCCACCAGGCCACGCTGCGAATGGCCGCTTGACTTGAGACATACACAACGATAGAGTTGTGTCGTGATTCCTGCCCATGAGCCGTCGACTGGAAACCTGCCGCCCGGCGAGCATCTGGCCGAGTGGGTCGACGTCGTCGAGCGGTTCGGCACAACACCGTGGCGCGGGCAGTTGCTGGAGGGGCTGGCCTGTGCGTTGCGCGATTTGCGCGCCGCCGGCTGCAAACGCGCCTACATCGACGGCAGCTTCATCACGACCAAGGAGCATCCTGGCGACTTCGATGCCTGTTGGGACCTGGATGGGGTCGACTTCGATGTCATCGATGAGGTGCTTCTGACCTTCGACGCGGGACGTCGCGCGCAGAAGGCAAAGTACCGGGGCGAGCTGTTTCCCGCCGACGCGGCCGCAGACCCGCTGGGCACGTTGTTTCGCGATTTCTTCCAGCGCGACCGCGACGGCAACCCCAAAGGAATCATCGTCATCGACCTAGAGGATTTCGAATGATCACCAACGAACGGCAGTACCGGATCAGCAAGGCACAGGTCGCCAAGTTCCGCGCGGCCATCGAAGCACCGGACAGCAGCACTCGCACGCTCCACCCGCGTGCGCAGAAGGCGCTGCGTGAGGCGGCCCAGAGTCAGCTCGACGATCTCGCAGCGGAGGTGGCCGACTACGAGCGACTGCGCGACGGGCAACTGACGGCCATCACCGCCGAATCCATCGCCGACCTGGCACCCGCACTGATCAAGGCCCGCATCATGCGCAACTGGACGCAGAAGGAGCTGGCCGACAAGTTGGCGGTGGCCGAGCAGCAAGTCCAACGATACGAAGCCACGCAGTACAAGGGTGTGTCGGTTGAGCGCCTGCAGGCAGTGGCCGATGCGCTGAAACTGCGTGTGCGCGAGGTGATCACGTTCGAGCCGCTGCAGAAGAGGTGAGCGCAGGCGGCGGGGCGATTCCACGCTGCCGGCCATCCGCACCTCGCTGCAGTCGCCGGCGCGAAGGGCGGCTTCGGGGCTGAGGGGCGGGTGGTTGCAAGGGGTCGCAAGCGGTCGCCCCGTTCCTCCAAGGCCAGGCCGCCGCCGGTCGAGCGCCAAGAGGCATCAGCGTGCCCCGCCACCGCCGCGGCGTGGCAGGCCCAGCCAGCGGCCATAGACGGCGAGCCAGCCGACGGCGGCGACGGCGAAAGCCGCCGCGGCCCACGGCGTCAGCCAGCCAGCGATGTCGGGCCACAGCGCAGACGCGACGCGCGCCAGCGCCGCCGCCTGCACGAGCGCGAACAGTCGCCACGCGACACGGTTGGCCGCCTGCGCCTGGCCGCCGAAGGCGCCGGCCACGCGCGAGGCCATCGCGAAGATCGTCGACCCCATCCAGCCCAGCGCCAGCGCGTGCACCGGTGCGGCGCCGAGCGCGCCCGGCCGGCCGGCGGCGGCCATCGCGTGCGCCATCGCCTGCAGCGCGATGGCCACGACCAGCCAGACGAAGCCCGCGTGCAGCATCGCCGGCAGCTGCCAGCCCAGGCGCTGCCGCCGCGCCCAGCGCCAGGCGATCGGCGCCAGCAGCGCCACCGCGCCGGCGGCGCCTAGCGCCTGCAGCGCGTGCCACGCGGCGGGCAGCGGCCACCGCGCGGCGGCCGCGACCGCATCGAGCGCCTGCAGCGCGAGCGTGCCGCCCATCAGCGCCAGCAGCCAAAGCGGGTGGCGTGCCTCCAGCGCCGGGCGGTCGGCCATCGCATCCAGCGGCAGCATGCGGTGCGACGCGCTGGCGAAGACGCCGCCGCAGAAGATCCACAGTGCCGCCGTGGCGATCGCGTGCAGCGCGCGTGCCTCGCCGCGCGCGGCGGCGAATCCCGCGGCCCACAGCAGCACCGCCCCTGCGGCGCAGGCGAGCGCGGCCGCGCGCAGCTGCGAGCTGGTCTCGGCCTCGGGCTGCCGGCCGGCGTCGGCCAGCAGCCGCAAGAGCTGCGCGACGATCGCGGTCCAGGCTGTGGCGGCGATCAGCAGCAGCGCCGCAGGCAGCGCCGCCACGGCGCGCGCCGTCGGCCCGGCGCCGCCGCCGGCGGCGGCGAGCAGCCACGCGGGCCACCATGCGATCCAGGCCAGCGCGTAGCCGGCCAGCGGCGCGCGCACCCGGCGCGCCAGCATCGCGTAGCGCGAATCGTCCATCGTCTGGCCGAGCCAGCGCGGTCCAACGGTGAACAGGAATCCGGCGAAGAACAGCGGCATGAAGCCGAACACGATGGCGAGCGCATGCGCGATCGACGCCGGCGGCAGCGCGGCGTTGGCGGATGACATCGGCCACAGCAGCAGCGCGAGCCAGCCGATCGCGCTGACTGCCATCACCGCGGCGGCGGCGGCGAATCCGAGGCGGTGCGGCGAGTCGAGCAGTCGGCGGGCCTGCCAGCGGGCATCCATCGGCGGGCATCTTCAGCGGCGGCGGACCATGGCCGATGCGGATGGGCAGTCGATCCTGCGGCCGGGTTTCGAGCGGCGTCGCGGCCTCGGCCACGGACGCCGCAGCAGCCGTCGCGGCACTGCGCGCGGCCGAGGCTTCTGTTCAGAGATCGTTAAGCGGCCGCGGCACACACTGCGCCCACAGTCAAGTCCGACTGCGTTTCGAAAGCAAGGAGTCCATCATGACCTCGACGACTTTTCGTATTCTGGCGCTGGCGATCGCGCTCGCTGCGGGCGCGGCCTACGGCAGCGACGACGACTCACGTTCGCACCACGAGCGCGACGGTCGGGCGGCGCACGCCGATGCGGCCCGCGGCGCCTTCCAGACCGTTCCGAACGCCGCGGCACCGGGCGAGCCCGCCTTCGGATGGCAGTATTTCGCCGACGCCGCCGGGCGCCGTGCGGTCGTCATCAGCCCCGAAGGAACCTACTACTTCAGCCGCGGCAAGGGGCTGCGGGCGGTGGCCGAGACCGTCGCCCAGCAGACCGCCGCGGCCACCGACCCCGGTTCGCGCGGCTGAAATCGGGCCGCGGCGGCAGGCGCGGCGGTTCAGAACGCTGCGACGGCCGCCGCCAGCGCGGGCGCGGCCGCGTGCGCCGCCGGCTGCGCGCCGACGCCGAGCATGCGCTCGACCAGCTCGCGCACGCTGCGGATCTGCGGGCCGAAGGGCAGCGGGCCGCTGCCGCGGAAGAAGAGGCCCTTGCCGACCTCGCCGCGCAGCGCGGCGGCGAGCTGGTTGTCGATGCAGAACTGGCCCCAGCCTGCGAGGCCGTCGCGCAGACCGCACTGCGACAGGCAGTCGAAGGCCTTCGTGCAACGCTGCCTGGCGTGCGCGACCGACTCGAGCCGCGGCAGCGCCTTGAGGTAGCGCTTCAGCCAGGGTGTGGCCACCGCGCGCGCCGGCAGCCCGGCGACGCTGGTGAACTCGACCATGTCCTCGTCGCGCGCCTCGGCCAGCACGCGCTTGAACTCCGGGTCGGCGTCGCACTCGGCGGTGACGGCGAACGGCGTGCCGAGCTGCACCGCGTCGGCGCCGAGCCCCTGCAGGCGGCGGATATCGTCGGCGCTGCGCACGCCGCCGGCGGCGACGAGCGGGATCCAGCGCTCGATGCCGGCGTCGCGCAGGAAGCGGCGCACCGCCGGGATCACGTTCTCGAAGTCGAAGCGCGTGTCCTTCAGGTCCTCGATCTTCGCCGCCCCGAGGTGGCCACCGGCCAGCCGCGGGTGCTCGATGACGATCGCGTCCGGCAGGCGCTTCTTGCGCTCCCACTTCTTGACGATGAGCTGCACCCCGCGCGCGTCCGACAGGATCGGCACCAGCAGCGCGCGCGGGTGGTCCTGTGCCAGGTCGGGCAGGTCCAGCGGCAGCCCGGCACCGACGACGACCATGTCGATGCCGGCCTCCAGCGACTGCTTGACCGAGGCCGCATACTCGGCGACCGCGCGCATCACGTTGACCGCGATCATGCCGAATCCGCGCGCCAGCTCGCGCGCGGCGACGATCTCGCGCCGCAGCGCCTCGAGGTTGGCGGCGTCGATCAGCGACTTGGCATTCGGCACGTTGCCCATGTCCAGGCCGCCGGTGCGCTCCATCAGGTCGGGGTGGTGGCGCCGCAGGTCGACCGACGAGATCGTGCCGACGCCGCCGAGCGCGGCGACACTGCCGGCGAGCCGGTGCGCGGAGATGCCGACACCCATGCCGCCCTGCACGATCGGCAGCAGCGTGCGGCCGCCGAGCCGCAGCGGCGTCATCCCGCTGGCGGCGAGCGCGGGTTGCAGGTCGGCGGGGATGGCGGCAAGGCTCATGGGCGGCTGGAGTTGTGGGGCACGGAGGCCGGCATCGGGCTGGGGGCTGCATCCACCGCCCGGCCCCCGAGGGGCCTCAAGGCGGTCATCTGCCCACGAGCGCGCCGCGCGGCCGTGCGTCACGCTGGCGGGAAGACTAGGTGTACGAAGCTCGCATGGTCTTGCGCTGCATCAACACGAGGCTCGCGAAGTCGAGCCATGAGGCGCGATGCTAGCACCGGGCCTACCAACGGCCGGTAAGCGCGAGCCGCCAGGTCCGCGGCGGCTCTGCCTGCGTGTACAGCGGCGACTCGTCGGCCGGGCGCAGGTCGGTCAGGTTGTCGACGCCGAGCGACAGCTCGACCCGGTCCGACAGCGTCCGCGCGAGATGGGCACCGAGGCGCGTCAGCTCGGGCCCGCGCTGCGGCGGCAGTGTCGCCACCGCCTGCGGCAGCCATTCGCCGGAGGTGTGGTCCAGCCGCAGCCCGGCCTTCCACGCGCCGCCGGCCCAGTCCAGGCGGGCGCCGACGCCGTGGCGCGGGCGCTTGAGCAGGCGCTCGCCGTCGCCGTCGCGCGCGTCGAGGTAGGTCCAGCCGACCTGGGTCGAGAACCCGGCGCCTAGCGGCTGCGCATACGAGACCTCGAGCCCGCGCAGCGTCGCCCGCTCGAGGTTGTCGTAGGTGTAGGTGCCGGTGCCCGGCACCGTGCCGGGAGCGACGAAGACGATCTCGATCAGGTCGCGAACGCGCTGCTCGAAGACCATCGCCTGCAGCTCGCGCCCGCCGACGGTCCAGGCGACTCCGAGCTCGGCGCCGTCGCTGGTCTCGGGCTGCAGGTCCGGGTTGCCGAGGAAGACGTTCGGCCCCTCGCGCCGCTCGCCGGGGACGATCTGCTTCAGGTTGGGCGCCTTGAAGCCGTGGCTGAACCCGCCCTTGACGGTCAACCCCGGCGCGGCGCGCCAGACGGCGTAGGCGCGCGGGCTCCACTCGCTGCCGAACAGGTGATGGTCGTCGCGCCGCAGCCCGAGCGTGAGGTCGATGCCGGCGCCGAGCCGGAATTCGTCCTGCAGGTAGACCGCGCGCTGGCGCGCGATCGACTCGCCTCCGGGCAGCCCGGGGTCGCGCAGCGACTCGTTGCGCGCCTCGAAGCCGAGCGTCAGCGCGTGGCCGCCGAAGGCGCGCCGCGCCTGCCCTTCGAGCACCTGCTCGCCCAGGCGCTGCGGCGGGTTGGTGCTGACCCCTTCGGTGCGCGTGTTGACGACGTCGACCACCGACTCGTAGGCACGAATCTGGGTCGCGCTGCCGGCGAGCAGCCCGGCCGACCAGTCGGCCTCCCAGCCGATCGAGCTGAGCCGGCGCTCGATGTCGTTGACGGTCTCGTGGTAGCGCCGCGCGCCGCGCAGTTCGCGCGCATCGGCGCGCCGCGTCTCGTCGCCCGTACGGTGCTCGAGGTCGATCCGGTGCTCGCCCTGCGGGCGCCAGCTCAGGCCGATCCAGCCGTCGGTCTTGTCGAAGCCCTCGAGCTCGGAGATGCGCGCATCGGCGGGCGATGCGACCGCGCCGCGCCGCGCCTGCGCGGCACCGGCGCGCAGCGCCCAGCCCGCAGCCAGCGGGCCGTCGACGGCCACCGACGCACGATGGCCGTCGCCGCCGCGGCCGGTGTCGGCGGCGCTGCCCTCGACGCGGCCCGAGCCGCGCCAGCGCTCGCCGGCCTGGCGCGTGATCACGTTGACGACGCCGCCCATCGCCTCCGACCCGTACAGCACCGACAGCGGCCCGCGAACGACCTCGATGCGATCGATATCCTCGACCGCGATCCAGTCGTACTGGAAGTCCGAGTGGCCGACGACGCCGTCGCTGGCACCGATCCGGCGGCCGTCGACGAGGAACAGCGTGTGCTTGCTGTCCATGCCGCGCAGGCTCAGCACCTTGCGCCCGCCGATCGACCGCCCCTGCAGCGACACGCCGGTCTCGCCGCGCAGCGCGTCCAGCACATCGTCGGCGCCACGCGCCGCGATCTCCTCGCGCGTGACGACGCTCATCGCCGCCGGCGCGTCGAGCGCGAGCATCGCATGCCGGGTCGCGGTGACGACGATGGTCTGCGCCGCGGGATCCCCGGCGGCCGTGGCCGGGCCGGCGAGGGCGGACAGGCCTGTCAGGGCCGCCATAGCGGCTGCATGCATGGTCCGCGCGCCGTTCGAACCTGGTCGAGACTCTTTCATGTCACTCATGATGCTGCACTGCGACAAAGAACGACTTGAAACAGGTCGGGTTTCCACCTTGCCGTCGCGGAAATCGCACGGTTATCTTGCGCTGGATCAAAAACGGGACCGGCTACGAGGTTTCCCGTAGTCGGTTTGACACAGTTCAATGTCCGGCACAGTGGTGCATCGCAGCATCGCGTGCGATGCGAGATTGATGTGCAGTCGGCGCGGCGAGGTCGCGCCAGGTTTCCGTTCGAAGCTTCGAACCACCACCAAGGAGGTGCCATGAAGGCCCGAGAGATGATGAAGATGCTGCGTCTGGTCCCGCTGGCGGCGCTGCTGGCGGGTGCCGGCCTGGCCGCGCAGGCGGCTGAGAAGGGCGTCACCGAGTCCGAGCTGAAATATCAGGCCGGCAGCTCGCCGCTGGCCGACCAGCCGATGTACCAGGCGACCAACCCGAAGGCGCCGCCGATGACGGTGGCCGAGTTCGACAAGGCGCGCCAGGTCTACTTCCAGCGCTGCGCCGGCTGCCACGGCGTGCTGCGCAAGGGTGCCACCGGCAAGCCGCTGACGCCGGACATCACGCTCGAGAAGGGCACCGACTATCTGAAGGTCTTCATCGCCTACGGCTCGCCGGCCGGCATGCCGAACTGGCAGACCTCGGGCGAACTGACCGAGGCCGATGTCGACCTGATGGCGCGCTACATCCAGCACGACCCTCCGACCCCGCCGGAGTGGAGCATGGCCGACATGAAGGGCACCTGGAAGGTCATCGTGCCTCCGGACCAGCGGCCGAAGAAGAAGATGAACAACTACAACATCGCGAACATCTTCTCGACCACGCTGCGTGACGCCGGCGAGGTGGCGCTGATCGATGGCGATACCAAGCAGATCATCAATATCGTCAAGACCGGCTACGCGGTGCATATCTCGCGCCTGTCGGCGTCGGGGCGCTACCTGTTCGTGATCGGTCGCGACGCCCGGATCAACATGATCGACCTGTGGATGCCCAAGCCCGACAACGTGGCCGAGATCCGCATCGGCCTGGAGGCGCGCTCGGTCGACACCAGCAAGTACAAGGGCTACGAGGACAAGCTCGCGATCGCCGGCGCCTACTGGCCGCCGCAGTTCGTGATCATGGACGGCGATACGCTCGAGCCGAAGAAGATCGTCAGCACGCGCGGCATGACGGTCGACACGCAGGAGTTCCACCCCGAGCCGCGCGTGGCCTCGATCGTCGCCAGCCACTTCAAGCCCGAGTTCATCGTCAACGTCAAGGAGACGGGCAAGTCGCTGCTGGTCGACTACTCGGACATCAATGCGCTGAAGATGACCGAGATCGGCTCGGCGCGCTACCTGCACGACGGCGGCTGGGACGCGAGCAAGCGCTACTTCATGGTGGCGGCGAACAACAGCAACAAGATCGCCGCGATCGACGCCAAGGACGGCAAGCTCAAGGCGCTGGTCGAGGTCGGCAAGATTCCGCACCCGGGCCGCGGCGCCAACTTCGTGCACCCGAAGCACGGCCCGGTGTGGGCCACCAGCCACCTCGGCGACGAGACCGTGGCGCTGATCAGCACCGACCCGAAGCGCAAGAACGGCTTCACGATGGTCGACTCGATCAAGGCGCAGGGTGGCGGCTCGCTGTTCATCAAGACGCACCCGAAGTCCAAGCACCTGTACGTCGACACCCCGCTGAACCCCGACGCCGGCGTCTCGCAGTCGGTCGCGGTGTTCGACATCAACAACCTGGGCAAGGGCTTCACCGTGCTGCCGATCGCGCAGTGGGCGGACCTGAAGGACGACGGCGCCAAGCGCGTCGTCCAGCCCGAGTACAACAAGGCGGGTGACGAGGTCTGGTTCGCGGTCTGGTCGGCCAAGAACAAGGAGAGCGCGCTGGTCGTCGTCGACGACAAGACGCTCAAGCTCAAGGCCGTGATCAAGGACCCGCGCCTGATCACGCCGACTGGGCACTTCAACGTCTACAACACGCAGCACGACGTCTACTGACGCGAGGAGCGAGGACACCATGAAGAAGACCCTGTGGATGCTGGCCGGCGCGGCGACGCTGGCGCTGGGGCTCACCGCCCCGGCGCACGCCGACCCCGAGGCCAACATGAAGAAGGCCGGCTGCTTCGCCTGCCACGCCGTCGACAAGAAGCTGGTCGGCCCGTCGTACAAGGACGTCGCCGCCAAGTACAAGGGGCAGGCCGATGCGGTCGCCAAGCTGACCGAGAAGTCGCGCAATGGCGGCAAGGGCGTCTGGGGCCCGGTCCCGATGCCGCCGAACCCGGTGGCCAAGATCTCCGACGCGGACCTGAAGGCGGCGGTGGAGTGGATCCTCAAGCAGTGACGACTCGCGGGGCCGGGTTCGCCCGGCCCCATCGTCACCAGGGTGCCGGCCCTTACGGGCCCGGTGCCGCGTCCCCCGATCGGGGGGCGGTGCCAGGGGTGTCGCGTGCGGCGCCCCTGGCAGCGCCCCCGGCGCGCGCGGCGATGGTCGCGCCGCCGGGCGAACCGCCGCGCTGTGCCGGGCTGCGGCACGCGCTGCTGAGCGAGTTCGCGCACGGATTCCCGCTCCAGGACTCGCCGTTCCAGGTCGTCGCGCGCCGCCTCGGCGGCAGCGTGCGCGAGGTCCTGGGCCACTGCCATGTGCTGAGCGACAGCGGCGCGCTGGATTCGATCCGCGTGCACTGGAGCGCCGAGCTCGAGCGCGTTCGCTGGCGCTGCGGCGTCGAGTGCGCGGCCGGGCCCGACGACGCGGCGCTGCGCGCGCTGGCCGCGCAGCCTGGCGTCACGCATTGCGACTGGATCGAGTCGATCGACGGCGCGGTGCCGCCCGCAGGCATGCCGACGTTGTGGTTCGACCTCGTGGCGCGCGACCGCGACGCGGCCGAGGCTCAGCTCGAGCCGCTGGCGGCGGCGCTGGGCAGCCCGCTGTGCTTGCCGCTTCAGGCCTGTGAAGTCGGAGACGACCGCGACGGCTGCCGTTGCGGTGTCGCCGCCGGGCCCTGCACCGACCCCGATCTGGCGCGGCGCTGCGAGGCCGGGCTGCCGTTGCAGGCGCATCCGTTTCGCAGCGTGTCGGAGGCGCTTCACCGCAGCGAGCGCGAGGTGCTGGGAACGCTGCGCCGCTGGCAGCGCGCCGGGCTGCTCGCCGACCTCGGGCTGGCACCGCCGGCGCAGCGCCACGAGACGCTGTGGACCGTGGCCGCGGTGGCCGCGCCGGCGGATGGCGGCGTGGCGGGCAGCGCCTTGCTCGCGCTGCCGGGCGTGGCGGAGGCGGTATCGCTGCCCGGGCATCCGCGCTGGCCCTGGCGGCTGCTCGTCGGCACCGTCGGCGCGACCGCGCAGTCGGCCGCGCTGCTGCAGCGCGCCTTGGCCGCCTGCGATCTGGGCGCCCGCGAGCGCAAGTTGCTGCGCGTGCACCGGATGCAGCTTCGCCACGCGCCGCTGCTGTTCGCCGGCCCGGTCGACGAGGTGCGCGCGGCCGCATGATTCGCCGCCGCCGCACGCTGCAGGCGGCCGCGCTGGCAGCCGCCGCGGCTTGGCCGGCGGTCGCCGCGGCCGCGGCGGACCCCGTCCGCGCGGCGTCTCCGACGCTGCTGGCCTGGGGTGAGGGAGGCGCGTGGTTGCTCGCCGACGGACTCGCGCAGGCGCTGCCGGCAGCGCAGCCGCCGGCCGCCGCGGCGGCTGCGGTCTGGTCCGTCGATGCCGCCGGACTGGTCCAGCGCTGGCGTCCCCGCGCGGCAACCGGCGGCGAGCCGGCGCTGCCGGCCGCGGCGCCATGGATCGCGCAGGCGGCGCAGTCGATCGGCGAGCCGGTGCATGGGATGGCCGCGAGCGCCGACGGCGCGCATGCCTTGCTCGCGCACGGGCAACGGCTGACGCTGCTGGATGCGGGCGCGCGGCCGCTGAAGGTCTACCAGGGCGAGGACCTGGCGCGCACGCGCCGCGGCCGGGCCCAGGCGCTGTTCGCGCACGCGGGGCGGGCGAGCCTGCTCGTGGCCTGGAGCGGCTTCGGCGAGCTGTGGGAGATCCCGCTCGACCCGCGTGCGCCGCCGATCTTCGACGGCCTCGTGCACGACTACCGCATGGGCGAGGCGCTGCCGCGGCCGGGCTACCTCGGCGTGCGGCGCGTGCCGCTGGAAGGGCCGCCGCCGCGCTTCGTGCTCGCCGACCCGCGCGTGCCGTGGGTCGCCGGGCTGGTCGATGGCGGCGTCGCGGTGGTGCACCTGGACGTGCGGCGCCGCATCGCCACGCTGCCGCTTGCCGGCGCGCGGCCGCAGGCCTCGGCGCTGCCGCAGGCCGGTCGCGCCGGGGCCTGGTGGCTGCCGGCGGGCGAGCACGTGTTCGTCGTCGACACCGCGCGCTGGCGCGTCGCCTCCGAGCTGCCCGCACCGGCCGGGCTGCTGCGTCTGCACGACGCCGACGGCGCGCTGTGGGCCCTCGCCGAGGCCGGGCTGCTGCGCTGGCAGCCCGGCGGCTGGCAGACCGTCGCCGCGCTCGGCGGCGCGCCGCGCGCGCTCGCGCGCGACGAGCGCCGGCGCCACTGGCTGGCCGCCGTCACGCCGGCCGACGCGGCCGCGCCGGGGGCGGTGCTGCGGCTCGACGACGAAGGCCGCCTGCTGGCGCGCGTGGCGCTTCCGGCGGGGGCGCGCGTGGACGGCCTGGCGGCGCTGGGATAGCCCGGCCTGGGCTGCGCGACCCGCGGCGCGCGCTGCGCAGCGCGGCGACAGGCGTGGCGCTCAGGCCTGGTAGGCCGCGAGGAGCTTGACGTCGCGGATGCGGATGTCGCGCTTGTCGACCTCGATCAGCTCGGCATCCTCCAGCTCGCGCAGCACGCGCGAGAAGTACTCCGGCGTCAGCGACAGGCGCGACGCGACGGTGGCCTTGCTGACCGGCAGCGAGACCGTGACCGCCTGGCCCTGCCCCGGGCCATCGGGCGCCTGGTCGCGCAACAGGTAGCCGATCACCCGCTGCACGCCGTTTTGCAGCGCGTAGGCCTGGACGTCGTGCACCAGCCCGTGCAGGCGGCGCGACAGCCCGGCGAGCATCCGCATCGCGAAACGGTCGTCGCGCTTGACCTCCTCGATCACCGCGCGGCGCTGCACCGTCAGCAGCAGCGAGTCGGCGAGCGTCTGCGCATTGACCATGCACGGCCGGCCGAGAAACATCAGCGCCTCGGCGAAGCTGGCGCCGGGGCCGATCAGCTCGATCACCTTCTCCTGCCCGGCCGGCGAAAGCACGAACAGCTTGACCTGGCCGACGACGACGACGTGGAAGGCGTCGCAGGGGTCGCCGATGTGCAGCACCATGTCGCCGCGCTGGAAGCGGCGCAGCTGGCAGCCGCCGGCCAGCCGCTCCAGCTCCTGCGGCGCGAGGTCGCTGAACAGCGGCAGGCGCGCGAGGAAGCGTGGGATGTCGAACGGGCGAGTATCGAGCATGGCGCTGGCCCGGCAGCCCGGGCCCGAGGGTCGAAGGGGATGATCGGTGGCGGCGTATCGATTGTCGTTGATACGCGTCAAGACGGCTTGGGCCGACTTGCGTCAAGCGAGACCGTCAGCCCGGCGGCGAGCGCGATGCCGACCGCCGCCGTCATGTTGTGCAGCAGTACCGACGCCGGGGCGGCGGCGCTGGCGGCCGAGGCGGCACCGAGCAGGGCTTGCAGCGCGGCGGCGAGCATCAGCGCAAGGCCCTCGCCGCGGCGGCCGCGCCGCATTGCAGCCCAGCCGGTGGCGGCGGCCAGCGGCAGCGCCAGCAGCGCCAGCGCCAGATGCACCAGCGCCAGATGCACCAGCGGCGCGTCCGCGTGCAGCGCGGCCCCGGAGCTGACGCCGACGCCGGCCTGCAGCAGCCAGGCGAGCGTGGTCAGCGCTGCCAGCGCCCGGGCGGCTGCGCCCTGACGCGGCGCGCCCGCTGCGCCGCTGTCTGCGCGCCCCAGCCCGCACAGCATCCGCCATGCGAGGGCCAGCATCGTGAGCCCGCCGAGCAGGTTGCCCAGCAGCACCGAGGCGGAGGTCGATCGCGGCGTGACGATGCCCAGGGCGGCCAGCGCGAGCGCCAGCGCGAGCAGCGCCAGCGCGTGCGCGAGCAGCGTCGGGTCGCGCGGCGGGCGTGCCGCCAGCGCCAGCAACGCCAGGACGAGCAGCAGCACCGTCGAGGCCGCCGCGCGGTGGACGCCGCGCGTCGCGGCCTGCAGCGCGGGTGACCCGCCGGCGGTCATGGTCAGCAACGGCTGGCCGGCGCTGCGGCAGCCCGGCCAATCGAGGCAGGCCGGCCGCGATGGCGCCAGCCGCAGCCAGGCGCTGGCGGTGGTGACGACGAGCATCAGCATCACGCAGGCCCAGGCGAGCCGGCGCAGCGTGCGGTGGCGGGCGGCAGGGCTCATGGCGTCGGCGGGGCGGTCGGGTCGGTGTCCGCGGCGCGGCGCCGCAGGCCCTGACGCCGAGGACTGCAGACAGCCCCGGCGCCGCCGGGCGCAGGCGTCGGGCCGGGGGAAGCCGGCGATGCTAAGCCCGAACGCCCAGGCCGGTTCGCAGCGCCTTCTTGATACAGTTCAAGTCGCCCGACCCGGTCAGCTTCCAGAATGCCCGACGGTAATACTCGGTTGCGCGGGGTCGCGTGCCCTGCGCCGCGCTGCGGCTGGCGTTGCGGCGGGGCCGAGGTCGGCGGTGACAATCGCAATTCCACTCCACGGAGAACGCGGCATGAGCATGCACGACGACGACAACGAACCGGTCCCCATGATGCAGAAGCTGCTGGATAGCCCGTTCCTGCTTCTGTTCCTGGGGGTCATGGTCCCGATGGTGGTCTACAACCTGTGGGGCGTGATCGACATCCTGAGCATCCCGGCCGGCAAGTGAGCCGGCGCCTTTCACGTCTCCAAGAGGGAACCACACGATGAGCGCCATCCTCCCCCCGACCGAGCGCCTGTGGATCAAGCATCCGATCGACCGTGTCGAGGGCACGTGGATCGTGATCGCGCTGACCTGGTGCCTGATCATGTTCTTCATGATGGTCGGCTGGCATATCTGGGGCACCCAGAACCTGTCGACCGAGACCTACCGCACGACGCCCGAGCGCTTCCAGGCGAAGGCGCAGGAGATGGTCGACAAGTGGACGGTGCGCACCGAGACGGCCGAGAACATCCCCGTCGTCGCGCCGCCGCCGGGGGCCGACATCTACCAGATCGCGCGGCTTTGGAACTTCTGGCCGATCCTCGAGCTGGAGAAGGGCAAGACCTACCGGCTGCACCTGACCTCGCTCGACTACAACCACGGCTTCTCGCTGCAGCCGGCCAACATCAACATCCAGATGGTGCCGGGCTTCGAGCACGTGGTGAAGGTGACGCCGAACCAGTCGGGCCAGTATTCGATCGTGTGCAACGAGTTCTGCGGCATCGGCCATCACCAGATGGTCGGGCGCCTGTACGTCAAGTGAGGGAAAGACGATGAGCGTCACGACCACCTACCGGACCTGCCCGCGCAGCGGGCTGCAGTTCGAGAACCAGGCCGAGTGGCTGATGAAGGCGAACGCCTTCGTCGCCGTGGTCTGGCTGCTGTTCGGCGGCATCCTGGCCATCGGCATCGTGCTGACGCGCTGGCCCGCCGTGCACCTGCTTCAGGCCGACACCTTCTACATGTGGCTGACGGCGCACGGCATCGACATGCTGATCTTCTGGATCATCTTCTTCGAGGTCGCGGTGCTGTACTTCGCCTCGTCGACGCTGCTGCGATGCCGCATCGCGACGCCGAAGATCGCCTGGCTCGCCTTCGCGCTGATGATCATCGGCTCGGTGATGAACAACGTCGCGGTCTTCCAGGGCGCGTCCAGCGTCATGATGACCTCGTACGTGCCGATGATGGCCGAGCAGCACTTCTACCTCGGCATCATCCTGTTCGCCGTCGGCGCGCTGATCGCCTGCTTCGTCTTCTTCGGCACCCTGGTCGTGGCCAAGAAGGAGAAGACCTACGAGGGCTCGATCCCGCTGGTGACCTTCGGCGCGATGACGGCGGCGATCATCGCCGTCTTCACGCTGCTGTCGGGCGCGATCATCCTGATCCCGGCCTGGCTGATGTCGCTGGGCGTGCTGGAGAACGTCGACCCGCTGATCTACCGCACCGTGTGGTGGGCGCTGGGCCACAGCTCGCAGCAGATCAACGTCGCGGCGCATATCTCGATCTGGTACCTGGTGGCGGCGGTCGCCTTCGGCGCCAAGCCGATGAGCGAGCGCGTCAGCCGCACCGCCTTCCTGCTGTACATCCTGTTCCTGCAACTGGCCAGCGCGCACCACCTGCTCGCCGACCCGGGTCTGTCGACCGGCTGGAAGGTCATCAACACCAGCTACTTCATGTACTTCGCGGTGCTGGCGTCGATGCTGCACGGGCTGACGATCCCCGGCGCGATGGAAGTCGCGCAGCGGCAGAAGGGCTACACCAAGGGCCTTTTCGAGTGGCTGCGCAAGGCGCCCTGGGGCAACCCGACGTTTAGCGGCGTGTTCATCTCGATCATCGGCTTCGGCTTCCTGGGCGGGATCTCGGGCGTCATGATGGGCACCGAGCAGCTCAACATGATCATCCACAACACGATCTACGTGCCGGGACACTTCCACGCCACCGTGGTGATCGGGACGACGCTGACCTTCATGGCGCTGACCTTCTACCTGATCCCGGTGCTGTTCAAGCGCGAGATGATCGCGCCGACGATGGCCAAGTGGCAGCCCTATGTGTTCGGCCTGTCGATGTACGCGTTCACGCTGGTGATGATGGGCGCCGGGACGCTGGGCGTGTCGCGCCGTCACTGGGACATGGCCTTCGAAGGCCACGCGCTGGCCTACGAGTGGCCGGGTGCGGCCTACCTGATGATGGGCCTGGTCGGCATCACCGGCCTGGCGGCGATCGTCGGCGGCATCATGTTCGTCTACATCACGGTCGGCTCGCTGCTGTGGGGCAAGAAGCTCGATACCGGCAACGTCAGCGCCAAGTTCACGCCGGTGCCGCGCGCGGCGCCGAGCGCGGCGGCGCAGGGCTACGGCTCGCTGGGCTTCGCCGCCCCGGGCACCTTCGTGCTCGCGATGGTGTTCCTGATCTCCTTCGTGCTGTACTACTTCATCAACTGGAAGTACCTGTCGACGCTGTGGGGCCTGAGCTGATCGCCGCCGGCGGTCGCACGCGCAGGGGCACCATGAGATGGGCACGACGCTGACGACCCGATCCGGCAGCGCGGCAGCCGCCGCGGTGCCGGGCTGGCGCACCGTGCTCGGCGTCTTCAAGTTGCGCATCGGCGTGCTGATCACGCTGACCGCGCTGGCCGGGTTGGCGATCGCGCCCGGCCCGGTGCCGGCGGCGTGGCAGGTGCTGCTGATGGCGCTGGCGGTGCTGACGGCGTCGGCCGCGGCCGGCGCCTTCAACCAGCTCGCCGAGGCCGGCAGCGACCGGCTGATGCAGCGCACGCGCGGCCGCGCATTCGCCAGCGGGGCGCTGCGCGCCGGGCCCGCGTGGCTGGTGCTGATCGTCGCGATGCTCGCGCTGGCGGTCGCCTCGGTGGCATGGTGGATCAACGGCGTCGCCGCGCTCTTCCTGTTTCTCGGCGCCTTCACCTACGCGGTGGTGTATACGGTCGGGCTCAAGCGCCGCACCTGGACCAATATCGTCGTCGGCGGGCTGGCCGGCAGCTTCGCCGTGCTGACCGGGGCGGCGGCGGTGGATCCGTCGATCGGCGTCCTGCCGGCCTTGCTCGCGCTGGTGCTGTTCCTGTGGACGCCGCCGCACTTCTGGAGCCTGGCGATCGCGAATCGCGACGACTACGCCGCCGCCGGCGTGCCGATGCTGCCGGTGGTGTTCGGCAGCGAGCGCGCGGCGCGCATCGTGCACGCGAATGCGATCGTGCTGGTGGCGGCCTCGCTGCTGCCGGCGCTTGCCGGCGCCGGCCCGGCGTATCTCGGGGCGGCGCTGCTCGGTGGCGCGCATTTCCTGCGCCGCACGCATGCGCTCGCACGCGACCCCGGGCGCGAGCGCGCGATGGCGGCGTTCTTCGCCTCGATGGTCCAGCTGTCGTTGCTGGTGCTGGGGGTGGCCGTCGATGCGGCGCTGCGCTGACGCGATGCGGCGCGCCTGGATCTTCGCGCGCGCGCTGGCGGCCGCCGCGCTGGGCGCGTGCCTGGCGCTCGCCGCGGCCGCGCAGGGCGTGCCCAAGCTCGACGAGCGGCAGGCGATCAGCGACGGCCTGGCGGTAGTCGGCAGCGTGCCGCCCGACTTCAGGCTGCTCGACCGGCGCGAACGGCCGGTCGACCTGAGCGCGTACCGCGGCAAGCCGCTGCTGGTCAGCTTCATCTATACCGGCTGTTCCACGATATGCCCGGCGCAGACGGTGGCGCTGCACCAGGCGGTCAAGGGTCTGGACCGCATGCTCGGCCCGCACCAGTTCAACGTCGTCAGCATCGGCTTCAACCAGCCGATGGATTCGCCGCTGGCGATGCGCGCGTTCGCCGCTCAGCTCGGGGTCGACTACCCGAACTGGGAGTTCCTCAGCCCGTCGCACGACCAGGTGCGGGCGCTGACGCGTGCCTTTGGCTTCAGCTACGTGCAGACGCCGGAAGGCTTCGACCATGTCGTCGGCGCCACCGTGGTCGATGCGGAGGGCCGCATCCACAGCCAGGTCTGGGGCGACCGCCTGACCGCCCAGGCGCTGGGCGTACCGCTGCGCCAGCTCCTGCTCGATGCGCCGACGGCCGGGCCGGTGCCGACGCTCGACGAGCTGATCGACCGCGTGATCATCCTGTGCACGGTCTACGACCCGGATACCGGCGAGTACCGCTACGACTGGACCCTGGTCCTCCAGATCGTCGGCGGCCTGGCCTTCTTCGTCACCGTCGGCGTGTACCTGTGGCGTGAGTGGCGCGCGCAGCAGCGCGCGCGCCGGCGGCAGGCCGTGGTCGGCGCCACGGTGCACTGAGAGCCTGTGAAGCATTCCGCCACACCCGCTCGTGCGGCCCAAAAGGCCCCACTCTTCGTTGCAAATGCTCGCCATAGCCCGAGCTATGGCTGCGCTTTGCGCCTCGATTGGAGCCTCTTGGACCACCCGCTCGAGCGCGCCGGAATACTTCACAGGCTCTGAGCCACGGCGCGTCGGCGCGGGGCGGCCCGTGCCGTGCCCGGGATCCGACGCATGACGACGACCGACGACGCCCCGATCCCGCGCGCCTTGGCCGCGTGGCGCGGCGCCGAGCGGCTCTTCGATCGCGCCTTCGGCGCCCAGGCCAACCCGCTGCGCCAGCTCGGCGCGCTCGCCTTCCTCGCCTTCTGGCTGCTCGCGCTGTCGGGGATCTGGCTGTTCGCGGTCTTCGACACCTCGGCCAGCGGCGCCTACGAATCGATCGCGGCGCTGTCGCGCTCACCGTGGTCGCCGGGCGGGATGATGCGCAGCCTGCACCGCTACGCGGCCGACGCCTTTGTGGTCTTCACCGCCGTGCACCTGCTGCGCGAGGCGATGCTCGGGCGCTGGCGCTGGTTCCGGCGCTTCTCCTGGTGGACCGGGGCGGCGCTGCTGCCGCTGATCGCGGTCAGCGCGGTCGGCGGCTTCTGGCTGCACTGGGACAAGCTCGGGCAGTTCTCGGCCATCGCCACCGCCGAGTGGCTGGACATGCTGCCGATCCTGAGCAACCCGTTCGCGCGCAACTTCCTCGGCGCCGGCATGGTCAGTGACCGCCTGTTCTCGCTGTTCATCTTCGTCCACGTCGGCGTGCCGCTGCTGCTGCTGTTCGGGCTGTGGTTCCACATCCAGCGCATCAGCCATGCAGGTGTGTTCCCGGCGCGCGCGCTGACGATCGGGACGGTGACGATGCTGCTCGTCCTCGGCGTGCTGCTGCCGGTGACGGGGCAGGGCGCCGCGGACCTGGCCGAGGTGCCTGCCGTGCTGTCGGTCGACTGGTTCATGCTGCTCGTGCACCCGCTGATGTACGAGACCTCCGGCGGCGTCGCCTGGGCGCTGGCGCTGGGCGGCTGGGGCGCGCTGATGCTGCTTCCGTTCCTGCCGGCGCCGCGTCGGCGCGAGCCGGTGGCGGTCGTCGACCCGGCCAACTGCAACGGCTGCCGGCGCTGCTTCGTCGACTGCCCGTATGCCGCGATCACGATGACCGCGCATCCGAGCGGCCGGCCCGGGCGCCAGCTCGCGGTGGTCGACCCGGACCTGTGCGCGAGCTGCGGCATCTGTGCGGGATCGTGCCCGTCGGCGACGCCGTTTCGCAGCCACGCCGATCTGCCGACCGGCATCGACATGCCGCAACTCCCGGTCGGCGTGCTGCGGCGGCGGCTGCGCGAGGGGCTGGAGGCGATGGCCGCGCCGCGACGCCTCGTCGTCTTCAGCTGCGAGCAGGGCGCCGATGCGACACCGCTGGCGGGCGCCGACACGCTGGTGCTGCCGTTGATCTGCACCGGCCAGCTGCCGCCGTCGTTCGTCGAATATGCGCTGCGCGATGGCGCCGAGGGCGTGGTCGTCGCGAGCTGCCGCGAGACCGGCTGCGCGTTCCGCCTCGGCGCACGCTGGACCGCCGAGCGGCTGGCCGGCCTGCGCGAGCCGCACCTGCGCAAGAGCGTGTCGGCCGAGCGCGTGCGGCTCGTCCAGACCGATGCGGGCGAGGCCGCGCAACTCGTGGACGCGGTCCGGGCGATGCGGGAATCCTTGCCGCAGATCAAGGAAAACCCTGAGCCAGAGGCGAAGATATATTATGGCTGAATCTTTTGAAACGGCGCCGGCCGAGGCCGCCGGCACGCGTGGCGGCGGGGATGCACCGCGCGGCTGGGCGGCGTGGGTCGGGCAAGCCGTGCTGTACGGCTTGTTCGCGCTGTTCATCGGCGTCTTCTCGCACTGGCCGCCGTACCAGCACCTGGCGCCGGACCAGGCGCTGGTCAAGCTCAGCCTCGTTCACACCGGCAAGCCGGTCGGCGAATGCCGCCAGCGCACGCCCGAGGAACTGGCCAAGCTGCCGCCCAATATGCGCAAGGCGCTGGACTGCCCGCGCGAGCGGTCGCCAGTCACGGTCGAGCTCGATATCGACGGGGCCCCCGCGGTGCGGACGACGGCCGCGCCGTCGGGGCTGTCGCGCGACGGCGCCTCGGCGATCTACCACCGCCTGCCGGTGGCCACCGGCGAGCGCTCGATCGAGGTCCGGCTGCGCGACGACGTCCGCACCGAGGGCTTCACGCACAGCCTGCAGCAGCGCGTGACGCTGGCCCCGGCGCAGGTGCTGGTGATCGACTTCGACGTCGAAAAGGGCGGGATGACGCTGCGATGAACCCGACCGCGAGCACTTCCCCGACCGCGATGGCGAGCGCGCCCCGCGCCCCGTCCGCGCCAGCCGACTACCTGCTGCCGGTGCTCGGCGCACGCCAGGCGCTGGCGCGCGGCTGGCTCTGGCTGGCGATGGCGGCGCTGGTGCTGTCGGGCGTGTTCTCGATCCTGCTCGTCGCCGCGCGCACGCCCGGGGTCAACGCGGTGCTGCCGGGGGTCGACTTCTTCCGCACCGCGCTGGTCGTCCATGTCGACCTGTCGGTGCTGGTGTGGTTCTTTGCCGTCGCCGGCATGCTGTGGAGCCTGGATGTGCGCAAGCGCGCCGAGGACTGGGGCTGGGTCGCGCTGGGGGTGGCCGCGGCGGGCGCCGCGATGATGGCGCTGGCCCCCTTCCTCGACCCCGGCGTGCCGGTGATGGCCAACTACGTGCCGGTGATCGAGTCGCGCTGGTTCCTCGGCGGGCTGGCGGTCTTCGGCCTGGCCTGCACGATGCTCGTGGCGCAGGCGCTGTCCGCGCCGCCGCGGCTGGCGGCGCTGGACGGGGCGGCCGCGCTGCGCTTCGGCCTTTACGCGGCGGCGGTCACGGCGGCGGTGGCGGCGGGCGCCTTCGTCTGGTCGGTCGCTGCCGTGCCGAGCACGCTGGACGGCAAGACCTACTGGGAGATCCTGTTCTGGGGCGGCGGTCACGCGCTGCAATTCACCTGGACGCTGCTGATGCTGGTGGCCTGGCTATGGCTCGCGCAGGCGGTGGGCGCGCGCGTCCCGCTGAGCGCACGCGTGACGCTGCTGCTGTTCGCGATCGCCACCGTCGGCGTATTCGTGACACCTTATGCCTATCTTGCGCACGACGTGCTGTCGGTCGAGCACCGCGAGCTGCACACCTGGGGCATGCGTGTCGGCGGCGGGCTGGCGATCCTGCCGGTGGCGCTGGCGGTCGCGGTCGCGCTGGCGCGCCAGCCGCGCGGCGGCGTCGACGCGCCGGCACGCCCGCTGCGCGCGGCGCTGCTGGCGTCGATGGCCCTGTTTGCCGCCGGCGGGCTGATCGGGCTGGCGATCGACGGCAGCAACGTCAAGATCCCGGCGCACTACCACGGCAGCATCGTCGGCGTCACGCTGGCACTGATGGGCGTCGTCTACCACCTGCTGCCGCGCCTGGGCTACGCCGCGCCGCGCGGGCGGCTCGCGGTGAGCCAGCCCTACCTGTACGGTGTCGGGCAGCTGATGCACATCGGCGGGCTGATGTGGTCCGGCGGCTACGGCGTGCAGCGCAAGGTCGCCGGTGCCGAGCAGGTGCTGCGCAGCCCGGGCGAGATTTTCGGGATGGGATTGATGGGCGCCGGCGGCGCGGTCGCGATCGCGGGCGGGCTGCTGTTCGTCGTCGTCGTCGCGCGCGCAATGCGCCACAGGGGGGATCGATGACGATGGGACCCAAGCGCCTGGTCCGGCGCGGCTTCATGGCGGTCGAGGCGCTGTTCAACCGCGCCTTCGGGGACAAGCTCAACCCCTACTACCACCTGGGGTCGCTGACCTTCTTCCTGTTCTGGATCGTCTGCGGCACGGGCCTGTACCTGTACGCGTTCTTCGACACCAGCGTCGAGGGCGCGCACCGCTCGGTCGAGGCGCTGACGCACGAGCAGTGGTGCGCCGGCGGCATCGTGCGCAGCGTGCACCGCTACGCGTCGGACGCGATGGTGCTGACGATGGTGCTGCACCTGCTGCGCTACTGGGCCTTCGACCGCATGCGGGGTTTCCGCTGGTTCTCGTGGATCACCGGCATCGTGCTGCTGTGGCTGGTCTTCGCCGCCGGCGTCAACGGCTACATGCTGCCCTGGGACAAGCTGGCACAGTTCGTGACCCAGGCCAGCTTCGAGTGGTTCGACTGGCTGCCGATGTTCGGCGGCACGCTGATCCGCAACTTCATCGTCGACGCCAACGTCAGCAACCGCCTGTTCTCGCTGCTCGTGTTCATCCACATCGGCGTGCCGCTGCTGACGCTGCTGCTGATGTGGGTGCACGTGCAGCGCGTGCCGAAGGCGACGACGCAGCCGCCGCGCCCGATCGCGATCAGCGTCGCCGCGATGCTGCTGGTGATGGCGCTGGTGCAGCCAGTGCTCAGCCAGGGCGGGCCGGCGCAGATGGCGCAGGCGCCGGCGACGTTGTCCTTCGACTGGTTCCTGCTCGCGCTGTACCCGCTGGTCTACGCGTGGCCGATCGCCGCCGTCTGGGCGCTTGTGATCGGCGGCAGCGCGCTGCTGGCGGTCGCGCCCTGGCTGCCGCCCAAGCGCGTCGGCGCCGGCTTCCGGCTGACCGTGCACCCGGGCGCGCACGCGGTGCCGTCGCGCGCCGGCGAGACGCTGCTCGAGGCCGGGCTTCGCGCCGGGCTGGCGCTGCCCTACGACTGCCGCGCCGGCGGTTGCGGGGTTTGCCGCTGCACGGTGCTGAACGGCCGTGTCGACCTCGGCGACTACCAGCCGGCGGCGCTGACCGAGGCGATGCGCGCGCGCGGCGAGGCGCTGATGTGCTGCGCGACCGCGCTCGAGGATGTCGAGTTCGAGGTCGACGTGCCGACGCTGGCCGGCGAAGGCGCGGTCGAGAAAGGCCGCTACCGTGCCACCGTCGAGCGCATGGAACGCCTCGCCCCCGACGTCGCCCGGCTGCTGCTGAAGCTGCCCGAGGGCCAGACGCTGGACTTCGTCGCCGGCCAGTACATCAATATCGTGCTCGACGACGGCGCCAAGCGTGCGTTCTCGTTCGCCAACGCGCCCGGCGCGAGCGACCGCATCGAGCTGCACGTTCGGCTGGTGCCGGGCGGACGCTTCACGACGCATGTCTTCGAGCGCATGCGCGAGGGCGACCCGATCGAGTTCGAGGGGCCGGTCGGGCGCTTCACGCTGCACGAGGGCGAGCGACCGATCCTTTTCATCGCCGGCGCGACCGGCTTCGCGCCGATCAAGAGCATCGTCGAGGACGCCTTCGCGCGCGGCATCGGGCGCCCGATGTGGCTGTACTGGGGCGTGCGCGAGCGCAAGGACCTGTACATGGCCGAGCTCGCCGAGCGCTGGGCGCGCGAGCACGCGCATTTCCGCTTCGTCCCGGTGCTGTCTGACGCCGACGGCGACCCCGGTTGGAGCGGCCGGCGCGGACTCGTGCACGAGGCGCTGCTGGAGGATCACCCCGACCTGACGGGATTCGAGGTCTATGCCTGCGGCTCGACGCGCATGGTCGAGACCGCGGTGCCCGACTTCGTCGCCCATGGCCTGCCGGAGAACTTCTGCTACTCGGACGCCTTCGTGCCGACGGCCGCGACGGCGACCCCGGCCGCCGAAGCCGCGGCGACGGGCTGACCCCGGCGCGGCGGGGCGGCTTCACGCGGCCGGCGCTTCCGGGCCCGGGACGAGCAATCGCGAGGCGCGCGTGGCACGCATTGCGCCCAAGGCCATCGATCGTTATCCCTGGCCGGTGCGCTGGGTGCTCAGGCGCCAGGTGCGGAAATACGGCTCGGTGCTCGCCCCGGCGCTGCTGTGGGGCAGGCTGCCCGGGCCTTTCCTCGGCATGCTCGGGCTGCTGGGCGCCTTCGGCCACCGCAACCCGGTCGAGGCGCGGCTGCGCAGCCTGGTCTCGGTGCGCGTCGCGCAGCTCGTCGGCTGCGATTTCTGCGTCGACCTGAACGCGCACCACGTCCTCGCGGCCGGAGGCCAGCGCGACAAGGTGGCGGCCGTGGGCCGCTGGCGCGACAGCGACCGCTTCGACGACCGCGAGCGCGCCGCGCTCGACTATGCCGAGAAGCTCACGCAACGCTGCGACGCGGTCGTCGACGCGGACATCGGGACGCTGCGCGCGCATTTCAGCGACGACCAGATCGTCGCGCTGACGGCGTGGATCGCGTTCCAGAACATGAGCGCCCGATTCAACACCGCGCTCGGCGCCGAGCAACATGGTTTCTGCGAGCTGCCCGGCGAATCCCCCGACGGCGTCACCGAGAAGCGCTGATCCGGGTTCGCGTCCGAGCGGACGAGAACTGCGTGCGCTCGAATGGCCCTGTTCGGATATCCGCCGTCCTGGTCCCGCCGCCGCCGGGCTGCCGTGCGGACCACCCCAGAGGCACCCGGGGGAGGCGACGCGGCGGAGGGCACCGGCGGGCCGCACTCAGGTGCTTCGCCACATGCCGACTCGACGCTGCGAGACCCATGGTCAACGCCTGGGCCGAGGCCGAAGGCGCCGCTTGTGAACGGTCAACGGTCTGCCGAACCAGGGCAACGCGCGGGCGCAGGCACCCATACCGGGCCTGGCGACTGGGCGATTCCGCGACGCTGCAGACGCTGCTGCGCGCGGGCGACCTCGACGATCGGGACTGTGTCGGCAGCGTCATCGTCAACGCCGCCAACGACCGCGTCTTCGAGACCGGCTCCCGGCACAGCGCGCTGCTGTCGCTGCGCCTGGTACGCGCCGTCCAGGCCTCGGCGCGGCGGCGCTACAACCCGACCAGGTAGTGGGCCAGGTTCTCGATGTCGGCATCGTCGAGCGTATTGGCCACGCTGGTCATGTTGCCGGCGTCGTTGGTGCGGCGCCTGGCCTTGAAGTCGCGCAACTGCTTGACGGTGTAGTCGTAATGCTGCCCGGCCGTTCGCGGGATCTCGTTCTGGCCGGCGAAGCCGCCCAGGTGGCACATCGTGCACAGCGTTTCGTCGGCCTTGGCCTTGCCGAGCCTGGCCTTGGCGGGATCGGCCTTGAAGGTCTGCGGCTTGGGCTTCTGCGCAGCGAAATAGTCGGCCAGTTCGCGCAACTCGTCGCGCGACAGGCCGGCCACCATCGGCGACATCTGCGGGTCGCTGCGCCGGCCCTCCTGGAAGTCGCGCAGTTGCAGGTACAGGTAGCGCGCGGTCTGGCCGGCCAGGATCGGATTGGTCGTGATCGTCGAGTTGCCGCCTTCGCCGTGGCAGGCGACGCAGACGGCGGCGCGCGCGGGTGCTTGGGCGAGGGCGCCAGGCGCCGCTGCGGCGGCAGCCAGCGCGAGCGCCAGCGTTGCGAATTGCATGCGGATCGATCCTCGGAGGCGATCATGAAAAGGCCCCGGCAGAGGCAGGCTGCCAGGGCCCTGTGCGCCAGTCTGGCGGCTACGGCAGCGCGAACACGAACACCGAGTTGCCGCGCTTGAAGTCGAGCTGGGTGTTGCCGCCGGCCGCCACCGCAACGTACTGCTTGCCGTTCACGGTGTAGGAAACCGCCGGGGCATTGACGCCGGCGCCGCACTGGAACTCCCACAGCTTCTTGCCGGTCTTGGCGTCGAAGGCGCGGAAGTAGCCGTTGCCTTCGCCGTTGAAGACCAGGTCACCCGCCGTCGCCAGCACGCCGCCGATCAGCGGTTGTTCGGTGTCGAACTTCCAGGCCACCTTGCCGGTGTCGAGGTTTACCGCCGCCAGACGGCCCCATTGCTTCTCGCTCGGGATGGTCTTGAAGGCGCCGCCCAGCCACAACTTGCCACCGGGGTACTTGGCCGGCTCGACGTGGTAGGTCATCGGCTGGTGCAGGTTGGCCGCGTAGGCCAGCCGATGCTTCGGGTTGACCGCCATCGGGCTCCACTCGACGCCGCCATTGGCGCCCGGCAGCATGCGTGCGCCGGCCGTCGTCGGCAGCACCCACATGTTCTCCTGCGGCACCATGGCCTCGGAGTGGCGGATCAACTCGCCGGTGGCGCGGTCGTGAACGTAGACATGGCCGGTCTTGCCGCCGTGGATGGCGACCTTGCGCATCTTGCCGTCCTTGCCCTTGGCCTCGGTCAGGATCACCGGCGACACGGCATCGAGATCCCACACGTCGTGCGCGATGTACTGGTAGTGCCACTTGTAGTTGCCGGTGTCGAGGTCGATCGCCACCATCGAGTTGGTGTAGAGGTTGTCGCCCGGGCGCTCGGTGCCATACAGGTCGGGGCTGGGGTTGCCGGCAACGTAGAACACCGTGTTGGTCTCGAGGTCGACCGCCGGGGCCATCCATACCCCGCCGCCCAGCGTCTTGTAGAAGTCGCCGCCCTTTTCGGCCAGTTGCTTCTTCTCGGCGGCGATGTCACGCAACATGTTGCGGCCGGTGGCATCGTTGACCGCCCAAACCCCCTCGTGTCCCTTCTCGGGGATCGAGTAATGCGTCCACAGCAGCTTGCCGTCGTTGGCGTCATAGGCCTTGACGAAGCCGCGCACGCCGTACTCGCCGCCGTTCGTGCCGATCAGGATCTTGCCGTTCACGGCCACCGGCGCCATCGTCTCGGAGTAGCCGAGCTCGGGGTCGGCGATCTGCGTGCTCCACAGCATCTTGCCGGTCTTGGCATCGAGCGCCACCATCTTCGCGTCGAGCGTGCCCATGAAGACGCGGTCGCCCATGATCGCGACGCCGCGATTGTTCGGGCCGCAGCAGTAGGTCGTGACCGGCCCCTGCTTGTGCTTGTAGTGCCAGAACTCCTTGCCGGTCGCGGCATCGATGGCGTACACGTGGTTGTACGAGGTGGTCAGGTACATGACGCCGTCGACGACGATCGGCGCGGTTTCCATCGACTCGACGACTTCGGTCTGGAACACGAACGCGGGCTTCAACCTGCCGACGTTCCTGGTGTTGATCTGCGCCGCCGGGTAGTAGCGCGTCTGCGCGTAGCTCATGTTCGAGTGCAGGAAGTTCGCGCTGTCCTTGTCGGCCGCGTCGAGCCTGGCCTGCGCGACCGAGATGGCCTTGGGCACCGGCGAGCCGGTGGCAGCCGCACCGCCCTGGACTTCCTGCGCCTGCGTCGCGGGCGCGCTGCATGCAGCCGCTGCCGCCGCAGCGGTGAACAGGGTGCGCCACGGCGGGCGGTTCGAATTCAAGACGGTCATGGAGAGGCTCCTCGTTGCGTTCTGAAGGCAGCGCCTCGGCAGACCCGGGCGCACCGGAGCGCGGAGGTTCCCGGTGGGGCCACGAGCTCATGGCCTTGCGGGAACGCGTGCGACAGCGAGCTTAGCGAGCGCTAGACTCAATGCAAGTGTGGTCTTTGTCCTGCCGCGTGTCCTGCACCGCGCGGCGTTCGCAGCGGAGCGTGGTCTCATGCGTCTTGCCCCCCCTAGTTTGTCGGCCGCGTTGTTGATCAGCGCCGCCATGTCTGCGGCGGCGCAGCATGCCAGTCATCCCGCCTTGAACGCGCAGTTGCTGGTGGCGGCGCGACAGGGCGACCTGGCGACGCTGAGCCGCGTGCTCGACGAGGGCGCCGCGCCCAATTCGCGCAATCGCCTGGGCAAGACCAGCCTGCTGGTCGCTGCCGAGAAGGGTCAGCTGGCGATGGTCGAGCGCCTGCTCGCGGCCGGTGCCGATGTCCAGCAGCCGTCGCTCGAAGGTGTGACGCCGCTGATCGGCGCGGCCTACTTCGGCCATGCCCCGGTCGTGCGCCGCCTGCTCGCCGCCGGGGCACGCACCGAGCCGGTCGATCGCATGGAGCGCTCGGCGATGGTTTACGCCGCCGCGCTCGGCCACGGCGAGGTGGTGCAGGTGCTGCTGGCGCATGGCATCGCCGTCGATGCGCTCTATGCCAACCGGCTGACGGCGCTGATGTGGGCCGCCGGCCAGGGCCAGGCCGATATGGTCAGGTTGCTGCTCGCGCACGGTGCACGGACCGACCTGCGCGATGACCGCGGCTTCAGCGCCGCACGGATCGCCCGTGACGCGGGCCACGTGCAGGTTGCCGGCTTGCTCGAGGCCGGGCCCTGAGCTGCGCGGCGCGGCGGCGGCCCTGCCCTTGCTGGCGCCTCACGAGGCCACTCAGCGCCGGTGCCCGATGGTGCGCTGCATGCGCCGCTGAATGCGCTGCAGGCCGAGGGCCAGCAGGGTCGAGATGGCGATCATGATCGTCGCCACCGCCAGCATCGCCGGCGCGATCATGGTCAGCGACATCCTCGCCGGACTCGAGAAGCCCGGCCGCGACCCGCGCCCGGACTTCAAGGTCGCGCGCTTCGGCGACGGCGTCGAAGACATCCGGACCCTGAAGCCGGGCATGACGCTCGAAGCCACGGTCAGCAAGGTCGCTGGCTTTTGCGCCTTCATCGACCTGAGCGTGCACGAGGGCGGCCTGGTCCACGCAAGCCAGCTCGCCGACCGCTTCGGCAAGGATGCGCGCGAAGTGGTGCGCACCGTCGACGTGGTCGAGGTCGAGGTGCTCGAGGTCGATCTGGCGCGCAAGCGAATCGCGCTGACGAAGAAGCAGGGCGCCGAGGCGCGCCACGCATCTGCGGTCGACATGGGGCCGGGCCGGGGCGAGATGCGGGGCCGCGCCGGACGCGCCGCGACCGTGGAACGCGGCCAGGCGGCGATGGCGGCCGCCTTCGCGGGGCTGCAACGACGCCGGTAGCGTGCAGCGGTCTTGCCTGACGCCCGATCGGGGCCGGCGGGACCCTCGCTTGTCCAGCGTCGAACGATGCCTATCGGCCATTCAGGGCCGGCCGCGAACAGCAGCCTCGCTGCATCCTGGTTCGTCACCGAGGAACGCAGCGTTTGCCCGGTTCCCAGATGTGGGGCTTCGAGCATCGGAAATGGGGGCGATCGGTGAGGCGCCAGGAAGCGGCTCTGCAACCCTTGACCCATGCACGAAGGGCCGGTGCGAGTTCACGGCCCGGCCGCATCGTGGGCTTCAGCCGGCGCCGCGCTTCTGACCGATCGAACGAGGGCCCGAACTGGCTTCCCCCTAAGCAACCCTGCTTCAGGGTCGCTTTCTGGACACCCGACTGGACTGTGGTTTTCAGGACGCGCAAGATCGCTCGTGCCGTGGGGGCGCGCAGCGCCGTCGCCGTTCCCGATGCGTGCTCGTTGTCTGCTCACGTGGCGCGCAGTCACTCGGCAGACGTCTTCGACGGGCAAGAGGAGAAAGACATGCATGCACGCTACTTGGGACCTCGTCGGCAACCCAGCTCGGCAGACGCGCCCCGCACGAGCGTGCGTCACCCCCAGCTGTCTACCCTTGTTGCATTGTTCTTCACCCTGGCTTGCGCAGCCGGGAACGCGGACAGCGAGCAGGGCCGGAGCGTCGCCGCCTTCGACGGGCAGCCCGCCCGCACCGCCCTGCGCGGCGTCGGCACGGACTGGACGCTGGCTGGCCTGTTTGGCGCGGTCGATCGGATGGCGAGCCGCGGCGTCGCGCCGTCCGGAGATGAGTCCTACGACCCGCTGCTCTCCGAATCGGGCAATGTGTGCGCTCCAGCCGTCGCCGGACGTCCGCCCTTGCTCCAGGCGCTGGTCCTCGCGCAGACCGAGACTCGACCCTTCAAGCCGCAGCCGATGCAGGCCGCGGGCGGCGACGTGCCGCTCTACGACAACCTCGGCACGCTGTCCTTCAAGGTCGGAACGCGCGACGCCAGGGCCCAGGCCTACTTCGACCAGGGCGTCCGCTGGGCCTTCGCGTTCAACCACGCCGAGGCGCAACGCGCCTTCCAGACCGCGCAGAAGCTGGACCCGAAGCTCGCGATGGCTTGGTGGGGCGAGGCGCTGGTACTCGGGCCGAATATCAACGCGCCAATGATGCCCGCGGCGGCGGCGGCGGCGCTTGCCGCGCTTGCCAAGGCTGTGGAACTGGCGCCGGACGCTCCGGCGAAGGATCGTGCGTTGATCGCAGCGCTCCAGAAGCGCTACTCGGCGGATCCGACGGCCGAGCGCGCCGCGCTCGACGCGGCCTTCGCCGACGCGATGAAGTCCGTGGCCGTGAATTATCCGGGTGACGACACGGTCCTCACGCTCTACGCCGAGTCCGTGATGGACACGCAGCCCTGGGACTACTGGGAGGCGGGGGGCGCGAAACCCAAGGGTCGCGCCGGCGAGTTGCTCGCGGCGCTGGAGAAGGTGCTGGCGCGCAATCCCGATCACCCGGGGGCGATCCACCTCTACATCCATGCGGTCGAGGCGGCGACGAAGCCCGATCGCGCGCTGCCGCATGCGCGGCGGCTGGCCGCCTTGATGCCGGGCGCGGGCCACGTCGTGCACATGCCGGCCCACATCTACTACCGCGTCGGACTTTATAGAGAGTCGCTGGAGATCAACAAGCGCGCGATGGCCGTCGACGAGCAATATTTCAGCACCTCGCCGTCGGACCCGATGTACAAGTCGGCCTACTACCCGCACAACATCCACTTCGTGCTGGTCTCCGCGCAGATGGGTGGCGACGGCGCGACCGCGCTCGATGCAGCAGCCAAGCTCGACGCGTCGCTGTCCGACGCGGTGGTCGCGCAGTTCGCGTTGCTGGAACCCATCAAGGCCGCACCCTACCTCGCGCACGCGATCTTCAGCGCACCCGAAGCGATCTTCGCCCTGAAGGCACCGCCGAAGGAGCAGGTCGTGGTGTCCGCGCTGGCGCACTATGCGCGCGCGCTCGGGTTCGCGGCAAAGAAGGACGCCGCCGCAGCGCGGCGCGAAATCGACGCCATCGCCGCGATCGAGCAGCAGGCCGAGTTCAAGCCGTACACGGACTGGGCGGTGCCGGGCAAGGAGATCGTGCAGACCGCGCGCCTGGTGGCGACCGCACGCCTGGCCGACGCGCTGGGCGACCTCGCCGGGGCGGCCAAGGCCTACGAAGAGGCGGTCGAGATCGAGGACTCACTGGCCTACATGGAGCCGCCGTACTGGTACTACCCGGTCCGCCAGTCGCTGGGCTCGGTGTACCTGCGGCAGGGCAAGCTCGATGCAGCCGAGAAGTCGCTTCGCGACTCGCTGGTGCGCGTGCGCGGCAACGGCTGGGCGCTGGCGGGCCTGGCGGAGGTCTACAAGCGCAAGGGCGATGCAAAGGCCGAGGCCTCGGCGCGCCAGGCTTACGCGCGGGCCTGGCTCGGCGGCGCGGCGCCCGACATCGCCCGGCTGTAGGAGGCGAGGCTGGCCGTGGTCGGGATCACGAGCGTCACCGCCCCGAGCAGACTCCCTGCCTGGGCAAGCGGGTCTCGGGGCAGTCGCGGCCGACAGCGGCGCGGTCGCGCGGACCCCGAGCTTCGGCGCGGCTGCCGGCCCTGGCATCGCCGGGTGCTGCACGGGGTGTAGGTCACGACGGTCCGCTTGGCGGGGACTCGGCAGGCCTGGGATCACGCATTGGCGCCAAGGTCCGTTCACGTCCGTCGGTGGTCCGCCGTTGACGGTCCTGGCGCTCCAGGGGGTCCCTGCCAGCATCCTGCGGCGAAGCTGCCGAGCACCTGTGCCGTATTCCGGTCCCGGGCTGACGGTGCCTCGTGCCGCCTCCCGCGTCGCCACCTCGACCCCGGCCTCGACGCATGAGTGGCGGCTGAAGTCGATGCGGCGCCGACCGGATCAGGGCGCAAGGGGCAAGGCGAGGCACAGGCGCGTGCCGCCCTGCGGCGCCGGCAAGGGTCGCAGGCTGCCGCCGTGCAGCACCGCCACGCGTTGCGCGATCGCCAGGCCGAGGCCGCCGATGCCGCCACTGGCGCGCTTGATGGGCGGGTCGCGCAGCGATGCCCCCCGGTCCAGTCGCGCATGCAGTTCCCCCGGCAGCCCGGGGCCGGCATCTTCGACCACGATCTCGGCCTGCGAACCCTCGCGCCGAACGCTCACGTGAACGGGACCCGGGGCGTGGCGTACCGCGTTGTCGATCAGGTTGGTGAGGGCGCGCTCGATGAGATGCAGGTCGCCGTCCAGTTCCAGCCGGCCGGGCGGCGCACCGGACAGCGTAACCGACGGCGAGTCGTCGGCCAGCTCGAATTTCTGCACCGCATCGGTCACCAGTTCGTCGAGTCGGAATCGTTCGCGGTGCAGCACCTGCGAGCTGGACTGCAGCGCTGCCAGCTCGAAGAGCTGCTGCGACAGGCGGCTGACCTTGCGACTCTGTGACAGCGCCGCCTGCAGCACACGGGCGCGGCGTTCGCCGTCATTCGCGCCGCCGGCCAGCGCTTCCAGGTGACCATGCAGCGCCGTCAGCGGCGTCCGCAGGTCGTGCGCCACGCTGGCCATCATTTCGCGGTGTGCGGCCACCTGCCGCTCCTCGCGTGCCGCCTGGGATTCGATGCGCTGCGTCATCTCGACGAAGGCCTCGTCGATGGCGCCGACTTCGTCGCCGCCCGCGGCCGCCGCCGCGTGCGGCGGGCGCGGCTGCCGCTGCAAGGTGCCGGTGCTGCCCGTACTGCGCCGCTGATAGTCGCGCATTCGAGAGGCCAGCCGGTGCAGCGGCAGCGTCAGGCGCCTGAAAGTGAAGATGCCCACCGCCATCGTCACCACCAAGCCGCCCAGCGCCGCCAGCGCCGCGCCCTGCCACAGGCGCTGCGGACCGATCTGGCCCGCCACCTGCTCGCGGGCACGGCCGTCCAGCACCACGTACAGGTAACCCGGCGGGCCGTTCTGCCCCGGTTGCGGCGGGAAGGCGGCCGCGCTGAAGATGCGCGGAACGCCCGAGCCCATGGGGTCGGTGCCGCGAAGCGGCAGCATGCCGCCGTCCAGGAAGGTCCGCACGGCGTCCAGGTCCACCTGGTGCTGCTGCACCATGCCAGGGTCGCCAAGGTAGTGCCGCACGCGCCCGGAGGCGTCGAGCACATAGACCTGCACCCCCGGATTCACCGTCATCAGCATGTCCAGCAGCGCGTCGCGCGCGGCGCGTTCGGCGCCGGCGATCTCGGGCCAATGCTCGACGATGTGCAGGGCAAGGCCGCGCGACAGGCGCTGCAGCGATTCCGCCTCCTGCTCGCCTGCCAGGTGCTTGCCGAGCAGCGCGACGAAGCTGCCATAGGCCAGCAGCAGCAGGGCCAGCACCCACGTCAGCCGGGTGGTGAAGGAGGGTTGCACCGTCAAGGGCCCTCCACGTCGAAGCGGTAACCCACGCCCCACACGGTGACGATTCGCTTCGGCTCGCGCGGGTCGTCCTCGATCTTGGCGCGCAGCCGGTTGATGTGCGAATTCACGGTGTGTTCGTAGCCGTCGAAACCGGCGCCCCACACGCGCTGCAGCAGTTCGCCGCGGCTGAACGGCCGCCCCGGGTGGCGCAGCAGGAAGTGCAGCAGGTCGAACTCGCGCAGCGTCAGCGGCACCGCGTCGTTGCCGCGTTGCAGCTCGCGCCGCATCGGGCTGAGCCGGAACTGGCCGAATTGCAGGTCATGCTCCGCCGCCGGGGTGGCACGAACTTGCTCGATGCGCCGCAGCAGCGCCCGCACGCGGGCCACCAGTTCGAGCATCGAGAAGGGCTTGGCCAGGTAGTCGTCGGCACCGAGCTCGAGGCCCAGCACGCGGTGGGCCTCGGCCGAGCGCGCGCTGAGCATGATCACCGGCACGTCGGCGTGCCGTGCGCGCAGGTGGCGGCAGACCTCCCAGCCGTCGGCGCCCGGCAACATCAGGTCCAGCAGCACCAGGTCCCAGCGCTGGCGGTCGATGGTCGCGATCGCGCGCTGCCCGTCCGCTTCACGGTGCAGGCGAAACCCGGCCTCTTCCAGGTGCAGGCGCAAGGCGCCCGCGATGGCATCGTCGTCCTCGACCAGCAGCAATTGTTCGTTCATCGCGGCAGCGGCACGGCGCTGAAGCTGCGCCGGCAGCCGATTGGAACAGAGCCGGCGCCCGGTCTCACACGGGTGCCGCGTCCGCTGATGCACCACGGCGGCGCCGCGTCAGCCAGCCCACGGCCAGCAGCCCGGCCGCCATCAGCGCGTAGGTCTCGAGCTCGGGGACCGCAGCGGCCGTGAAGCTGATGCGGTAGACCTCGCTGTCGGCGCTCAGGCCGCTGTTGAAGGTATAGCCGGCCGCGGTGTTCATTCCGTCGAAGGCCGCGATTTCGGCGAAGTTCAGCGCCACCACGGAATGCTGGTCGGCGCGCAGGGTGGCGTCGCCGACAAAGGCGGCGGCGGCAGGGTCGAAGATCTCGGAACCGGCATCCCAGAGATCGCGCGCGCGCACCGTGATGCTGGCGACGAGCAGGTTGCCGGCGGCGTCGAAGAGCTGGTACGCCGTCGGCGCATCGTTGCCCAGGAAGAAGTCGTTGCTCGGCAC
This sequence comes from Burkholderiales bacterium, assembly GCA_016191995.1. GTDB lineage: Bacteria > Pseudomonadota > Gammaproteobacteria > Burkholderiales > Burkholderiaceae_C > Rubrivivax. The sequence goes on along the minus strand of JACPVA010000164.1, from coordinate 8,368 downwards.
GACCATCGCGGCAAAGCTGAAATACCGGTTGGCCGTGGTGTCGATCGTGAAGCTGCCGCTGGCGGTGCCGCCGGGCAAAGTGGGCGACGCACCGACGGTGCCGGTCACTGCGAGCGGATCGGCGGCGGCGAAGGCCGGCAGCCACAGCGAACCGCTGCCGAGTTCGGCGACGCGCTGGATCGCAGGCCCGGCCGCGCTGCCGATGTCGAAGGCGTCGTAGACACCGCCGTGAAAGCCCAAGTTCAGAGGCGCGACGACGACACTGTCTGCCGCGGCAAGGTTCTCCACCCAGACGGTGACGTCCCGCATCGCCGCGTGGGCGGCGGCACCACAGCTGAGCAGGGCCGCGCCGGCAAGGGTGCGGGCGGCGGCGGAAGGCGAATGCAGCATGAGGTTCTCCTGGCAGGTCGATCGGGGGCAAGCCGGGTGCGTGGCCACGCGCCCGTGCCGAAGATGCTAGGAAGCGACCCTCGCGGAGTCCTCATGGAAAGCTCACGGCCCGGTGAACATCCGGCAAGCCGGGCGGCGGCCATGTTCTCGGACTTCGTCTTCAGCGGGCCGGCCGAGGCACTCTGCGGCGCGCAATGACCGCACCGACGGTGAGCACTTCCCCGCGCAGCGGTTTGCGGATAAGGTGAAGCGGTGGCAGCAACCTTGTGGGGGTCGGCGTGGACGGACTCGGTGGGCGGACGATCGTGGCCGTGGCAGGGCTCTCCTGCGGCGCAGCGCTGGCGCAGGACACGGGGCTCAGCGTCTCGGTGGGCGCACGCGCGTGGTATACGCAGTGGACGACCTTCAGCTACCTCACCGACGAGAACGACAACAACATCGCGCTGACCCAGGTGTCGGCCGACGAGAAGTTCGTGCTCGTGCCGCTCTTGAGCGTGCGCTACGGCAACTTCGTCGGCGCGATGAGCCTGGTGCCTTCCACGCGCTTCCACTTCCTCGACGGCGGCAGCGGCACGCGCCGGGAATTCGACCTGAACCTCGGCTACTCCGTGCTGCCCGGGCTGAACGTGACGCTGGGCTACAAGAAGGTGTCGCAGCGCGACGGCGACGTGCGTTACGAGCCGTCCGGCCCGGTGCTCGGCGTCTACGGCAGCGCGCCGCTGGCCAGCGGCTTCTCGCTGTACGGCTCGTTAGGCCTGGGCAGGCTGAAGACGCCGCAGTCCGGCGGCGACGACGTGGTGAAGTTCAAGGCCGATTACCGGCTCACCGAGGTCGGCTTGGCGTACGCGCTCGCCGGCGAGCAGATGTGGCCGCGCTGGACGTTCACGGCCGGCTATCGTTTCCAGGTCATGAGCTCGAAGGCGGCCTTCGGCTCGCAGGACGGGCGTGACACGACGCAGGGCGTGGCCGTCGGCGCCGTCGCAACGTTCTGACCGCGCGAGGCCGCAGCCGGGCGCGGGGCGCCCCGAGCTCTGGCGCCTCAGTTGGCCGGAGGCGGCCCCGGGCCGTCACCCGGGCAGCCGTTGAAGCAGAACCGGCCTGCGAACGAGCCGTAGGTGAACGGGGACTGGCGCTTGGCGAGGTCGCGCAGTGTCTCGGTTTCGACCCCGTCGGTGACGCGCTTGAAGAAGGATTCCAGGAGCTGGTCGCGGGTGCCGATGTGCTTCAAGATGTGCTTGGTCAACGGCCCGTTGCGATCGTCGCCGTCGAAGGCGGCCGACTTGGCGGCCGTCGCGTACAACACCATCGTGCGCGGCGGCGCGTCCCGGATCGTCGCCAGGCCGGACCCGGCGCGCGGCAGCGCCTGCAGCTCGCGCATCAGGCGCGAGCGCGGCGCGTTCGCCGGTGCAGCGGTCGCCGCCCCGCCGCGGCCGGCCGGCGGGCGCGCGCCGTCGTCGAACAGTTCGGTCCGGCAGGCGTCGAGCATCACGATGTTCAGCCGCGCCGGCCTCTCGCGCAGGCGCTCGAACAGGTCGTCGACGGCAAACAGGGCGGCGAGCGGATTCGCCGCGCTGCCCTCGGGCTGGCCCTGCGTCGGCACGAGGAAGTTCGCGCCGCCGACCTGCACGCCGTGGCCAGCGTAGTACACGACGCCCGCGGTGCCCGGGCCCAGGCGGCCGACGTACTCGTCCACGAGGGACGCGAACTCCGCGCGCGTGCGCACGTTGGTGCGGCACAGCGTGACGAAACCGAGTTCGCCGAGCGCCTTGCACATGTCCTGCGCATCGTGCACCGGGTTGTCCAGCGGCCGGGCGTTCTCGTACGCCGCATTGCCGATGACGAGCGCCACCCGCGCCGGCGTGCTGGTGCCCCGCGGAGCGGCCGTGCAGCCGGCGAGCAGCGGCAGGAGCACGAGCAGGACGACGGCAAGGGTTGCGCGCATGTCGCCGGGGGGTTCGCAGCGACCATACTATCCCGGATGCTGTGTCCGAGGCTGCATGTACCCGATCCCGGCGCGTCGCCTTGCGCTCGCGGCGTGCGTTGACGGTGCCATGGTGGCGGCATCGATCTTCGTGAGCTACCGGCGCTCCGACGCCCGCGCGTGGGCGTCGGCGCTGCGCGACGAGCTGGCGCAGGCCTTCGGCGAGGGCGAGGTCTTCTTCGATGCCGACTCGCTGCACGCGGGCCGCTGGTCCGAGCAGATCGTCGCCGCGTTGGACGGCTGCAAGGCGCTGCTGGTCGTCATCGGCAGCGGCTGGCTGGCGTCGAGCGACGGCGCCGGCCGGCGCCGCCTCGACGACCCCGACGACGTGCACCGGCGCGAGATCGAGCACGCGCTTCGACGCCACGGCTTGGCGGTGCTGCCGGTCCTCGTCGACGGTGCGCCGATGCCGCCTGCCGAGAGCCTGCCGTCCGGCCTGCAGGCGCTGGCCGCGCAGCAGGCGCTGACGTGGAGCACGCGCGCCGACCATCGCGCGCTCGACCGGGAACGGTTGTGGGCGGCGCTGCAGGCCGCGACCGGGCTCGTGCCACGCCGGCCGCGCGGGGCGACGCGGTCGCGCGGCCTCGCCGCCGCCCTCGTCGGCGGCGTCTTCGGCACGCTCGGGCTGGGCACCGGTTTCTCGATGGCCTCGATGCCCTTGAGCACCGCGGAGATGGTCGTCGTCTTCGGCGTCAGCGCCGCCGCGGCCGCGCTCGCGGTGGCGGCGCTGGCGCGCTGGCGCGGGCCGGCGCGGCAGCCTTGAGGGACGTGGTGGCCGTGCCGCGCCTGCTGTCACGCGCGCGTGCCCGCCGCGTCTTGATCGATGCCATCGCGCTGTGCGCCGCCGGCCTGGCCGGCAGTGCCTCGCCCGCCGCGCCGACGGTGGCCTGTGCCGTCGAGCCGGCCCTGGCCGTGGAGACGACGCTGGCGCTGCACGCCTGGGCCGTCGATGCGGCCGGCGCTGCCGTCGGCCTGCCGGCCGGGCTGCATTGGCAGGTGGACCGCGGCGAGGCCGAAGCCCGCCCGGTGGACAGCGCCAGGCCGGTGCGCTGGACGATTCCGGACAAGCCGCGCAGCGGTCTCATGCGTGCTCAGCTCGTGCACGCGGACGGCCGCGTGGTCTGCACGGCAACGTCGCGGCGCGTTCCTGGCACGCGCGGCATGGAGCCGCCGAAGGGCGCTGCGCGCGCGCGCCACTTCCTGACCCGCGACCGTGAAGAGCCGCGCGGCTACGCGGCGCTCGCCTACCTGCTGCTGCCCGCACCGCCCGCGCCGCCGGAGCGCGAGCGCATCCTGCGCCTGCTGGCAGCCTGGCTGCGCCAGTTGCCGCCGACGGCCGAGATGGAGCAGTACGTCGAGCGTGACCAGCTGACGCTATTCCTGCTGCCGTTGCGCGACGTACCGGCGCTGAAGGCGGACGCAGCCGCCGATCCGCGGGCCGAACGCGCTGTTGCGCAGTCCCTGCTGGCGGCGTACGACCACGCGCGGGCGCAGGCAATGATGGCGCGCATGGGGCTCGAGGCCGCCGGTCCCGGCCCGTTGCTCGCCACGCGCCAGGTCGTGCCGGGCGCCGAGACGGGTGCGCAGATGGTCGAGGACTTGAGCGCGGTCGATCCGTCGCTCGCCGAGGCGTGGATGCGATGGTCGCTCAGCCTCGTCTCGCAGCCGCGCGAGCGCTCGGCCGAGGCCCTGCAGCGCGTGGCGATGACCCTGCGCAACGCCATTGCGCATGCCGCGCGCGGGCTGCCGGACGTCGGGGCGGCGTCGCGCGATCGGATCCGCGTCTCGGCCGCACCGTCGCGCTGAAGCGCGCTGGGGCCGCGGCCCGGCGGGGGCCGATCCACCCGTCGGTACCGAGGGCGGATCTCCATGATGTTCATCGATCGAACAAAACCGATCGATAGTTATTGAAAGGCGCAATGACGCTCGCTCCGACCTCTCTCGGGCCTTGCCCGGGGGCGATTGAAATGACCGTGACCAGCGTCGTGAATGGTGCCGGTGGTCGCCGGCAAGATCCACGCAATCTGGGGAACGACAAGGGGACCTCGGTGAATGGGTCACACGCACGGGAGTGAATATGGCCCTGCGCTGGCTGCGCCAGGCGACTAAGGTGAATGTGCGTGACATGGGTGATTTGCGTGATCGCGCACTTTCTCGAAGTGACCCAAGGAGACCCTCATGCAGGCCAGCACCGAAAACACCCTTCGCAACGACGCAGGCATCGCGCGCGATCTGCGCCGGATCTGTCTCGCGCTCGTCTGGATAAATGCCGAATCGGCGCACGAGCGCCGCGAGGAGGCCATTGCCGCGCTGCGGATGCGCCGCGACGTCCTGTCCGCGGAACGCGCGCAGGGGAAGGCGAACGTGGTCATGCTTCGCTTCGACCGTAGCTGCACGTCCGCCAGTGACATCGTCCTCGAATTGCGCCGCGCGGGAGTCGCCGCCGTCCTGGTCGGCTGCTGATTCGCGCTGCGCTGACAGGCCGCTCGTACCCCCGCGCCGGACGATCACCGGCATCCGTTCGTGAACCCTTCGTGACACGAGTCGGGCTCGCGGCCGGCGTCGGTCCCGGACCTGGCGCGCCGGCCCGGCGTGTCGCTGAGCTCGAGTCGCCCGCGCGCATCCGGCCCTCGTTGCCGCCGCCTTGGCGTGCACCCGCGGTCCTCGGCAAGCCCGCTCGTGGCATGCAGGCTCCCGGGAGGCGCGGGAAGACGTCGACGGGCCGATGACGATCGATCGCCGACAACTCGGTCGTGTCCGATCGGCATGCGAGCGCGGGTCAGCGCTTCGCCGGCTGCGGCTCCAGCCCGACCACGACCGCGCGCGAGCGCAGGTGCGAGAAGACGCCGGCCGGGACTTCCAGCGCGATCTCGCGCACCAGCTCCAGCGTGCGCGCGTCGTAGACCGCGACCCGGCCGCTGTCGCGGCCGAGGCTGCGGTCGCCACCGCTGCGCGCGCTGACGTAGACGAAGTCGCCGCGCGCGGTGTACTCGGGGAAGTGCGAGTGGGCGAAGCTGCCCGGCACGGTCACGGTGCGAACGACCTCCAGCGTGTTCTTGTCGATGAACTGGATCTTGTCGGCATCCGGCCCGGTGCCGACGATGTCGACGACGATGTAGGGCGCGTCCGGGTGCGCGGCCGGCGATTCGGTCGGGCCGATGACCGGGATGCGCTTGACGACTTCGAAGCTCTTCATGTCGAACACGGTGACCTCGTGCGGCGTGCACGCGCGGGTGCCGATGTTGGTGGCGATGCCGAGCATGCGCCCGTGCGATCGAACGACCGCACCGGATCCCAGGTGCGGCTGGCAGCCGGCCGGGATGCGGCGCAACAGGCGCTTCTCGGCCAGGTCGATGATGGAGACCACATCGTCGTCGTACGAGGCGACGACGACATGCCGTCCGTCGGGCGACAGGAAGCCGTCGTGCAGGTGGCGACCGACGTCGGCGATCACGCTGACCGGGAAGTCGGGCTTGGCGAGGTCGACGATCCACACCTGCCCGGCCTGCTCGAGCGCGACGACGAAGAGGTCCGCGAAGGGCGTGCCGAGCAGCATTCCGGCGTCGGACTCGACCGGCTTGCCGTCCGGCCCCATGCTGCGCAGCGGCAGCAGCTTCAGCGGCTCGAGCGTCGTGGCGTCGAGGATCACCAACGTATGCGGGACATAGGAGCCGGCGGCGACGAAACGGCCGTCGCGCGAGACCGCGAGCGACGCCCCGTTGAGCCCGGCGCGCACCTTGCGCACGGTCTGCAGGCTGAACAGGTCGATCTTGTGCACCCAGCCCATGTCGTCGCGCACATAGGCCCAGCGCGGGTCGCGCGGGTGGTAGTCCATCAGGTGCGGGGCCCAGCCGGTGCGGACCTCGCCGACCGTCCGGTGCGTGCGGCCGTCGACGAAGACGACGCGCGCGGCGTCACCCGCGGCGTGACGGCCGCGCACCATCACCGTCATCAGGTCGGCGAGATCGGCGATCGGGTAGGTGGGGCGTGCCGGCAGCTTCGATTCGTCGCCGACCAGCACGGCGAGCGAGCCGCGGATGTCGTCGATCGTCCACGAAGGGCTGGACTTCGGCTGTGTCGTGACCAGCTTGGCGATGCGGTCGCGGTCGCGCCCCGACAGCGTGCGGTCCCAGGTCGGGTGCGGCGGCATCAGCGTCGTCGCGCTGCCGGCCAGGATCCGCGCGCCGACCTGGGCCGCGGTCAGCCGCGTGTCGTCGCGGTTGAGCGCCGGCGCGACATAGCCACCGCGGTCGACGCCGTGGCAGGTGGCGCAGTGCTCGGCGAACAGGCGCTCGGCGCGTGCGATGTCGTCGTCGGCAAGCGCGGGCGGCGCCAGCGTGGCGGCGACGCCGCAGGCGAGCGCCAGGATGGCACGCGCGCGCGCGCCGACGCCGTGATGGCGCCGGCGCGGCAGGCCGCCGCTGCGGGCTCGCGAGCGCGGCGATCCGCCGCATGCGATGCAGGAAGCAGAGATCGTCATGGCCGGCCCCCCAGGACGTGCCGAGGGCGCCGGCCGACGAGGGCGGTCAACCGGCGCTGAAGGCCTGGATGCCGGTGATCGCACGCCCGAGGATCAGGGCGTGGATATCGTGCGTGCCCTCGTAGGTGTTGACGACTTCCAGGTTGACCAGGTGACGGGCGACACCGAACTCGTCGCTGATGCCGTTGCCGCCCATCATGTCACGGCTCATGCGCGCGATGTCCAGCGCCTTGCCGCAGCTGTTGCGCTTCATGATGCTGGTCAACTCGACCGCTGCGCTGCCCGCGTCCTTCATGCGCCCGAGGCGCAGGCAGCCCTGCAGCCCGAGCGAGATCTCGGTCAGCATGTCGGCGAGCTTCTTCTGGATCAGCTGGTTGGCCGCCAGCGGGCGGCCGAACTGCTTGCGGTCGAGCACGTACTGGCGCGCGCGCGCGAAGCAGTCCTCCGCCGCGCCGAGCGCGCCCCAGGCGATGCCGTAGCGCGCGCTGTTCAGGCAGGTGAACGGGCCCTTCAGGCCGCGCACGTCGGGGAAGGCGTTCTCCTCCGGGCAGAAGACGCCGTCCATCACGATCTCGCCGGTGATGCTGGCGCGCAGCCCGACCTTGCCGTGCACCACCGGCGCACTCAGGCCCTTCCAGCCCTTCTCGAGCACGAAGCCGCGGATCGCACCTTCGTCGTCCTTGGCCCAGACCCCGAAGACATCGGCGATCGGGCTGTTGGTGATCCACATCTTGGCCCCGCTCAGGCTGTAGCCGCCGGGCACCTTCTTCGCCCGCGTGAGCATGCCGCCGGGGTCCGAGCCATGGTCGGGCTCGGTCAGGCCGAAACAGCCGATCCATTCGCCCGTGGCCAGCTTCGGCAGGTACTTCTGCTTCTGCGCCTCGCTGGCGAAGGCATTGATCGGCACCATCACCAGCGAGCTCTGCACGCTCATCATGCTGCGGTAGCCGGAATCGACGCGCTCGACCTCGCGCGCGATCAGGCCGTAGGCCACGTAGTTCAGGCCCGAGCCGCCATAGGCCTCGGGGATGGTCGGGCCGAGCAGGCCGATCTCGCCCATCTCGCGGAAGATCGACGCGTCGGTGCTTTCGTTGCGAAAGGCCAGCTGCACACGCGGGGCGAGCTTGCCCTGGCAGTAGTCGAAGGCCGCGTCGCGCAGCGCACGTTCGTCGGCGTCGAGCTGGGCGTGCAGGGCCAGGGGATCGTCATGGTCGAATCGAGGGGAGGGCATGGTCAGACTCCGAGAAGATCAAGCAAGGCGGGGGTGCCGGCCAGCGCGGCCGCGTCGCCTTCGAGCGCGACGCAGCCCTTGACGAGCACCAGAAGACGGTCGGCATGTGCCGCGACGCGGCGATGGTCGCGGTCGACGATGAGGGTGGCGATACCGTCGTCGCGCAGACCGGCGATCACCTGCCAGATCAGCTGCGCGATCTGCGGCGCCAGGCCCTCGGTCGCTTCGTCGAGGATGAGCAGGCGCGGGTGCGTCATCAGCGCGCGTCCGATGGACAGCATCTGCT
>JACPVA010000153.1 GCA_016191995.1 Burkholderiales bacterium | reverse complement strand
GTGCCGCCGCGCGCGCGCCCAGCGCCAGCGCGACCGCGCCGCGCACCGGCTGCAGCGCGCCGGCCAGCGACAGCTCGCCGGCGTACTCGGCCTGCGCCAGCCGCGCCGCATCCAGCGTCCCGCCGGCGGCCAGGATGCCGAGCGCGATCGGCAGGTCGAAGCGGCCCGACTCCTTCGGCAGGTCGGCCGGCGCCAGGTTGACCGTGATGCGCTGGTTGTGCGGGAAGGCGAACCCGCTTTGCAGCAGCGCCGCGCGGACGCGCTCGCGCGACTCCTTGACCTCGGTCTCGGCCAGCCCGACGAGCTGGAAGCTCGGCAGCCCGCCGGCCATCTGCACCTCGACCCGCACCTCGGGCGCGCGCAGGCCGTCGAGCGCGCGGCTGTGGACGATCGCGAGCGACATCGGGCGGGGCTCCTGCGGCGGGCGTTCTCGGGGCTGCGCGGCGATTCTGGAAGCCGCAGCCCGCTGCCGTCGCCCCGCCGGAGGTGGCCCCCGTCCGGGGGCGCACTGCGGCAGGGCATCGGCCCCACATCGCCTGCGCCGGCGCACCGCCGTGGTGCGTCTTCGGCCCGCCGGTGACCATCCTGGGGCCGGTTTCGGGGCCCGAGGGGGCTGGCACGGATTCTGCGGAAGACGCCTGCAGGCATCCGCCCCGCTTTGACCCCCGAGGAGCAGCATGAAGAAGATCGTGATCACCGCCGCCGCCGCCGCCATCGGCATCATCGTGCCGGCCGGCGCCGCGCAGGCCGAGCTGTCGGCCAACCTCGCGCTGACGAGCAAGTACAAGTTTCGCGGCCAGGACCAGAGCGACGCCAGCGACTCGGTCCTGCCGGCGATCCAGGGCGGTTTCGACTGGGCTGGAGGGGGCCTGTACCTGGGCAACTGGAACTCGTCGATCGGCTTCGGCGGCGGCACCGAGATGGACTTCTACGGCGGCTGGCGCGGCGAGGCCGCAGGGCTGAGCCTCGACCTCGGCGCGCTGCAATACCTCTACCCCGGCGATACCGACCTGAATACGACCGAGCTCTACGCCAGCGCAGGCTACGGGCCGCTGACCGCGAAGTATTCGCACACCGTGTCGAGCAAGTGGTTCGGCGTCGCCGACGGCCGCGGCAGCGGCTACTTCGAGCTCAACGGCAAGATGGAGCTCGCCGGCGGCATCGCGCTGCTCGCGCATGTCGGCACGACGCGCTTCGCGAGCAAGGCGCGCAAGGCCGGCGCGGTGGCCGACTACACCGACTACAAGCTCGGCGCCAGCCTCGGCCTGGGCAACGGCTTCAGCGCCGAGGCGGCCTGGGTCGGCGCCGACAAGGGCCGCTTCTGGGGCGACGTCAACGACGGCCGCGTCGTGCTGACGCTGTCCAAGTCGCTCTGAACCCCCACCCAAACCCACGAGGAGCCAGCGATGAAGATGGTGACGGCGATCGTCAAGCCGTTCAAGCTCGACGAGGTGCGCGAAGCCCTGGGCGCGATCGGCGTGCAGGGGATCACGGTGACCGAGGTCAAGGGCTTCGGCCGCCAGAAGGGCCACACCGAGCTGTACCGCGGCGCGGAGTACGTGGTCGACTTCCTGCCCAAGGTGAAGATCGAGGCCGCGGTGCCCGACGACATCGTCGAGCGCGTCGTCGAGGCGATCGAGGCCGCGGCGCGCACCGGCAAGATCGGCGACGGCAAGATCTTCGTCAGCGCGCTCGAGCAGGTGCTGCGCATCCGCACCGGCGAGACCGGCGAGTCCGCCCTCTGACGCACCGAAGCGAGCCTACGGAGAACGAATCATGCGCAAATCGATGCTGATCCCCGGCCTCGCGCTCGCCGCGCTGGGCCTGGCGACGACCGCGCTGGCGCAGGACGCCGGCGCACCGGCGGCCGTGCAGGCCGTGGCGGCTGCCGCCGCACCCGCCGCCGCCCCCGCGGTCCACAAGGGCGACGTGGCCTGGATGTTGACCTCGACGCTCCTCGTCATCTTCATGGCGCTGCCGGGGCTGGCCCTGTTCTACGGCGGCCTCGTGCGGCGCAAGAACATGCTGTCGGTGCTGATGCAGGTGATGGTCGTGTTCTCGCTCGTCAGCGTGCTGTGGGCGGTCTACGGCTACAGCCTGGCGTTCGGCGGCGAGGGGCTGATCATCGGCGGGCTGGACAAGCTGTTCCTGTCGGGCGTGACCCTGGACAGCCTGGCCGACACCTTCAGCGACGATGTCAAGCTGCCCGAGTATGTCTTCGTCGCCTTCCAGGCGACGTTCGCCGGCATCACCTGCGCGCTGATCGTCGGCTCGCTGGCCGAGCGCGTGCGCTTCTCGGCGGTGCTGCTGTTCTCGGTCATCTGGTTCAGCCTCAGCTACCTGCCGATCGCGCACATGGTCTGGGGCGCCGGCGGTTACCTGCTCGACAAGGGCGCGCTCGACTTCGCCGGCGGCACCGTCGTGCACATCAATGCCGGCGTCGCCGGACTGGTCGGCGCCTACCTGCTCGGCAAGCGCATCGGCTACGGGCGCGAGAACCTGGCGCCGCGCAGCCTGACGCTGACGATGGTCGGCGCCGCGATGCTGTGGGTCGGCTGGTTCGGCTTCAACGCCGGCTCCAACCTGGAGGCGACGGCGGGTGCGGCGCTGGCCTTCATCAACACCCTGTTCGCGACCGCGGCGGCGGTGCTCGCGTGGTCCGCCGGCGAGGCGCTGCTCAAGGGCAAGGCCTCGATGCTGGGCGCGGCCTCGGGCGCGGTCGCCGGGCTGGTGGCGATCACGCCGGCCTGCGGCTCGGTCGGGCCGATGGGCGGCATCGTGATCGGCGCGGCCGCCGGCTTCGTCTGCCTGTGGGGCGTGAACGGCCTGAAGCGCCTGCTCGGCGCCGACGACTCGCTCGACGTCTTCGGCGTGCACGGCGTCGGCGGCATCCTCGGCGCACTGCTGACCGGGGTCTTCACCGCGCCCGGGCTCGGCGGCACCGGCGGCGAGGACTTCTCGATCGGCTCGCAGCTGCTGGTGCAGGCCGAGGGCGTGGCGATCACGATCGTGTGGTCGGCGGTCGTCGCCGTCGTCGCCTACAAGATCGTCGACCTCGTCATCGGCCTGCGCGTCAGCGAGGAGTCCGAGCGCGAGGGGCTGGACATCAGCTCGCACGGCGAGGCGGCGTATCACGGCTGAGCCAGGGCCGCGCTGACGGCGTCGGGGCCGCCTGCGGGCGGCCTTGGCGCCTGCAGGCGCGCTGCGGGCCGGGCGCGCGCGCGGCCCGCCGCCGCGGGCTTCCTAGAATGCGGATCCCGCCACTGTGCACGAGCCCGCCATGGTCCCGCACCTCGTCACCGCGCTGACCGGCCCGATCAACGAGCTCGAGCAGCGCATCCTCGAGTCGATGCCGGCGATCGAGCGCTGGTTCCGGCTCGAGTGGATGGAGCACACGCCGCCGTTCTACTGCGCGGTCGACCTGCGCAACGCCGGCTTCAAGCTCGCGCCGGTGGACACCAACCTGTTCCCGTCGGGATTCGGCCACCTCAGCGCCGAGATGCTGCCGCTGGCGGTGCAGGCGGCGATGGCGGCGATCGAGAAGATCTGCCCCGAGGCCAAGAACCTGCTGCTGATCCCGGACCGCCGCGCGCGCCACAGCGCCTACCTGGACAACCTGGCGCGCCTGGTGCAGATCTTCACGATGGCCGGCCTGAACGTGCGGCTGGGCAACCTCGACACCACGGGCAAGGCGCCGGTCACGCTGGCGCTGCCCGATGGCGGCGAGCTGACGCTCGAGCCGCTGGTGCGCAAGCGCGGGCGTCTCGGGCTGAAGAACTTCGACCCCTGCACGATCCTGCTCAACGACGACCTGTCGGCCGGCGCGCCGCCGCTGCTCGAGGGCCTGTTCGAGCAGTACCTGCTGCCGCCGCTGCACGCCGGCTGGACGGTGCGGCGCAAGAGCCGGCACTTCCGCAGCTACGAGGAGGTGGCCAAGAAGTTCGCCAAGCTGCTCGGCATGGACCCGTGGCTGATCAACCCGATGTCCAGCCACTGCGGCGAGGTCGACTTCGCCGACCCGAAGGGCCTGGAATGCGTGCGCACCGGCGCCGACGCGCTGCTGGCCAAGATCCGGCGCAAGTACAAGGAGTACGGGATCGCCGAGAAGCCCTTCGTCGTCGTCAAGGCCGACGCCGGCAGCCACGGCCTGGGCGTGCTGACGGTGCGCGACGCGCGCGAGCTGGCCGAGCTCGACGCCGCCACGCGCGGCCGCATGAGCGTGACGCGCGACGCGCGCGCGCTGACCGAGGTCATCGTGCAGGAGGGGGTGGCCACGCGCGAGCGCGTCCACGATGCGGTGGCCGAGCCGGTGGTGTGCATGATGGACCGCTATGTCGTCGGCGGCTTCTACCGCGTGCACCCGGAGCGCGCCGCGGACGAGAACCTCAACGCGCCGGGCGCCGGCTACGTGCCGCTGGCCTTCGACCACAGCAGCCAGCTGCCGCGCGCCGGCGCGCGCCCGGGGGCCAGCGCCCCGAACCGCTTCTACATGTACGGCGTGATCGGGCGGCTGGCGATGCTCGGCGCGGCCTACGAGCTGGAAGCGACCGACCCGAACGCCGAGATCTACGAGTGAGCCGCCCCGGCGCGGTGGCCGTGGCCGGCCTCGCCCCCGCCTGGCCCGCCACGCACCGGCCGCCGCGGCCGCCCGTCCGATGACGACCCCCCGCTCCGCCCGGCCGCCCGGCGCGCTGGCCGGCCTCACGCTGGCCGCGCTCGGCGTCGTCTACGGCGACATCGGCACCAGCCCGCTGTACGCGCTGCGGGAGGTCTTCCACGCCGGGCAGGTGCCGGTGTCGGCCGCCAACGTGCTGGGCGTGCTGTCGCTGATCTTCTGGACGATCACCGTGATCGTCTCGCTGAAGTACGTGCTGCTCGTGCTGCGCGCGGACAACGACGGCGAGGGCGGGCTGATCGCGATGCTGGCGCTGGCGACCTCGGCGGTCGCCGACCGTCCGCGGCTGCGCGCCGCGCTGCTGACGGTCGGCATGTTCGGCACCGCGGTCTTCTACGGCGACGGTGTCATCACGCCGGCGATCTCCGTGCTCTCCGCGGTCGAGGGGCTGGAGGTCGCGGTCGCCGCACCCTGGCTGCACGACCTGGTGCTGCCGATCACGCTGCTGGTGCTGACGGCGCTGTTCGCGGTGCAGCGCCTGGGCACCGCCGGCATCGGCCGCGCCTTCGGGCCGGTCACGCTGCTGTGGTTCGCGGTGCTGATCGCGCTCGGGCTGCCGCAGGTGCTGGCGCACCCGGCGGTGCTGGCGGCGCTGAACCCGGCGCATGCGGCCGGCTTCGTCGCCGCCCAGCCGGGGGTCGCCTTCGTCGCGCTCGGCGCGGTGGTGCTGGTCGTCACCGGCGGCGAGGCGCTGTACGCCGACCTCGGGCACTTCGGCCGGCTGCCGATCCGCATCGCCTGGTACGGCCTGGTGATGCCGGCGCTGGTGATCAACTACTTCGGCCAGGGCGCGCTGCTGCTGGCCGACCCGGCGGCGGTCGAGAACCCGTTCTACCTGCTGGCCGCGCCCTGGGCCCGGCTGCCGCTCGTCGTCCTGGCCACCGCGGCGACCGTGATCGCGTCGCAGGCGCTGATCACGGCCGCATTCTCGGTCACCAAGCAGGCGATCCAGCTCGGCCTGCTGCCGCGCATGCGGGTGCTGCACACCTCGGTGCGCGACACCGGGCAGATCTACGTGCCGGCGGTCAACTGGGGGCTGTTCGCGCTCGTCGTGCTGGCGGTGGCGCTGTTCGAGTCGTCGAGCAACCTGGCGTCGGCGTACGGGATCGCGGTCACGCTGGACATGAGCATCACGACCGTGATGACCTTCTTCGTGCTGCGCTACGGCTGGAAGTACCCGCTCGCGCTGTGCCTGGCCGCCACCGGGTTGTTCCTCGTCGTCGACCTGCTGTTCTTCGCCTCCAACCTGCTCAAGCTGCTGGCCGGAGGCTGGTTCCCGCTCGTCATCGGCGGCGCGATGTTCACCGTCATGACGACCTGGGCCCGGGGCCGGGAGCTGATGAGCGAGCGGTTGCGCGACGACGCGATCGAGCTGCGCGGCTTCCTCGAGGCGGTCTTCGTCGGCCCGCCGCAGCGCGTGCCGGGCACCGCGGTCTTCCTCGCCGCCGAGGAGGGGCTGGCGCCGAATGCGCTGCTGCACAACCTCAAGCACAACAAGGTGCTGCACGAGCACAACCTGTTCGTCAGCGTGCGCCATCACGAGGTGCCGTGGATCGGTTTCGACCGGCGCGTCGAGCTGCAGCCGCTGGGCCACGACTGCTGGCAGGTCACGCTGCACTACGGATTCAAGAACGACCCGGACGTGCCGGCGGCGCTGCAGCTGCTGGCCGGGCGCGGGGTGCCGCTGGACGAGATGGACACGAGCTACTTCCTGTCGCGCGACTCCGTCGTGCCGGCGCTCGGCGGCGGCATGGCGATGTGGCGCGAGAAGCTGTTCGCCGGGCTGCACCGCAATGCCGCGGCGGCGGCCGACTTCCTGTCGCTGCCGGCCAACCGCGTGGTCGAGCTCGGGACCAAGGTCAGCTTCTGAGGCCGTGCCGAGCGTGCTGACCGCGCTGAGGGACCTGTCGCTGCCGGCCGTCGTCGCTGGCTTCGTCGCCGTGCTGGTGGGCTTCACGAGCTCGGTCGTGATCGTCTTCCAGGCCGCGGCGGCGCTGGGCGCGACGGCGGCGCAGACGGCGTCCTGGATCTGGGCGCTCGGGCTGGGCATGGCCGCCACCAGCATCGGGCTGAGCCTGCGCTACCGCCAGCCGGTGCTGACCGCGTGGTCGACGCCGGGGGCGGCGCTGCTCGTCACCGCCGGCGCCGGGGTCGACATGGCGCATGGCATCGGCGCCTTCATGGCCTGCGGGGCGATGATCGTCGCCGCCGGCGCCAGCGGCTGGTTCGAGCGCGTGATGAACCGCATCCCGCAGGCGCTGGCGGCGGCGCTGCTGGCCGGCGTGCTGGCGCGCTTCGCGATCGACGCCTTCCTGCAGCTCGGGCGCGAGTTCGCGCTCGTCGCCCCGATGCTGCTGGCCTACCTCGCCGGGCGGCGCGGGTGGCCGCGCTATGCGGTGCCGGGGGTGCTGGCGCTCGGCATCGCGATCGCGGCGGCGCAGGGCCGGCTCGCGTTCGGCGGCATCGACTGGGGCTGGGCGCGGCCGGTCTTCACGCCGCCGGCGTTCGGCGTCGCGGCCTTCGTCGGCGTGGCGCTGCCGCTGTTCATCGTCACGATGGCGTCGCAGAACCTGCCCGGGGTCGCGGCGCAGCGCGCGGCCGGCTATGCGACGCCGGTCTCGCCGGTCGTCACCGCGACCGGCGCGACGACTTTGCTGCTGGCGCCGTTCGGCGGCTACGCCTTCAACCTGGCGGCGATCACGGCCGCGATCTGCATGGGGCCCGAGGCGCACCCCGACCCGGCGCGGCGCTATACGGCGGCGGTGATGGCCGGCTTGTTCTACCTCGCCGCCGGGCTGGCCGGCGGCGCGGTGGTCGGGCTGATCGCCGCCTTCCCGCAGGCGCTGGTGCTGGCGGTGGCAGGCTTCGCGCTGCTGGGGACGATAGGCAGCGCGCTGGCGCTGGCGATGAAGGACGAGCGCACGCGCGAGCCGGCGCTGGTGACCTTCCTCGTCACCGCCAGCGGGCTCGCGCTGTGGGGCGTCGGCGCGGCGTTCTGGGGCGTGGTCGCCGGCGCGCTGGCGCTGGCTGTGCAACACTGGCGCGCGCACTGACTGCGCGCGAGACCACGCCGCCATGGACCTGCTGTTCGTCGCCGACCCGCTGGAGTCGTTCAAGCCGTACAAGGACTCGACCTTCGCGATGATGCGCGAGGCCGCGCGCCGCGGCCACCGCATCCTCGCCTGCGAGCCGCGCGAGCTGCGCTGGGAGCGTGGCGCGCACCGTGCCGGGCCGGTGGTGGCGCGCGTGCGCGAGGTCGAGCTGACCGGCGCCACCGACGCCGGCTGGTTCCGCGACGCGCCGGCCCCCGGCGCGCGGCGCGCGCTGCCGCTGCGCGAGGTGAACGCGGTGCTGATGCGCAAGGATCCGCCGTTCGACTCCGAGTACTTCTACGCCACACATCTGCTCGAGCAGGCCGAGCGCGAGGGGGCGCGCGTCTTCAACCGCCCGCGCGCGCTGCGCGATCACCCGGAGAAGCTGGCGATCCTGGAGTTCCCGCAGCACATCGCGCCGACGCTGGTCACGCGCGACGGCGCCGACGTGCAGCGCTTCCATGCCGAGCATGGCGAGATCATCCTCAAGCCGCTGGACGGCATGGGCGGCATGGGGATCTTCCGCGTCGGCCCGGACGGGCTGAACCTGGGCAGCATCACCGAGACGCTGAACCAGCACGGCGCGACGACGCTGATGGTGCAAAAGTTCCTGCCCGAGATCGCGCAGGGCGACAAGCGCATCCTGCTGATCGGCGGCGTCGCGGTGCCCTACTGCCTGGCCCGCATCCCGCAGGGCAGCGAAATCCGCGGCAACCTCGCTGCCGGCGGCAAGGGCGTGGCGCAGCCGCTGTCGGACGCCGACCGCCGCATCGCCGGGGCGGTCGGCCCGACGCTGGCGGCGCGCGGGCTGCTGCTGGTCGGGCTGGACGTGATCGGCGATTGCCTGACCGAGATCAACGTCACCAGCCCGACCTGCTTCCAGGAGATCATGCAGCAGACCGGCTTCGACGTTGCCGCGCGGTTCGTCGATGCGCTGGAGGAGGCGCTCGCGGGCTGAGGGCCGCGGCGCATGCCGCGCCTGGCCCGCGATCCCGACGTCGGCGCCGCGCCTGCCAGGTGAGGACCGGCTCCACGCAGTGAGGCGTGGTGACGGGGCTCGCAGGCCCGAGCGCCCGCGCGATGACGGTGATGTCCACGCCCGATGGCGGCAAGTGCATCGCTGTCGTGTGTCACGGTGTGCGGCGAGATGCGGCGCCTGGCCCGCTGTGCTTGTGTCGCGCCAGCTCGCGCTTGCGCAGGTCCAGCGCGCGGGTCGCCTCGGCGCCCGGGGGCGCGCGGTCCTCGTGCGCCGACGCTTCGACCGACCGGCCGCCCGCACGCGCGCCGCGCCGAGCGCGTGCGACGCGCCGAGCACGCGCGGCGTCGCCCACTGCGGGTTGCCCACGACTTCGCGCGCGCGCTCGCTGGTGCTATCTTGTGCCCCGCTGCCCGGTTGCCTTCGCGCGCCACGCCCTTGCCCAAGCCCGACCTCTTCGAGTACGAACAGCCCGGCAGGGCCCTGCCGCAGGGCGACGAGACCGTCATCCTGCGCGGGCTGTCCGGTGCCGAGTGGGACACCTTCGTCAGCTTCGCCGAGCCGCTGCGCTTCGCGCCGGGCGAGCGCATCGTGCAGGCCGGCGAGAGCGGCCGCGCCATCTACATCATCCGCGCCGGCCACGTGCGCGGCGAGCTCGCCGCCGGCAAGAGGCGCGCGGCCACCGCCCCGATGGGGCCGGGCACGGTCTTCGGCGAGCTCGCGTTCTTCGACGGCAAGCCACGCTCGGCCTCGCTGTGGGCCGAGGACGCGGTGGACCTGCTGAGCCTGCCCTTTGCGGCATTCGAGCGCCTGGCGGCATGGCACCCGCGCCTCGCGCGCGAGCTGCTGCTCGACCTCGGACGCGTGCTGAGCCAGCGCCTGCGCCGCGCCGAATCCAATGGCTGACCGGCGGGAGCGCGCCTTGACCGCCGAAGCCAGCCCCGCCGTCCTGTTCGCCAACTACACGCAGCGACCCAGGCAGGGGCCGGATGGCCTGTGGCTGGCGCTGCGCCTCGTCGTGCTGGCGCTCGCGCTGGGCGAGATCGTGCTGCTGTTCCTGCACCCGGCGCTCGGCCTGGCGCTCTTCTGGACCGTCGCGGTGCCGTTGCTGCCGGGCTTGTGGGCCATCGCCCCGGGCCTGTGGCGGCAGGGTTGCCCGATGGCCTTCGTCAACCAGCTGCCGCGCTCGCTCGGGTACGAGGTGACGCGGGCGCTGCCCGCGTCGGCGCGCTACTGGTCCTACTTCGTCGCCGTGGCGCTGCTCGTGGCGATGGTCGCCCTGCGGCGACCGCTGCTGAACGGCGCCGGCTGGGCGACGGGCGCCATGTGCGCCGCTTCCCTGGGGCTGGCGCTGCTCGGCGGTCTCGCCTTCAAGGGGCGCAGCGGCTGGTGCGGCACCTTCTGCCCGCTGGCGCCGGTGCAGCGCAGCCACGGGCAGGCACCGGTGTTCGTGGTGCGCAACGGCTACTGCGCCACCTGCGTGGGCTGCCAGAAGAACTGCATCGACTTCAACCCCCGCGCCGCGATCCACGGAGACCTCGCCGACAGCGACCCCCGCCATGCCACGCAACGGCTGTGGTTCATGGCCATGCTGCCCGGGCTGATCGTCGGCTACTACACGGGCGGGCCGGTGCTGCAGCAGGGCGGCATCGGCGCCTACCTCGCCGCGCTGCTCGGCTCCGCGCTCGGAGCCGCGGGGCTGTTCCTGCTCATGCGTTCGCTGTTCGCGACGACCCCCTACCGCATGGCCACGGTGTTCGGCGCCGCGGCGCTGCTGCTGTACTACGCCTGGGCCGGGCCGGTGCTGGTGAGCGGCGTGGCCGCCGTCGCGGCGCTGCCGCCGGCACCCGACTGGCTCGTGCAGGCCAGCCGCCTCGTCGGCGTGCCCATCGTCTGGGGCGTGTGGCGTGCCTCGCTGGCGGGCGAGCGCGCCTACCAGGCGCTGGAGCGCGGCGACGCCGCGCGTATCGACGAGAGCCGCCTGAAGCCCGCCGGCGGCGGCGACGGGCGCGGCGCGCCGGTCGAGATCTTCGAGCGGCGCTCGGGAAAGCGCTTCGCCGCCGCCCAGGGCAAGTCGCTGCTCGAGTCGATGGAAGCGGCCGGCGTGCCGATCGAGTTCGGCTGCCGCTCGGGCCTGTGCGGCGCCGACCCGGTGGGCATCGTCGAAGGCCACGAGCACCTCGACGAGCCCGGGGCCGACGAGGCCGCGACGCTCAAGCGCCTGGGACTCACCGGGCGCGCCCGCCTCGCCTGCTGCACGCGGGCACGTGGGCCGCTGACGATCGACTGCGACGCGCGCAGCGTGCCGCCGCGCGAGGACGCCCGGCCCGCGGCGCCGAAGGTCGACCGCGCCCTGGCCAGCGGCATCGAGAACGTCGTCATCGTCGGCAACGGCGTCGCCGGCATGACGGTGGCCGAGGCGCTGCGCGATGCGAGCCCGACGCTGGCGATCGACGTCGTCGCCGGCGAGCCGCACCACTTCTACAACCGCATGTCGCTCGGCCGCGTCGTCTACAACCGGCAGGCCATGCAAGGCATGTACCTGCTGCCCGACAGCTGGTATGCGGAGCACGGCATCAACGTCTGGCTGAACACGGTGGCGGTGGGCATCGACCGCGCCGCGCGCACGGTGCAGCTGGGGACCGGCGAGACGCTGCCCTACGACCGACTCGTGCTCGCCACCGGCGCCAGCGCCTCGGCGCCTTCACCGGAGTACGCGGACTGCAGCAACGCCTTCGTGCTGCGCAGCGCGGCGCACGCGCAGGCCATCCGTGCCGCCGTGCAACAGGGGCAACAGGGGCAACCAGGGCCGCCCGGGCCACCCGGTCGGCCGGCGCCGTCGCGGCGGCTGCGGCGTGCCGTCGTCATCGGCGGCGGCGTGCTCGGTGTCGAGGCCGCCGAGGCGCTGCACCACCTGGGCCTGGAGGTGACGCTCGTGCACCGGGGCGCGCGCCTGATGGACCGACAGCTCGACGCCGAGGGCGCGCAGCGCCTGGCCGCCTTCCTGGAGAACAGCGGCATCGCCGTGCTCATCGAGGCGCGGCTCGCGCGCTTCGAGATCGACGGCGGGCGCATCCAGGCCATGCGTCTGGAGGACGGGCGCCGCGTCGAGGGCGAGATCTTCGTCGCCTGCGCCGGCGTGAAGCCCGATGTCGCGCTCGCGAGCGACGCCGGCCTGGCGGTCGGCCGCGGCGTCAAGGTCGACGCCCGCATGACCACCGACGACCCGGCGATCTTCGCCGTCGGCGATGTCGCCGAGCCGCCCGTGCCCGGCCCGGCCGGCCTGTGGCCCGTGGCGGTGCAGCAGGGCCGCATCGCCGCCGAGGCCCTGCTCGATGCCGCCCCGCCGGCCGGCGCCGCGCGGGTTGCGCCTCCCTCGGAAGCCGCGCGCATCGTGCTGCAGCTCAAGAGCGAAGGCATCGACCTGCGCAGCTTCGGCGAGCTCGACGCGGTGCCCGAAGGCGCCGAGGTGCTGAGCGCCGACCCGACCGATGTCGCCTGGTGGCGGCTCGTCGTGCAGGGCGGGCGCGCGCTCGGCGCCGTCTATGTCGGCCCGCCGGGCACGTCGCAGGCGCTGACGCGCGCGTTGCAGGCCGGCGCCGACCTCACGCCGTGCCTGGCCGCGCTGCGGCAGCGTCGGCTGGACCTCTCCACCCTCGCCGCACTCGCGGCCTGAAGCCGCAGGGGTGCCGATCGGCGCAGTCGTTTCGAACGCCCCGGGCATCGCGTGGCGACGCAGCAGCACATTGTTCAGCGCGAAGGCGAAGCCGCCGAGCACGCCGAGCCCTTCCGCGAGCGTGTGCGGCCAGGGCCAGCCGCCGCCGTCGGGCTGCAGCACGATCGGCGCGCCGGCCAGCGCCAGCGCGATGCGAAACACCGCCAGCCGCGTCGGCCGCTCGCCGAGCAGGGCGCGCGCCAGCAGCACCTCCACGGCGGCATCAGGTACAACAGCAGCACGACCCGCACCACGTCGCCGATCGTCACCGCCCAGTTGAACCTAGACCCGGCAGTTGACCGCTTGCATCCGCATGCAAGTGCATGTCATTGCGAGCATTGGTGGCCACGGCCGGCCTCACCTGTCGGGTGAGAGCGCTGCGCACCCGATCGGGCCGCCCTCGAACGCGCTGGCGGCGTTGCGAATCCTCGCGATGGCCCAAGCCATCGCTGCGGTTCGCGCCTTGCCAGCGCGCCCGATGACGGCCCGCTCGGGCGCGCCCAACTGCCGGATCTAGGTTGAAGCTGGCATTCGTCGTCCCGCCGGCGAGCACCAGCCAGCACAGCCCGGGCGAGTGCGCCGGCCGCTTGATGCAGCGGCACGGTGGCACCAGCCGCGTACGGTGGTGTGCGTCGCAGCGTTCCGTCGCATTGCAGGCCGAAGCCGTCGATGTCGGCGCACGGGGCCTGGCGCGGTGCAGGCACGCGCGGCTGGGCGCCGGCCGCGCGGGGCCAGCCTGACCGGCTGGCTGCTGCAGAACAAGGCGCTGATCATGACCTTGCTCGGCAAGCTGCTGCTCGACAAGCCGATCATCCGCACCCGATCATCACCAGCGAGACCTTCACCGCGCTGCTGCCGATGGCGGTGGCCGGCACCATGCTCACGGTGCCGGTGTCGACGGCGATGCCGACGAAGATGAAGACGGCGCGATCGAGCCGATGCCGACCCCCTTCGTCCGCTCGCTCAGCGCAGCGGCCAGCGCTGGATCTCGTAGTCGCGATCGTGGATCAGCAGCAGGCGATCGGCGGCCGCGGTCAGCGGCAGCGCCACGCGCGGGATATTCCGCGGGCCCCATAGGCCCGAGGAGGGCAGCGACTCGACGCGCCAGCTGCGCGTCTCGTCGTCCCAGATCACCAGCCGGTCTTCGGGCCGATCCAGCACGAACAGCACCTGGCTGCCGACGGCGACGAACTGGGTGACCCGGGTCCCCTGCGGCAGCGGAAACGGCGGTGCCGCGGTCCAGCCGCCCAGCCGCGCATCGGCGGTCTCGGCGACGTAGACGCCGTCGCTGGCGGCCCAGCCCTCGAGGCCGAACTTGAAGATGCGGCCGTTGGCCAGCCGCACGGCCCGCCCGCCCGCGTGGTGCGCCCAGGGCCCCGGCAGGAAGCGCTCGTTGGCCTCGTCGAAGATCTCGCAACTGCGCGCACGACGGAAGCGCTCGCGCGGTCCGATGGTCTCGCTGCAGACGCTGCACGGCGGCGGCTCGTCGATGCCGGAGCTCACTTCCTCGTCGGTCGGCCGCGGCGCGGCGCGCGCCTGCCGGGCCTTGAGGCGGCTGATCTCGGCCTGGCGCTGCGCCTCGCAGCGCTGGCAGGCGGGGCTGGCCGGTTCGCTGGCCAGCCCGCCGATGACCGCCAGCCGCCCGTCGGCCAGCTCGACCAGGCTGGCGCGCTGGCGGTCCACCATCGTGCGCGCCACCGGCTGCAGGCTGCCGCCGAGCTGCCAGCGCATCAACCGCGTCGGTTGACCCTCGGGGTGATGGTTCGAACGCTCGCCGTCGCCGTCGAGCAGCAGCAGCTCGGCCCCTTCCCGGACCAGGAAGTCGTTGCGCGGCCAGGCGCTGGAGATATTGCTGTTGCCGCCGTCGAGCGCCTCGCCCGGGGCGTAGGCCACCTTCAGGTCATGCAGGCGCTCCCAGCGCTGTCGCACCGGCAACCAGCGGTAGCCGGGTGCCACGCCCAGCGAGCACTGGTCGGTGGCACTGGAAAAGCAAGTGCCGGGCAGACCGCCGAAGACGACGATGGAACCATCCATCAAGGGCACGCCCGAAACGCGCTTAAGTGATTCGGGCAGCGGATGCAGCACGCTGCCCTTGGCATCGGGGACGATCAGGAAGGCGTTGCTGAGTCGTTCGTGGCCACCCACGAGCAGCACGCCGATGCCCTGGAGCGGTACCACGCCGTCCTCGTCGCCCAGGCCGTCGGGCATCGGGCTGGCGGTATTCTTCGGCGGCACCGGCTCGATGCGGACGATGCGTCCCGGCTTCTGGTCGTCGATGAGCAGCGCGAGCACACCCTCCGGGCCGTAGCGCAGCAACTTCACCGCGCGCGCCGGGGGCGCGCGCAACGAGGCGGCTCGCCACTGCTCCTCGCGCGCATCGAGGAAGGCGTAGCGCCCGCTGGGCGGATCGGCGGTCACGGCCAGGCCGTCGTACACCAGACCGCGCAGCGCGGCGGGCTCCAGCCCGGGCAGGTCGGGCGCGGCACGCTCGCGCCAGGCGCGGGCGTCGATATTCCAGTACAGCGGTCGCGCCAGCGTGCGGCGCTGGCCGGCGGCGTCGGTCCAGGCGGCGGCGGTGATCGCCGGCTCGACGTTGCCGAGCGCGTTCATCGAGTTGAGCAGCAGGCTCAGATCCTCCGCGCGCGCCAGCGGCTCGGGCAGGTGGTTCGCCTGCCATCGGCAGCGCTGCGCGTCGAATTGCACCGGCGGCGCCGGGTACTGCAGGCTGCCCAGCATCGGGTTGGCGAGCGCACCGAAACCCTCGACGATGCCGAACACCGAGCGGGCCTGCAGCTGCTGCAGCGCCCCCAGCTGCACGGTGGTCTTGCTCAGGCGCACCAGTTCGCCTTCGTGGAAGGCCACCACCAGCGATCGCTGTTGGGCTGCCGAGCACAGCAGCCCCACGGACGTTGCCAGCGGTAGCAGCAGGTCCGGCACGAAGCCCTCGGGCAGCGGCATCCGGCGCGTCGCGGCGAGGTCCCGGCTGTCGGCCCAGATCATTTCCGCGCTGGTGGCGCCGGTGCGCACGGCAAACATCATGCCGTTCATGAAAACGCCGGGCCGGGTCGTGCTGGAAGCCGGCATGTGGGTGTCCTCGAGCAGCCGCCAGTGCGCCGGCGCGCCGCCCAGCGGCGACAGGGTGGGTGCACCGGGACTCCAGACACGCGGGCCGGCCCGGGTGTCGAGAAGGAACTGCGTGCCGCTGATCGGCAGCGCGACCGGGTTGGCCGGATCGGCCCAGTCGATGGTCGCCAGCACCTCGGCGGTGTCGACCACGGGCGCCGACGCGACCGCTGCCGGTACGGCTCCGGGGGTCGCCAGCCGCTCGGCCTCGCGTGCCTCGAACTCCGAGCGCGTGGGCTCTTCCAGCACCGCCCAGCGCACCTTCCAGGCCACGACGCAGAGGATCGTCAGGACGAGGGCGAGCAGCGGCTTGCGCATGCCGCGGCATTCTGCCGTGCAGCTGAATTCGGCGGCCGGCAGGAATCCGCATCCGCGCCGCCGGGCGCATCCTGGACTGGCGGCCCGGCGAGGCCAGCCTGATCGGCTGTCCTGCCTGGTCCGACTCCTTGGGCACCACCGGCGGCCGCAGCTTCGCATTGGGGGCCAGAACGCCGTGGAGACGGATCAGGTGCAGCCGCGGCCGTGGCACCAGCGCGGCCAGCCGCTGCATGAACTCCCGCGGGCGCACGACCGGATGCGTGGTCCCGTCGCGCCACGGCGTCTCGAGGTCGAGCTCCGCCTGGCCCGCATCGTCGGGCTGTACGCGTTCGTCGGACAGCGCCGGGCGGGTGATGCAGCGGCACAGCGGTTCCAGCCGCTTGCGGTCGATCGCCGAAAACCCAGTCCCTGTCGATCGAACGCAGACGCGTATCAACGCGGCGTGGCCGCCGCCAGCCGCGCGCACAGGTCGTCGACCCGGCCGTCGAAGCGCCATGTGAACGAGGTCGGCGTGAAGACCTTGGTCTGCCGCCCCGCCAGCAGGTAGATCCCTTCCTGCCCGGAGCGCGGGTCGACGAACGACAGCCAGGGGCCGACCGTCACGTAGGTGAACGAGTCCGCACCGACTTCCGACATGCCCGGGCCCGACGGGTGCAAGTCGACGACGGCGCCGGTGTCGAGGCGGGTCAGGTGGGCGCTGATGGGCCCGGCCGCCGGCTCGATCGTCCGCTGCACGCTGCCATCGGGGCCGAGAAAGCCGATCCACGCTGCCGCGCCGCTGATCTCGACGCGGACCTCGAAGCCGCAGAACGGCACGTCGAATGCATCGCCGAAGCCGTAGGTGACGTGGATCGGCATCTCGGCCCGGACCGCGGCGGCGCTGCCGGCGACGAGCGCGGCGCAAGCGATGCGGCGGGCGGTTGCACAGCGAGCGCGCATGGGGTTCCCCTCTCGACCGGCGTCCAGTTTCGGGCCCGCGTCACGCGCGTGTCAAGCACGCGAGCAGCACGCGAGCAGGGGCGCGCCGCGCGTGCCGCGTGCCACGCGCGGCGCGTCGGCGCGTATGCAGTGCCGGACATATCGCGCGATCGCTCCGGCTCGGAAAGAATGCGGCGCAGCGTCGAAGCCAGGGAGCGCGAGGATGAACCGATGAACGGCGGCACCGCCGACCGATCGCAGGCGTCGGCCATGCACGCCGCGCCGGGCCGCGGTCGGTCGCGGCCGGCGCGGCCGTCGAGCCGGGCGGAGCGCCGCGTTCGTCGGGCCGCGCTCGCCGTCGCGCTGGCGGCCTGGCTCGCCGGAGCTGCCGTGGATCGTGCCATCGCCCAGCAGACCCTCGTCGTTCACGCTGCCGGCAGCCTGCGCTCGGCGCTGGCCGAACTGGCCCGCGCCTACGAGCGCCAGACCGGGACCGCGGTCGAGCTGAAATTCGGCCCGTCGGGCCTGCTGAAGGACCGCATCGCCGGCGGCGAGCCGGCGCAGGTCTTCGCGTCGGCCAACATGACGTACCCGCAGGCCTTGCACGCCCAAGGGAAGGCCGAGGCGGTGCGCGCCTTCGCCCGCAACGAGCTGGGCGTGCTCGCGCGCGGTGACTTCTCGCTGCAGGGCAAGCCGCTGGCGCAGCGGCTGCTCGACGCCGACGTTCGCGTCGGCACCTCGACCCCGCGCGCCGACCCGTCGGGCGACTATGCGTTCCAGATGTTCGAGCGCATCGAGTCCAGCGGCGCGGCCGGCCCGGGTGCGGCCGAAGCGCTGAAGGCCAAGGCGATGCAGCTGACCGGCGGCCCGGACTCACCGCCGCCACCCGCCGGCCGCAGCGTCTACGGCATGCTGGTCGCGCAAGGCCAGGCCGACGTCTTCGTCACCTACTGCACCAACGCCGCCGAGGCGCGCAAGGAGCAGCCTTCGCTGCAGGTCCTGCCGCTGCCGGCGGCGATCAACGTCGCCGCGAGCTACGGCATCGCGGTCGTGCTGCCGGCCTCGGCCGCCGCCAGCGGCTTCGTCGACTTCGTGCTCGGGGAGGGCGGCCAGCGCATCCTGCGCGGCTGGGGGTTCAGCGCGCCGTGACCGCTCCCGACCACCAGCCCCGGCCGGGCAAGCTCCGGCTGACGATCGAGCTCGACGCCGACAAGGCGCGAAGGCTTGTCGAGGCGGCGGGCCGCCTCGGCGTGAGCGTCGGCGAGCTGCTCGACGAGATCGCGACCATGGCCTTGTTCGACGCCGAGGCGGCGCGCCCGCGGATCGCGCCGGTGCGGCAGCTCAGGCCGCCGTCACCAGCATCACGCTGGAGGCCTTGACCAGCGCCGTCGCCGCCACGCCGGGACGCAGTCCCATCGCCTGCGAGCTCGCGCGCGTGACGATCGCGACGACGCGCAGCCCCGCCGGCAGCGCGATCGTCACCTCGTCGTTGACCGCGCCGGCGACCACCGACTCGACCTTGCCGGCGAACTGGTTGCGCGCCGAGAAGCGCATGCCCTCGGCCTCGGTGACGAGGACGACGGTCGAGGCCTTGATCAGCGCGGTCGCGGCGCGGCCGACCTCCAGGCCGAGCGCGACCCGGCTCGTGCGCGTGACGGTGGCGACGAGGCGCAGCCCGGGCGCGATCTCGAGCTCGACCTCGTCGTGGACGGCGCCGTCGCGCAGCGCGGCGACGCTGCCGGCGAACTGGTTGCGTGCACTGGTCTTCATGGGGATGCCTTTGGTCGGAAGCAAAGCGGCGATTCTGAAGCCTGCGCCGTTGCCCGGGTGATCCAGGGGTCGGCGTGCGAGCCGCCGCGGCGTCGCGCGCAGCATGGTGTGAGGGGCGGCCCGACAATCGCGCGATGGCCCTGCTGACCCTCGCCGACGCCCACCTCGCCTTCGGCCATGTCCCGCTGCTCGACGGCGCCTCGTTCGCGCTCGAGGCCGGCGAGCGTGTCGCGCTGATCGGGCGCAACGGCGCCGGCAAGTCCTCGCTGCTGAAGATCCTGGCCGGGCTGGAGCGGCCCGACGACGGCACACTTCAGGTGCAAGGTGGGCTGCGCCGCGTCTACGTCGCGCAGGAGCCGTCCTTCGCCCCCGGCAGCACGGTCTTCGACGCCGTCGCCGACGGCGTGGCCGAGGCGCGCGCGCTGCGCGCGCGCTACGAGCAGCACGCCGACGGCGAGGATCTGGATGCGCTGCAGTCGCGCATCGAGGCGCTCGGCGGCTGGACCTGGGAGCAGCGCGTCGACGCCGCGCTGCAGCGGCTGCACCTGGACCCGCAGGCGCGCGTTCAGACGCTGTCCGGCGGCACCGCCAAGCGCGTCGCGCTGGCGCGGGCGCTGGTCGCCGCGCCCGAGGTGCTGCTGCTCGACGAGCCGACGAACCACCTCGACATCGACGCCATCGAGTGGCTGCAGGGCCTGCTCGTCGACTGGCGCGGTGCGCTGCTGCTGGTGTCGCACGACCGCGCCTTCATCGATGCGGTCGCCACGCGCATCGTCGAGCTCGACCGCGGCGTGCTGCGCAGCTATCCGGGCCGCTTCGCCGCCTACGAGGAGGCGAAGGCGCGCGAGCTGAACGCCGAGGCGCTGGCCGCGGCGCGCGCCGACAAGCTGCTGGCGCAGGAGGAGGCCTGGATCCGCCAGGGCGTCGAGGCACGGCGCACGCGCAGCGTCGGGCGGGTGGCGCGGCTGCAGCGCCTGCGCGAGCAGCGCGCGTCGCGGCGCGAGCGCGTCGGCCGCGTGCGGCTGGAGCTCGACGCCGGCGCGCCGCCGGGCAAGATCGTCGCCGAACTGAAGGACGTGACGTTGCGCTTCGGCGAGCGGCTGCTCGTCGACCGCTTCAGCGCCACGCTGCTGCGCGGCGACAAGGTCGGGCTGATCGGCCCGAACGGCTGCGGCAAGACCTCGCTGCTGCGGCTGATCCTGGGCGAGCTCGCGCCCAGCGCCGGCAGCGTGCGGCGCGGGACGAACCTGCGCATCGCCTACTTCGACCAGCTGCGCAGCGTGCTCGACCCGCAGGCGTCGCTGGCGGAGACGATCGCCCCGGGCGGCGAGTGGATCGAGATCGCCGGCCAGCGCAAGCATGTGATGAGCTACCTCGGCGACTTCCTGTTCGCCCCCGAGCGCGCGCGCTCGCCGGTGCGCAGCCTGTCGGGCGGCGAGCGCAACCGGCTGCTGCTGGCGCGGCTGTTCGCGCTGCCGGCCAATGTGCTGGTGCTCGACGAGCCGACCAACGACCTCGACATCGAGACGCTCGAGCTGCTCGAGGACCTGCTGCAGGGCTGGGACGGCACCGTCTTCCTCGTCAGCCACGATCGGCGCTTCCTCGACCATGTCGTCACCAGCACGATCGCCTGGGAGGGCGACCCGGCGTTCGGCGGCCGGCCGGGGCTTTGGCGCGAATACGCCGGTGGCTACGAGGACTGGAAGCTGCAGCGCGCGCGCAGCGCCGTCGCGCCGGCGCCGGGGGCGGCCGCGCCGGCT
>JACPVA010000152.1 GCA_016191995.1 Burkholderiales bacterium | reverse complement strand
GAGTCGAGCGTTCCCGGGCGGCTGGCGCGTTTCCTGACCGAGCGCCGTCGTCGCAGAGCAGGTCATGACCTTTGCCGGCTGCATGCCGATGAGAGGCCGATCATGCCCCGCGTTCCTGTTCCCGCCGCCCCGTCGGCGGATACCCCGGCCGCAGCGCCTGTCGCTGCGCTGCCGGACACCGGCTTCCTGCGCCAGCCGCAGGTGCTGTCCTTCGTCCCCATCTCCAAGTCCACGCTGTGGCGACGCGTGCATGCGCGCACGTTTCCGGAGCCGGTGAAGTTGTCCGAGCGCGTGACTGTCTGGCGCGCAGAGGACATCCGCCGCTGGATCGCGCAACAGGGAGTTGCGCAATGAAGCCGTCCGACGACGCCGCATGCCCGCTCCGGGGCCGGTCGCCTGAACGGGGGAAGCCCGATGTCACCCTGTCCGGGGACCCCGGCTGGCGGATTGCCGATCCGACCGAGCCGGGCGGAAGCTTGGCGGTCATCGAGGCCCGACCACAGGAGGCTGGAATGACCACCGAACACGCACAGAGAGATGCTGACGGTGATCGCGCGCAGGCGCAACAGACGATCCAGATGCTGCGCGAGGTGATCGAAGGCGATGCCTATGCGACCGTGGCGCAGCGATGGGGGCTGTCGCGGTCGGCCGTCGACCGGCGCATCAAGGGGCTGGCGGTCCAGCTCACGCAGGTGGTCGGCGTCGATGGCCTGCATGAGAGCAGCGCCGCCTTCGTGAAGCGCCTGCGCATGCACCGGGACGCGATCCTCCAGGCGCTGGAACACTTCGACCCCGCGCAGGTGAGCTCCCAGCGCGAAGCCCGTGTGCTCAATCCCGACGAGGTCGATCTCGGGGCGCGCCGCGTGCGCAGCCGATCCACGCGGCCGCTGCACGACCTGGCGCTCTACTACATGCCCTTCGCGACCGGCCTGCGCCCGCTGGAGGTCGCGCGCCTGACGGTGGGCGACTACCTGCTCGAGGACGGCAGCGTGCGGCGAGAGTCGAGGGTGCGCGCCGATGTCGCGATCAACGGCAGGGACCGGCCGCTGTTCTTCAACCACCGGCGTCTCGACGAGGCGCTCGGCGCCTACCTCGACGAGCGGCTCCGTGCCGGCCAAGGTCTTGGCGCCGCCGAGCACTGGCGCGGCCTGGATCGGCACGGCCCGCTGTTCCTGGGCGCGGAGGGCGAGGTCTATCCGATCACGCCGAACGGAGGCGAGGGCCAGAACCGCTACGTCTGCCGTCCCCTGCTGGAGATCTACCGCAAGATCTTCCGCCAAGCCGACATACCTGGCCTGTGCACGCAGTCGGCCCGGCTGACCCTGATGTCGCGGATGTACGAGCGTGGCGCCGACGAGGATCAGGTCGGGCTGGTGCTGGGCATCGCCGATCGAAGCGCCGTGCGCGAGCAACTGCCGAGGCCGCGACCCGAGCTCGCCAAGGTCCTCGAGGAGCTGGCATGACACGGCGCGCCCGCTGAAGGGCTGCAACGGCGATGGAGTCGGGGAAGGAGACGGGGGTGGACGGGCAGCGCTTTGCGATCGGCGGGCGCGTGGTCGACGCCGACGACCCGCAGCTGCAGGACCTGCTGGCCCAGGCCTACGAGGCGCCGGGTCGGCCGCGGTGCCTGTGCGTGGCCGGCGGCGTCGAGATGTACGTCGCCTTTCATCGCCACTTCCAGATCAAGCGCATGCCCGATACCGGGGACCGGCACCACCCCGCCTGCCCGAGCTACGAGCCAGGGCCTGCGATGTCGGGCCTGGGCGAACTGGTCGGCGAGGCCGTTGTCCAGCTGGATCCGGCACGGGTGGAACTGCACGTGGACTTCCCGTGGGCGCGTGTTCCCGGGCGGGCGGGGGTGAGCCGCGAGCCTGCCGAGCCGTCGGAGGTCGGCCGCACCCGTCGCCGGATGAGCCTGCGGGCGTTGATGCACTTCCTGTTCGAGCGGGCCGGCTTCAACCGCTGGTCACCGGCAATGGCCGGGAAGCGCAACCAGGCGGTACTTCACAAGTACCTGATGCAGGCCGCCGAGGCGATCCAGGTGAAGGGCGAGCCGCTGTCGAACCGGCTGTACGTGCCGGAAGCCTTCAGCGAGACCGCGAAGGCCGAGCAGGCTGAACGGCGCCGAGCCCGACTGTCGGTGCTGCAGCCGCACGACGGTCGACAGCCGCTGGCGGTGGTGCTGGGCGAGCTCAAGGGCTGGGAGTCGGCGCCCGCTGGCGCGCGAATCTGGATCCGCCACATGCCGGACGTACCCTTGCTGGCAGACGCGCGGACCTGGGCGCGGGTGCAGCGCCGCTTCGCGCCGCTCTTCGAGGCGCTCGACTCGGACGGAGGGCGAGGGCTGCGTCTGATGCTGGCGGCGCTTATCCGGGCACGCCGAGAGCACACCTACGAGGTCGACCTCGCCAGCCTGATGCTGACCAGCGAGGAGTGGATTCCGCTGGAGGGTGTGCACGAGGCGCCGCTGGTTCGAGCGCTGGTGGCGCAGGGGCGGCGGTTCGTGAAGCCCATGCGGTACGACGCGCGATCGGTGGCCGGGTTCGCAAATGCAATCCTGCTGGACGTGGGCGCGGCGCCGGTCGACCTCCATGTCGTCAGCGGCTTCATGGGCGAGGCCGAACAGGGTGCCAAGAGAAGGGCATTCGAGAACGCCCGGCCGAGGTCCTGGCTGTGGTTGCCTGGCGAGGCCATGCCGGTCCTGCCCGGCCCCTCGACGAGGCTCACCGCTGGAGCGGCGGCATGCAGGCCGCATGCAGGCCCGACAACCGTCCGACCGAACCCCGCAGGCCGGGATCCTGGCTGACGATCACGATCACGTTGGCCAGCATCAGCGAGAGCAGGTTGCGGTTCTGAAGCACGGACGTCAGCTTTCCTGCCGGGTAGCCACGCAGGGCGTGGACGACCAGGTGGACACCACCGTGCACGAACGAGTGCATCACCTTGACGGTGCCATGCAGTCGCTTCAGCTCGGTGGCCGCCGGGCCGGCGACCGCGCCGATGGCATCGATCATGGCGGGGATCGGTGGCCCCATCTGGGGTTCCGAGAGTTCGCCGTCCGGCACCGGCGCGGAGAACTTGTCCAGCCAGTCCTCCTTGGCGGCGTGAAGCACCCAGGCGGCACGGACAACCGCCTCGAACTGCAGGCGGATCAGGCTGAGTGCGGTTCCCGTCAGGCCGGCTTCGATCAGGACCCGCTGCGCGATCGCATGCTCGATCGCCGAACGACAGAAGGCCAGACAGATGGTCGAGCGTCGGGACGACATGTTCCAACCGGCTCGAAGCAGTGCAAGCAGATCATCGTCGAAGGCCTCGGAGGCGGCGAGTACCCGCCGCAGTTCCTCGTCGTCTATGTCTGCGCTGTCTTGTGGGCTTGAGGGCGACTCGGCTTGCATGAAAGGGGCGGGTTCGGGCGATGCGATTGCACGGGACCATGGCGTGCGGACCGAGTCGCATCATGGCATCCGGACGGCACCCGGGGTTGAAAGCACGGGTCGAGGCGGGACGATGGTTCGTCGGAATCCCCCGACGCCCACCGAGGAACGCTGATGGCCTCTTCACCATCCTCCGATCCACGGCCCGCCGTCGTGCTGCACGGCGGGCCCACCGCTCTGCCGACCCTGCTGGGTAACGGTACAAACGGAACGCCCCGCCTGCCCACGGGCGGCAAGATCCGCGCGGGCATCAAGGTCCTGACCCGTCGGGCTGCCGAGGTGCCGCGTGCGCAGGCGATCTACGAACAGGGCCTGAACCAGGGCCAGTCGTTCGACCAGATCGAGCGTGCG
>JACPVA010000019.1 GCA_016191995.1 Burkholderiales bacterium | reverse complement strand
GGCGCGTGCCGGCGCGCAGCACCGCCAGCGCGGCGGCCGCCAGCGCGGCGGCGGCGGAAAGCAGGGCGACGGTGCTTTGATCCATCGTGCCATTCTGGGTGCGACCGCCGCAGCCCTTGCAACCAGATGCGACACGCGCGGCCGTTACCATCGCGCCAACTTCCACATCAGGCGCGAGGCGCGCCGCGGCAGGGGTCGACGATGGGCATGGACGTGGTGGACTACGAGATCCGGGGCGACGAGATGCAGTTCGTCGAGATCGAGCTCGACCCGGGCGAGGCGGCGATCGGCGAGGCCGGCAGCATGATGTTCATGGAGTCGGGCATCGCGATGGACACCATCTTCGGCGACGGCTCGGCGTCGCAGGGCGGGCTGCTGGGCAAGCTGCTCGGTGCCGGCAAGAGGCTGGTGACCGGCGAATCGCTGTTCACGACCGTTTACACCAACGAGTCGCCGGCCAAGCGGCGCGTCGCCTTCGCCGCCCCCTACCCGGGGCGGATCGTGCCGATGGACCTGCGCCAGCTCGGCGGCACGCTGATCTGCCAGAAGGATGCCTTCCTGTGCGCGGCGCGCGGGGTCGCGCTGGGCATCGCGTTCCAGCGCCGGCTCGGCGTGGGCTTCTTCGGCGGCGAGGGCTTCATCATGCAGAAGCTCGACGGCGACGGGCTGGCCTTCGTGCACGCCGGCGGCGCGCTGCTGCGGCGCGAGCTGGCCGCGGGCGAGTCGCTGCGCGTCGACACCGGATGCATCGTCGCCTACACGACCGGGGTCGACTTCGACATCGAGTATGTCGGCAAGGTCCGCACCGCGCTGTTCGGCGGCGAGGGGCTGTTTCTCGCGCGCCTGAGCGGGCCGGGGTCGGTCTGGCTGCAGAGCCTGCCGTTCTCGCGCCTGGCCTCGCGCGTCTTCGCCGCCGCGCCGCAGGCCGGCGGGCGCCAGCAGGGCGAGGGCTCGGTGCTGGGCGGTTTCGGCGCTGGCGGCGGGCTGCTCGACGCCGTGCTCGGCGGCGACCGCCGTTGAGCGTGCGCCGATGAGGGCCGTGCTCGACGCGTTCTGGCGCGCGGCGGCGTACTGCCTGCACCCGCAGCTGGTGCTGTGGTCGGTCGCGCCGGTGATGATCGCGGCGCTGCTGGTCGGCGGCCTCGCCTGGTGGCAGGGCGACGCGATGGTGCAGGCCGTGCGCGCGACGCTCGAGGGCTGGCCCTGGGCGCGGGCCGCGCTCGACTGGCTCGACCTCGCCGGCCTGGGCGCGCTGCGCACGTGGATCGCCCCGGTGCTGCTGCTCGCGCTGGCGGTGCCGCTGATGGTCGTGCTGGCGCTGGCGCTGGTGGCGATGCTGATGACGCCGGCGATCGTCGGCCTGGTCGC
The DNA here is from genome assembly GCA_016191995.1 of Burkholderiales bacterium. GTDB lineage: Bacteria > Pseudomonadota > Gammaproteobacteria > Burkholderiales > Burkholderiaceae_C > Rubrivivax. The sequence continues at coordinate 6,394 of JACPVA010000019.1, read as the reverse complement.
GCGGCGGCGCTTTCCCGCCCTGCAGCGGCGCGAGGGTGCAGCGTGGTGGCGGGTCTGGGCCTGGTCGCTCGCGTCGACCGTCGTCGCGCTCGCGCTGCTGGCGCTGAGCCTGCCGCTGTGGCTGCTGCCGCCGGTGGCGCTGGTGCTGCCGCCGCTGGTCTGGGGCTGGCTGACCTACCGCATCTTCTCCTACGAGGTGCTGTCGGCGCATGCCAGCGCCGACGAGCGGCGGCGCATCCTGGCCGCGCACCGCAGCCCGCTGCTGGCGATGGGGGTCGTCTCCGGCTACATGGGGGCGGTGCCGACGCTGCTGTGGGCGGCCGGCGCGGCGACGCTGGTGCTGGCGCCATTGCTGCTGCTGGTGTCGGTGTGGCTCTATACGCTGGTCTTCGCATTCGCCGCCGCGTGGTTCGCGCACTATGCGCTGGCCGAGCTGCAGGCGCTGCGCGCCGCCGAGGCGCCGGCCATGCCGGCGGCGCCCGGCGCGCCGCTGCGGCTGCCCCCGGCGGCCAGCTCCGAGGTCGTCGCCGAAGCGCCGCCGGGCGCCGGCACGCCCACTGGAGGCAGCGAGCCGCCGGCCGATGGCCGTCCCGGCCGCGCGCACGGCGACGATGCACCCCCCGCCGCGGCCGGCGACGCGCCGGCGCGCGCATGAACCGGAGCTGCGCGATGGATATCGGCCTGATCATCGTCGGCGACGAGATCCTGTCCGGCAAGCGCCAGGACAAGCACCTCGCGCGCTGCATCGACATCCTGGGCGCGCGCGGGCTGGCGCTGGCCTGGGCGCGCATCGTCGGCGACGACCGCGCGCGCCTGACCGCGGCGCTGCGCGAGGCCTTCGCCGGCGGCGACCTGGTCTTCTGCTGCGGCGGCATCGGCGCCACCCCGGACGATCACACGCGCCAGGCGGCGGCGGCGGCGCTCGGCGTGCCGCTCGCGCTGCACCCGCAGGCGCGCGAGCTGATCGTGCAGCGCATGCGCGAGATGGCGGCCGAACAGGGCCAGCCCTTCGACCCCGAGCGGCCCGACAACCGGCGCCGGCTCGAGATGGGCGAGTTTCCGCAGGGTGCGCGGATCGTCCCCAACGCGTTCAACCGCATTCCGGGTTTCAGCGTCGGCCATGTCCACTTCGTGCCGGGATTCCCGGTCATGGCCTGGCCGATGATCGAGTGGGTGCTCGACAACTGGTATGCCGAGCTGGCCGCCGGCGCGGCGCGGCCGGTCGAGCGCTCGGTGATCGTGCTCGGGACGATGGAGTCGGCGCTGGCGCCGCTGATGGAGGAGGTCCAGGCGCGCTTCCCCGGCGTGCGCGTCTTCAGCCTGCCCAGCGTCGACCACCCGCAATGGGGCCGGCATATCGAGCTCGGCGTCAAGGGCGCGCCCGAGGCGGCGATCCCGGCCTACGAGGCGCTGCGCGCCGGGCTGGCGGCGCTGGGAGCCGCAACAGGCCCCGAATTGGTGCGATGAAATCGCGCAGGCCGCACCATGATGGTGATTTCGAATGACCTGTCATGGTGCATCCGGCGGACCGCGCTTGCCGGCGCGTCGAACGGCGCAAGACCGCCGCGGGCACGCTTTCTGCTAGATTGGGTGGCACGGCATCGGTGCATGCGGCCGCGGCAATGACGCGGCGCCAGGTTCACCGCATGTCCGCATCCCCCGACAACCGAAACCGCGAATACGAAACCCCCCAGGAGAGCCCGATGGCCAAGACAGTCGCCGACGTGATGAAGATGGTGAAGGACAACGAGGTCAAGTTCGTCGACTTCCGTTTCACCGACACGCGCGGCAAGGAACAGCATGTGACCGTGCCGGTGTCGCACTTCGACGACGACAAGTTCAGCTCCGGCCACGCCTTCGACGGTTCGTCGATCGCCGGCTGGAAGGGTATCGAGGCCTCCGACATGCTGCTGATGCCGGACCCGAATACCGCCAATATCGACCCGTTCTACGAAGAGCCGACGCTGCTGCTGACCTGCGATGTCATCGAGCCCGGCGACGGCAAGCCCTACGAGCGCGACCCGCGCTCGCTGGCCAAGCGCGCCGAGGCCTACATGAAGGCCTCGGGGCTGGGGGATGCGGCCTACTTCGGACCCGAGCCCGAGTTCTTCATCTTCGACCAGGTCCAGTGGGGCGCCGACATGTCGGGCTGCTTCGTCAAGATCGGCTCGGAGGAAGCCGCCTGGAGCACCGGCAAGGATTTCGAGGGCGGCAACATGGGCCACCGGCCGACCGTCAAGGGCGGCTACTTCCCGGTGCCGCCGGTCGACAGCTTCCAGGACATGCGCTCGGAGATGTGCCTGCTGCTCGAGCAGATGGGCATCCCGGTCGAGGTCCACCACCACGAGGTGGCGGGCGCCGGCCAGAACGAGATCGGCACCAAGTTCAGCACCCTGGTGCAGCGTGCCGACTGGCTGCAGCTGCAGAAGTACATCATCTGGAACGTCGCCCAGGCCTACGGCAAGACCGTGACCTTCATGCCCAAGCCGGTCGTCGGCGACAACGGCAGCGGCATGCATGTGCACCAGTCGGTGTGGAAGGACGGCAAGAACCTGTTCGCCGGCGACGGCTATGCCGGGCTGAGCGAGTTCGCGCTGTACTACATCGGCGGCATCATCAAGCATGCGCGCGCACTGAACGCCATCACCAACCCCGGCACCAACAGCTACAAGCGGCTGGTGCCGGGCTTCGAAGCGCCGGTCAAGCTCGCGTACTCGGCGCGCAACCGTTCGGCGTCGGTGCGCATCCCGTATGTCGCCAACCCCAAGGGCCGGCGCATCGAGGTGCGCTTCCCCGACCCGACGGCGAATCCCTACCTGGCCTTCGCGGCGCTGCTGATGGCCGGCCTGGACGGGGTGGAGAACAAGATCCACCCGGGCGAGGCGGCGAGCAAGGACCTGTACCACCTGCCGCCGGAGGAGGATGCCAAGATCCCGACCGTCTGCTCGAGCCTGGACCAGGCGCTGGAGCACCTGGACGCCGACCGCGGCTTCCTGACCCGGGGCGGCGTCTTCACCGACAGCTTCATCGACGCCTACATCGAGCTCAAGATGCAGGAGGTCACGCGCTTTCGCATGACCACGCATCCGATCGAGTTCGACATGTACTACTCGCTGTAATGGCGGGTCGTCGCCCCTTTCATCGGGCGATCGCGCGGGGAGGGTGCGCCGTCCCCGCGCGCGCATTCGGCGCCACAATCGCCGCATGAGGCAAACGGCATCGTCAGCGGGGCCGGCGCGCAGCGCGCCGGCGGCGAATCGGGTCGGCGCGGCGGACGCGCCAGCGGCGCGCCGCGTGCCGGGGCTGCGGGCCGCGCTCGGCATGCTGGCGGCGATGTCGCTGATCGCGGCAACACCGCCGGTGGCGGCGCAGGAGGCCAAGCCGGTCTACCGCTGCCCGGGCACGCCGGTGCTGTATACCGACCAGCTCACGGCGCAGCAGGCGGCCGAGCGCGGCTGCCGCCGCATCGAGGGCGCGCCGCTGACGATCGTGCAGACGCAGCCGAGGCCGGCACCGGCCGCCGCCGACGCCAAGCCTGCGCCGGCGCCCGCGGCGCGCGGCGACGCGCGCATCGAGCCGCAGGCGCAGCGCGCGCGCGACGCCGATGCACGCCGCATCCTGGGCGAGGAACTGCAGCGCGAGCAGGCGGCGCTGTCCGATCTCAGGCGCGAATTCAACGACGGCCAGCCCGAGCGCCGCGGCGACGAGCGCAACTACCAGCGCTACCTCGACCGCGTGGCCGAGATGAAGGCCGCGATCGCGCGCAAGGAGGCCGACATCGCCGCCCTGCAGCGCGAGCTCGACAAGCTCGGGTCGTGACGCGCGCGGGCCGGCCCCGGGAATCCCCCCGCCGGACCGCGCCCGACGATGCCGGCCCCGCGGCGCCGGCGTTGCCCGCCGCCGCGCCTGCCCTGACTGCGGCCTCGCCCGCCTTGCCCGCGACGCCGGTGCCGGCGAGCGCCGCGCTGATGCCGTCGGCCGCCGCGCCGTTCGAGACGGCCGACCTCACCGCGCTGGACCAGCTCGCGACGATGGTCGCCGTTGCCGACGCCGACGGCCGCTGCCGCTTCGCCAACGCCGCGCTCGAGGACCGCACCGGCGTGGCGCGTCGTGCCCTGCAGCGGGGCCGCGTCAGCGAGCTGCTGACCGAGCCGCGGGCCCTGGCCGACACGCTGCGTGCGGTCGGCGCGGCCGAGGTCGCGTGCAGCCGCTTCGACGCCGTGCTGCAACGCGCCCCGGCATTCGGCCCCGGCCATACCGAGCTGCCGGTGCACGTGATCGTCTCGCAGACCGACTGGCCCGGCTGCGTGATGGTCGAGATGATCGAGATCGAGCAGCAGACGCGCGCCGACCGCGAGGAGCGCGCGATCGGGCAGGCGCAGGCCGGCAAGGAGTTGCTGCGCAACCTCGCGCACGAGATCAAGAACCCGCTGGGGGGCATCCGCGGCGCGGCGCAGCTGCTGGAGATGGAGCTCGGCGACCGCGCGCTCGCCGAGTACACGCGCGTCATCGTGCACGAGGCCGACCGCCTGCACGCGCTGGTCGACCGGCTGCTCGCGCCGCAGCGCCGGGCGCAGGTCGTCGGCGATGTCAATATCCACGAGATCTGCGAGCGCGTGCGCGCGCTGGTGCTGGCGGAGTTTCCGCGCGGGCTGCGCATCGTGCGCGACTACGATGTCTCGATCCCCGAGTTCCGCGGCGACCGCGAGCAGCTGATCCAGGCCGTGCTCAACGTCGTTCGCAATGCGACGCAGGCGCTGGCCGAGCCGGGCGCGCCGCCGCATGGCGGGCGGCTCGCGCGCGGCGACGCCGAGATCGTGCTGCGCACCCGCATCGCGCGCCAGCTCACCGTCGGGCGCCAGCGCTACCGGCTGGCACTGGAATTGCATGTGCAGGACAACGGGCCCGGCGTGCCCGAGGCGATCCGCGAACGCATCTTCGTCCCGCTGGTGTCGGGGCGCGAAGGCGGCAGCGGCCTCGGGCTGACGCTGGCGCAGACCTTCGTGCAGCAGCATCTGGGCACGATCGAATGCGACAGCGCACCTGGCCGTACCGTATTCCGGATCCTGATCCCGCTGCCCTGACGACGACGAGCCCGCCCCCGCGCATGAGACCGATCTGGATCGCCGACGACGACCCCTCGATCCGCTTCGTGCTGGAGCGCGCGCTGGCGCGCGAGCAGCTGCCGGTGCGCAGCTTCGCCAGCGCGCGCGAGGTGCTCGCGGCGCTGGACGACGGCGATGCGCCGCAGGTGCTGGTCAGCGATATCCGCATGCCCGGCATGTCGGGCGTCGAGCTGCTGGGCCAGGTCAAGGAGCGCCTGCCGGGGTTGCCGGTGATCGTGATCACCGCGTACTCGGACCTCGACAGCGCGGTGTCGGCATTCCAGGGCGGTGCCTTCGAATACCTGCCCAAGCCCTTCGACCTGCCGCGCGCGGTCGAGCTGATCCGGCGCGCGGTCGACGAGAGCCTGCGCGAGGCCGAGGCCGAGCAGGCTGCGGCCGAGGTCCCCGAGATGCTCGGCCAGGCGCCGGCGATGCAGGATGTCTTCCGCGCCATCGGGCGGCTGAGCCAGAGCCAGGTCACGGTGCTGATCACCGGCGAGAGCGGATCGGGCAAGGAGCTGGTGGCGCGCGCGCTGCACCGCCACAGCCCGCGCGCCGCGGGCGCCTTCGTCGCCATCAATACCGCGGCGATCCCGAAGGACCTGCTGGAGAGCGAGCTGTTCGGCCACGAGCGCGGCGCCTTCACCGGCGCGCAGGCGATGCGGCGCGGGCGCTTCGAGCAGGCCGAGGGCGGGACACTGTTTCTCGACGAGATCGGCGACATGCCGCTCGAGCTGCAGACCAGGCTGCTGCGCGTGCTCGCCGACGGCCAGTACTACCGCGTCGGCGGCCACCAGCCGCTGAAGGCCAATGTGCGCGTGATCGCCGCCACGCACCAGGACCTCGAGCGGCGCGTTCGCGACGGCGCATTCCGCGAGGACCTCTATCACCGGCTGAACGTGATCCGGCTGCGGCTGCCGCCGCTGCGCGAGCGGGGCGAGGATATCCCGATGCTGGCGCGATTCTTCCTCGCGCGCAGCGCGCGCGAGCTCGGCGTCGAGGCCAAGCGCATCGACGACGAGGCGATGGCGCGGCTGGTCGCGTTCGACTATCCCGGCAACGTGCGCCAGCTCGAGAATATCTGCCACTGGCTGACCGTGATGGCGCCGGCGCAGCTCGTGCGCGCCAAGGACCTGCCGCCGGGGCTGCTCGGCGCCGGCGCGCCGCAGGCCGCGGCGGCGGCCGGCACGCGCGGTGCCGACGCCGATCCCGGCGCGGCGGCGGCGATCGCGGTGGCAGCCGGGACGCCGGCCTCGGCGGCGGCTGGCGCGATGCCGGGATTCGCAGCT
>JACPVA010000018.1 GCA_016191995.1 Burkholderiales bacterium | reverse complement strand
GGCGGCGACGCGCTCGACGCTGGATCCGATCAGCGACTTGATCTCGCGTGCGGCGTCGGCGCTGCGCTGCGCCAGGCTGCGCACCTCGCCGGCGACGACGGCGAATCCCTTGCCCTGCTCGCCGGCGCGCGCCGCCTCGACGGCGGCGTTCAGCGCCAGGATATTGGTCTGGAAGGCGATGCCGTCGATGACGCCGATGATGTCGGCGATGCGCCGCGCGCTGGCGTCGATCTCGTGCATCGTCGAGACGACCTGCGAGACGACCTGGCCGCCGCGCTCGGCCACGCCGCAGGCACGGCTGGCGAGCTGCGCCGCCTGCGCGGCGGCGTCGGCGCTCTGGCGCACGGTGCCGGCGACCTGCTCCATCGAGCTGGCGGTCTGCTGCAGGCTGGCGGCGGCCTGCTCGGTGCGGCCCGACAGGTCGGCGTTGCCCTGCGCGATCTCGTGCGACGCGGTGGCGATGCCCTCGCTGCCGGCGCGCACGGCGGCCACCGACCGCTCGATGCGCGCCAGCGCGTCGAGCATGCGCAGCGTCGACGGCGCGCGCGCATTGCCGGCGGCGTGGCGCGCGGCGGCGAAGTCGATGCCGCCGTCGTCGCCGACCAGCGCGTCGGCGACGCGGCCGAGCGACTCGGCGGCGGCGTGGTCGTGGCGTGCGCGCTGCGCGAGCTGGACCAGGATCAGCGCCTGCACGCCGGTATACGCAGCGTGCTCGAGCAGCGCGCGCAGCCCCGGCTCGGCGAAGACGACCGGCCCCCATCCCGGGTTCGCCGCCAGTCCGAAGGCAAGGTAGTGCAGCCCGATCGCGCCCGCGCCGGCCAGGACCGGCGCCGTCTGGCGGTAGACGATCGTGCAGGCCAGCAGCGCCGAGACCGCCAGGTGCGCCTCGGCACGCCCCTGCGCGGCGTGGATCAGCAGCGCCGCCATCGCCATGCCCAGCACCGGCAGCGCGACCCGGCTCGCCGCACCGCCTTGCGAGCGCAGCGCGCTGCCGCCGGCGGCCGCGAGCAGACCCGCCGCGAGCAGCGCGACCGGAACCAGCGCGCCGTGGACCGTGGCATAGGCGAGCGCGGCGGCGCCGATGGCGGCGATCGCGCCCAGCAGGATGCGGTCGTGTTCGTGCAAGGGCTTCAAGGCAGGCTCCGGTCGGGGGGCATGGGCTGGCGACGTGCGCGCCGCACGAGCGAGCCGGTATCGAGGATCAGCGCGACGCGGCCGTCGCCGAGGATGGTCGCGCCCGAGACATCGCGCACGCGGCGATAGTTGGCCTCCAGGTTCTTGACCACGACCTGCTGCTGGCCGACGAGCTCGTCGACGAGCAGCGCGGCGCGGCCGTCCTCGGCCTCGACCACGACCATGATGCGGCCGTCGGGTGTGGCGCCGGCGCGCGGCACCTGCAGCCGCTGCTCGAGGTCGACCACCGGCAGCACCTCCTCGCGCACCTGCACGACGCGGCCGTGGCCGCCGATCGTGCGCATGGTGTCGCCGGCGACCTGGAACGACTCGAGCACCGCCGCCAGCGGCACGATGTAGACCTCGTCGCCGACGGCCACGCTCATGCCGTCCATGATCGCCAGCGTCAGCGGCAGCCGCACGCGCACGCACATGCCGCAGCCCTCGGCGGAGTCGATCTCGACCGAACCGTTCAGCGCCGCGATGTTGCGCTTGACGACGTCCATGCCAACGCCACGGCCGGAAACGTCCGTCACCGCGTCGGCCGTCGAGAAGCCGGGGGCGAAGATCAGCTGCCAGACCTCCTGGTCGCTCAGCGAATCGTGGGCGGCAATGCCGCGCTCGCGCGCCTTGGCCAGCAGCCTGGCGCGGTTCAGCCCGCGGCCGTCGTCGCGCACCTCGATGACGACGCTGCCGCCCTGGTGGCTGGCTACCAGCGTCACCGTGCCGTGCGCCGGCTTGCCCGCCGCGCGGCGCTCCTCGGGCGACTCGATGCCGTGGTCGCAGCTGTTGCGCACCAGGTGCGTCAGCGGGTCGGTGATCTTCTCGACCAGCCCCTTGTCGAGCTCGGTGGACTCGCCCTGCGTCACCAGCTCGACCTTCTTGCCCAGGCGCCCGGCGAGGTCGCGCAGCATGCGCGGGAAGCGGTTGAAGACGAGCGACATCGGGATCATGCGGATCGACATTACCGCTTCCTGCAGCTCGCGCGTATTGCGCTCGAGGTCCGCCAGGCCGGCGGCGAACTGCTGCGGCAGCCCGGCCTCGATCGCCTTGCCGTTCTGCGCCAGCATTGCCTGCGTGATGACGAGCTCGCCGACCAGGTTGATCAGCTGGTCGACCTTCTCGACCGAGACGCGCAGCGTGCCGGCCTCGCCAGCCGGCAGCGGACGTGCGTCCTGGCGCGCGAGCGCGGCCGGGCGCGCCGGCGCGGATGGCGCAGCGGCGTCGGGCGCAGGCGGCGCCCCCGGGGCATCGTCGAAGAATCCGAAGCCGGGGTCGGGCGCGGCAGCGAGCGCCGTGGCGTCGGCCGGCGCCGGCAGCCGGTCGGCCTCCACCGGCGCGCCG